>DAOUML010000118.1:0-9802 GCA_034411635.1 Anaerolineales bacterium
GCGCGCTGCTGACCACCTTCCCCGGCGATACCACCATGGCGACGGTTGACCAGGTGCGCGCCTTCGCCAAAGGCGGCTCGGCCAGAATCCAAAGGTAGGCCGAGAAAACATAGTTGCCGGTGGTTGCAAGTATTCATGCCTGGATAAAGAAGACAGACCATATCAAATTTTCCGGGCGGTTGTATCAAGCCATCGCCTGGCCGTATTCATCAAGGATATCAGGAACATCTCTTGACATTTTTCCGTCTTGGTAACATACTATCTCATCTGGACAAATATGGGCCGTTGCCCAAGAGGAAAAATGAAAACTAGAATCTTGTGTTGCCTGTCTTTGCTGGCAATCGTCGTTGTGGGGGCCTTAAGCGGATGTGGAGGCATCACACCGATGCCTTCCTTGACTCCCACCCCTGAACAACTTAACGTCGACGCCGCCACTTTACCCTATCCGCAAATTGTTACGCTATCGCCCTTGCCGGGGGAACGCCTGGGCCTAAGGCCGACTATCGAACTAACCTTCGACCGGCCCATGAATCAGGAAAAAACATCGGCAGCCTGGGCGTTTTTGGATTCCACCGGCCAGCCTTTGAAAGGGGAAACGACCTGGCGGAATGAGCGTACCTTCCAATTTAAGCCCGCCAACGCTTTGCAAGCCGGTGAAACCTATCGCGGCGTTTTTGGGTTAAGCGCGATAAGTCTGGCTGGCGAATCTCTGCCCGATGAAATCCGGCTTGATTTTCGCGTCACCGATGAATTGATTGTCGGTCAGGTATTCCCACTGAATGGCGCAAAAAACGTGAACCGCAGCACTTCAATTACCGTCATCTTCAACAAACCGGTCATCCCATTGATGACCCGCAGCGAACAGGAGAAATTGCAGCCGCCCATCAGCATCCAGCCGCCAGTGCAGGGCAGCGGCGAGTGGGTCAGTTCCTCGGTGTATGTCTTCCAGCCCGAGGTCGCCCTGGCCAGCGGAACAAAATATACGCTCCGGCTTCGCCCCAATTTGAAGGATACGACCGGCGTCACCCTGAGCGAGGCGTATTCCTGGAGTTTTTCCACCGACGCCCCGCAGGTGGTCGATTTTGTCCTGCCGGATTTTGGACGCGGCTTTTCTGATACCGTCGAAGGTGTTTTGCTCGACCAGGCTTTCAGGGTGATTTTCAACCAATCGATGAATCAGGAAAGCGTTGCCCAGGCGATAACCTTTGTCAATATCGAAACCGGGGCAAATGTTGCGGTTGATTTGAATTGGAATGAAGATTCAACCGCCCTGACCCTTAACCCAACCCGGCCTCTCGATATTGCCAGTTTTTACACGGTGTCGATTGCGCCTGCCGCCCAGGCCGAAGATGGCGGCCTGCTTCGTGATGAGTTTGCCATTAAATTGTCAACCCTGTCCTTGCCCGCCATCAGCGCCGTTGAGCCGGGTAAGGGGAAACCCAATTATTTCTCGTCGCTCGCCAGCGTTGCCTTCAATACGCGCATGAATTTTGACAGCATGAGTGGGCGCGTTCAGGTTTTACCGGCCCCCGCCAAACCAGTGCGCTTGTTTTACCGCGAAGATTCCAACCGGCTGGACATTTTCGGCCTTGAACCTTCCACCGATTATGTCATTCGTATTCTGCCGGGCATGACCGATATTTATGGCAATGCCATTCAGTCCCAGTATTCGTTCAGTTTTAAGACAGCCGGGTTAAGTCCGCAAGCCAACCTGTTAACCCCCTATTACCCGCTGATATTCCGTCCACAAAGCGACCAGTACTTTTTCTTTGAGCATACCAACCTCGAATCAGTCGATTTTTCGCTTTATGAACTGCCTTTTAATACTTTTGTACCGCTGGCCGATGGCAGTAAGGATGTCAATGCTTTTCGGCCCGGCAAAACCGCCTTGCGCAACTGGCAGCCTGAGATAAGCACCGTCAAAGACCGGTTTGCGCGCATCCGCCTGCAACTGGACGAAAAAGAGCCGCTTGCGCCAGGCTATTACTACCTGTCTTTTAATGCGAAAACCCAACAAGCCAACAAATCGCAACGGGGCGGGGCTATTTTTATCGTCGCCAACGCCCACCTAACCTTGAAGACCACCCAAACCGAAGCCCTGGCCTGGCTGGTCGATTCGGAAACAGGCCAGCCGGTTGCCAATGTCCCACTGGTTTTTTATGACTACAGCCTGAAAACGATCGGCAAGGCTGTTACCGACAGGAACGGCCTTGCCTACCTGCCCGACGCAAAACTGGTCACTTATGCGCGCGCCGATGACGAGACTTATGTTGCGATGACCTCGAACTCTTGGGGAACCGGGGTCAGCATGGGCCAGTTTGGGGTGTGGGTCGATTACTGGACGCCGGTACAAGATACCTTTGCCTATCTCTACACCGAAAGGCCGCTCTATCGCCCCGACCAGCCGGTCTATATCAAGGGTATTCTGCGCGAATCGGATGATTTGCGCTACAGCCTGCCCAATTTGCAACAGGTTTATTTGAGCATTACCAACCAGCAGGGCGAGGTCTTTAGCGGCGATGTGTCCATCTCGGAGAATGGCACGTTCTCGGCCCAATATGACCTGGGCGCAGATGCCCCGGTAGGGAACTACTATATCGAAGCGCGCCGGTCGCGTTCAAGCGATTCAGCGTTGGGTTACTCCTCTTTCCGGGTGGCCGAGTATGTCAAGCCGCAGTTCGCGGTGACCTCCAGCGCGACACCGGGAATCATCCTGAACGGCGAGGAGGCCGCATTCGCGTTGGAGGCTGCCTATTATTCCGGCGGCAGCCTGGCGAATGCCGCCGTCGATTGGTATCTGGAAGCCCAACCTTATTTTTACACCCCGCCAGATAAATATAGTCCATACAGTTTTGACGATTTTGACTACTATCTTGACGGCGATAGATTTGACGCGCCCCCGGTTCGCCAATCGGGCCAGGGACAGACTGACGAGAATGGCCGTTTTGAACTGACCGAAATCATCACGCTTGAAAAAGAGAACACCAGCCAGACCGTTACTTTTTACGCCAACGTGACCGATGTAGGCGGCAGTCTGGTGGGCAGCAGTACCAGCCTGACCGTGCTCGGCAGCGCCGTTCATGCCGGAATTCGCCCGGAGCAATATGTCGGTAAACAGGGTGAAGCGCAGGATTTTAATCTGGTGGCGATTGACATGGACGGGAATCCGTTGGCGGGTCAGGCCGTCAGCGTGGCATTTGCCGAGCAGCGCTGGCATAGCGTCGTCCGCAAAGACGATAACGGCGTCTCGCGCTGGGAGACATCGGTGCAAACCGTCCCGGCGGGAAACGCCTCGGCTGTGAGCGATGAAAACGGTCTGGCGACCGTCTCGTTCACGCCGCCGCGCGGGGGCCAGTACAAGGCCACCATAACGGCCCGCGATGCTGAGGGTCGGGAATCCAAAGCGTCTGCCTATGTCTGGGTTTCCAGCGGCGATTATGTCCCCTGGCGTCAGACCAATGACCGCTCGTTTGAATTAATCGTCGATCAAGACAGTTACAACCCCGGCGATACGGCCAAAATCCTGATTGCCCAGCCTTTCGAGGGCGCAAATAAGGCCCTGATTACGATTGAACGCGGACACATTTACGAGAAAAAAGTTGTTACCCTCGAGAGCAACAGCACCATTTACGAACTGCCCATCACGTCTGATATGGCGCCGGTCATGTATGTTTCGGTGATGGTGGTCAAGAGCGCGGATGGCGAAACGCCGCCCGATTTCAAGATGGGCGTGGCGCGGGTTAATATCAACCCTGCCCGCCAGCGTATCTTTGTCAGCCTGGAAAGCGACAAAAAAACCGCCCGCCCCGGTGACAAGGTGACGTATACCGTGCGCACCAAAGATGTGGATGGAAACCCGGTTCAGGCCGACGTTTCGCTGGCTCTGGTCGATAAAGCAGTGCTGGCCCTGGCTCCTTCCGTTAACCCGCCGCTGCTGGAGGCGTTCTACCCGCAGCGCGGACTGGGCGTGATGACTTCTTCGGGGCTGGTGCTGAATGCCGAAGAATTCAACGCCAATTACGAGGAAGTTGTCCCGGATGGCGAAGGCAGCGGCGGCGGTGGCGGGATTCCTTCCGGCATCGTCACCGTGCGCGGGGATTTCAAAGATACCGCCTATTGGCAAGCCCAGGTGCTGACCGATGAAAACGGCCAGGCCCAGGTGACCCTCACCCTGCCTGACAATCTGACTACCTGGCAAATGGAAGCCCGCGCAGTGACCAAAGATACGCGCGTCGGCGAGACGACCAGCGACTTGCTCAGCACTCGTCCGCTGCAAATTAACCTGCAAACCCCGCGCTTTTTTGTCGTTGGCGATCTGGCGACGCTGGGCGCGGTCATCCATAACAATACCGACCATAATCTCGAAGTGAAAGTCGATTTACAAGCCAAAGGGCTGGATTTGAAATCAGACGCCAAACAAGCCGTTTCGGTGCCGGCCCGCCAGCAGGTTTACGTCACCTGGCAGGTGGCGGTACAGCCTGGCGCGCAGCGGGTCGACCTGGTCGCCAGCGTCGAAAGCCGCGACTATCAGGATTCGACCAGGCCAACGCTCGGTACTCTGCCGGGGCAGGGCATTCCGGTTTTGGCCTATCGCGTTGTCGAAACGGTGGGCAGTTCGGGGGTCTTGCGCGAGGCGGGTTCTGCCAGCGAAGCGATTTTCCTGCCACAATCCCTGGTTTCCCCGGATACCAGCCTTCATCTTGAAGTCTCGCCTTCGCTGGCGGCTTCGATTGTCGATGGGCTGGATTATCTCAAGGATTATCCCTACCTGTGCATCGAGCAGACGGTTTCGCGCTTCCTGCCAAACCTGATTTCACTGCGCGCCCTGAAACTGGCCGGTAAAGCAACGGATGCGCAGCAAAGCGCGCTCGATGCCCAAATTGGGCCGGCTTTACAGCGCATTGTCTCCAACCAGAACGCGGATGGCGGCTGGGGACTTTGGCCCGGCTCTGAAAGCCAGGCCCAGGCGACGGCCTATGTCGTTCTGGGGCTGCTGGAGGCCAGGGCTGAGGGCTACGCGGTCCCCGATTCTGTTCTGGAGGCCGGCTTGGGTCATCTTGAAAACTCGCTTGGAACCAGTTTCCGCGCTTTGAAGTTCTGGGAGCAGAACCGGGCGGCCTTTACGCTGTATGTGCTGGCGCGCGGCGAACGATCAAACACCAACGGCATCAATGGACTGTATCAAAACCGGGCTACGCTCAATGTTTACGCCCAATCCCTGCTGATGCAGGCCATGCATCTGGATAACCCGGAGGACGAACGCCTGGCAACCCTGCTTTCTGATATCAGCGGGGCCGCAGAGAAATCGGCGGCCGGCGCTTCCTGGTCTGAAAATCAGGTCGATTACTGGAACTGGAACACCGACACCCGCTCGACCGCGATTGCGCTGAATGCCCTGATGCAAGTCGACCCGCAGAATGCGCTGATACCAGACGCCGTCCGCTGGCTGATGAAACATCGCCAGGGCAGCCACTGGTATTCGACCCAGGAAACGGCCTGGTCTTTGATGGCCCTGACCAACTGGCTTTCGCTTTCTGGTGAGTTCGAGACCGATTATCAATACGCGCTTGGCCTAAACGGAACCCTGCTCGAACAAGGGCAGGCCAGCCATGAACGGTTGACCGAAACCATCTCCCTGCGCCTGGAGGTGGAAAAACTATTGGCCGACGCAACCAACACCCTGGTCATCGCGCGCGGCGACGGCCCCGGCGTGCTGTACTATAGCGCTTACATGGATTATTCCATCCCGGTCAAAGATGTTTCCGCCCTCGATCAGGGGATTCTCGTCTCGCGCCAGTATTATCATGTCGACGATTTGAAAACCCCAATTACAGAAGTGGAACGCGGCGAACTGGTTCAGGTGCGCGTTACGCTGGTCGTGCCGGAAAGCCGCTACTACGTCGTTCTCGACGACCCGCTCCCGGCCGGCCTGGAGGCGGTGGATGCTTCGCTGCTCACCTCTCAAAAAGTGCCTTCCGTTTACCAACCGCGTGACTACCAGCGCAACGGCTGGGGCTGGTGGTATTTCTACTACAAACAAATTTATGATGATCGGGTGGTCATGTCGGCTGATTATTTACCCGCCGGCACCTACACCATCACCTACCTGGCCCGCGCCAGCACTGTTGGCGAGTTTCAAGTATTGCCGGTTACAGCGCAACAGTTCTACTTCCCGGATGTATCCGGTCATGGGGCGGGGAGTGTGTTTACAGTGAAGTAATAAGGGTATATCTCTTTTGAGAGTGTTTCATTTGGGTTAGAGCAGGTGGTTGAGTAGGCGACGCTCTTCAGTCGCCGTATCGAAACCACCGGGTCCGGGTCTCGATACGCCGGAAAATCACCGGCTACTCGACCCTCGGCGTTTGTTGCAGTGCAGGTGTCGAGACCAAAACGATTGTTAATCTGGCAAGAATTGGTCTCGACACTTGCACCTGCGCTGCAAGTGCAGGTGTACGCCCCTGCCGGGGCTACTCGACCAGCGAATTAACGCGTTACCATAATCTCAACAACCTCGCTCACCACCACGCGCCCATCCGCATCCACGCCCCTGGCCTGGATGCGGTGGGTGCCTTCGGTTAATGTCCACCAGTGCAGATAAGGCGGGGATGCAAAGGTTTCAACCAAACTGTCATTAATCCAGAGTGTAATCCCGGCAACGCCCGCGTCCGCCTGAATTTCAATCGGAATTTGCTGGGAGGCCAGGGCCACCTTGCTCGAAATCTGGTAACGCGCCCCCGGCTGGGGGGAAATTAATATCAGGGGGTTGGTGTTGGCTGCGGGGCTTGGCGAAAAATCCGCGAGCAGGCGCAGTCCCTGGGCGTTGGCCCAGCGCTGGGCCTGAATGGGCAAATCCAGAACGATGATGGACTGGCGATTCTGCGCGGGGGTGGAAGCATCGGCCAGGCCGCCGCTGGTTATGTCCAGCCAGATTTGGCGATAGACGGTATCAGGCTGGGTGGGCAGGGTTTCGTCCAGAAACCACTCCAGATGGGTCATCTCGCAAAACGGTGTTGGCAAAAGGCCTGAAAAGGCGCAGATTTCCTGGCGGGTCAGTCCATCGGGGCGGAGAAAAGGTTCGGCGGGCTTGCCGCGCAGCAGGCCGCGAATGGTTTCCTGCCAGATGGGCGCGGCCCCGGTCAGGCCGTCGACATCGCGCATGGCCTGGCGGTCGCTGTTGCCGACCCACACGCCAACGACAAGTTCAGGCGTATACCCGATGGTCCAATTGTCGTGAAAATTGGTGGTTGTGCCGGTTTTGACGGCTGCCGGACGGTCAATTTTAAGGGTGCTATTTTTGCCAAAGCCAAGTTGCCGGGCATTGTCGTCGCTCAAAATGTCGCTGATGAGCCAGGCCACGCGGGAATCAAAGATTTGAGTTTGGGCGCTTGGCTCGGGTTGGTAAAGGATATTTCCATCGGCGTCACGGATTTCGAGGATGGCTGTCTGCCCGACGAAAAAGCCCTGATTGGCGAAAACGGCGTAGGCGTTGGTCAGTTCGAGCAGACTCATTTGTCCGCCGCCCAGGGCGAGTGAAAGGTCGTAATCGGTGGGTTGGGCGAGCGAGTCAATGCCCATGCGCCGGGCCAGGCGGGTCATTTCGTCCACGCCCACTTTTTGCAGGGTAAGCACCGCTGGGATGTTGAGCGAAGATGCCAGCGCCACCCGCGCCGGAACAGGCCCATGTTCTTTGAGATTGTAATTTTTGGGGATATAAACCTGGTCTTCGGGGCCGAGGAAAGTTGTTTCCACGTCGAGGATGGGCGTGGCGGCGGTCCAGGGTTGCGGGTTTGACGGATTAAAGGCCTCGGCGTAGATGAAGGGTTTGAAAGCGGAACCCGGCTGGCGGGGTGAAATTGCCATGTTGACCGCACCGGCAATCGCGTGGTCGAAATAATCCGCGCTGCCGACCAGGGCCAGGATTTCGCCTGTGCCAACATCCAGAACCACCACTGCGGCATTGTTGACGCGATGGTCGATTCCCGTTTCGGTTTTGAACGCCGCGATTTGACGGGCGACGGCGGCTTCGGCCAGGGTTTGCGCGTTCAAATCGAGCGTGGTGCGGATGACCAGGCTGTTATCACCGGCCAGGTCGAGTCGGTCGAGTTGGGACTTAACCATCCAGATAAAGTGCGGCGCGCGGATGGGGAAGGGGCTGGAATTGTACCGAAGCGGGGTTTGTTCGGCCTGTTGGCGCTCGGCGGCGGTGATGAAGCCGTTGGCCTCCATTAACCCGAGCACAATTTTCTGACGTTCGCTCGCGGCTTCTGGGTTGCTGAATGGGTTGTAGTAAGCCGGGGCTTGCGGAAGCCCGGCCAGCAAGGCGCATTCAGACAGGAGCAAGTCAGAAGCCGGTTTGCCGAAATAGGTTTGGGCAGCGGCTTCGATACCGTAGGCAAATCCGCCGTAAAAAGTCTGGTTGAGGTAGAGGGCCAGGATTTTGTCTTTGGACAGGGAGCGGGTCATCTGCCAGGCCAGCACGCCTTCGCGCAACTTGCGGCGCAGGCTGCGCTCGAACATTTCATCGGGCAATAGCAGACTGCGCGCTGCTTGCTGGGTAATGGTGCTGCCGCCGGCAAGGGTTTCGCCGCCCTGGAGATTAATCCACAAGGAGCGCAGGATGCCCTGCCAATCAATGCCAGGGTTGCTGTAAAAACTTTTGTCTTCTACGGCAATCGTGGCCTGTTTCATGCAAACGGGGATATTATCAGCCGAGAGTACGGCATGACGCCCACCCGTTTCGGGCAAAATCTCGTACAACGGCTGGCCGTTGCGGTCGGTAATGCGAATCGAGGGCGTGTTCAGGCGGTTGGGGAGTGAGTTAACTTTCGGCAGGTCGGCGAAGATGTAGAAGTATGCCGCGCCCAGGATTAGCAGCCATAAAGAGATAAACCAAAGGTGAATTCTATGCGCGCGCATCAATTTTCTACAAACCTTTCAAAACAATCAGGATGAATCTTCCTGTCTTATTTTAGTATCGTTTCATATTTTGATCCGCAAAAGCGTGAAAGAGCCAGCAATTCTTAATATAGATTTTCTTGACTTGTCGAACTTTTTAACCCAGTGAGTGCTTCTCCTCCCCCCAATTCCCGCGTCCCGGCCCCCGATCTGTTGCCGGATGTAACGCCCCCGCCGCACCCCGTCGCCACACGCGATAGTGACGGGAATTACGGTTTGGTCTATTTTCCTTTAGCGGGACAAAGGCTGCGGGTCGATTTGCGTCCACTTGCCGGGCGGGTAAACGCCGAGTGGTTTGACCCGCGCGAGGGCAGGAGTCACCCCGCAGGTGAACATCCCCAATAGATTGTCACTTTTACTTTGCCGCTCGGCGGGCAGATTGTTCGCTTCTTATCCACCAATTCCTTTGAGCAATGCGCCGACAGCATAGGCTACGCCTGCGGCCAGGCCACCAACAACCAACATTTCGAACCCGCTGCGCCAGGGATTGAGTTTGGTCACCATCACTTTGGCCGCGCCCAGACTAAAAAGCGCCAGAGCCGAGAGTGAGATTGACAGCGGAAAATTGGCTTGTGTTGGAATGTCCATGACGAGGCCAAGCAAGTACACGAGCAATGGAATTGCGCCCGCCACAACAAAAGCAAGAAGTGTGATTCCGCCTTTGACCAGTGGGCTGCTCTCATCTTTCAACATGCCAAGTTCATCTATCATCATCGCATTCACCCATCGTTCTGGGTCTCGGCTTTGAATCTCAACCAGTTGATTGGCTTCCTCTTCGGTGTAACCACGCTGAAGGTAGATTTCGCGCAATTCAGCCCGCTCGCCATCTGGAAAATGTTCCACTTCC
>DAOUML010000119.1:0-4046 GCA_034411635.1 Anaerolineales bacterium
GCCCTGCGCGAAGCGCTCAAAGCCTTGCGCGAAGCCAACCCCCGCCCTGAAAGACCGTAATCAAATCAAAAGAGCCGTCCCGAAGGCCAGGTTAAAACCTTCGGAACGGCTCTTTTCATTGTAAAATCGGGATATCCCGGCCTTACGGAGAATCCCATGCGAAACGTAGTGACTTCTGAAAACGCGCCCCAAGCGATTGGCCCTTAAACCATGGAAACCATCCTGCTCGTCGATGACGAACCCTCCATTATCGCGCTCGCCAAAATGTACCTCGAGCGCGACGGTTTTCAGACCGAATCGGTTGGGGATGGCAACCAAGCCATCGAAACGGTGCAGCGGCTGCGGCCTGGTCTGGTCGTTCTCGATGTCATGCTGCCCGGGTTAGACGGATTCGAGGTCTGCCGTCGCCTGCGCGGGGCAGGAAACGAAGTCCCCATCATCATGCTTACCGCCCGCGATGACGACATCGACAAAATCATCGGCCTCGAACTCGGCGCAGACGATTACCTGACCAAACCCTTCAACCCGCGTGAACTGGTGGCGCGCGTGAAAGCCATCTTGCGGCGCATGGAGAAAAAGCCGGACATTGCCTCCGCTCCCATGCGAATCGGTGGCCTGGAAATTGATTCCACCCGCCGGGCAGTGACCGCGAACGGACTCCCCGTGAACCTGCGTACCCAGGAATTTGACCTGCTACTCACCCTGGCAGAGCAGCCGGAGCGCGTTTTCACCCGCGAGCAATTGCTCGAAAAGGCCTGGGGCTTCGACTTCTACGGCCAGACCCGCACCGTCGATGTGCATATCGCCCAACTGCGCCGCAAACTCTCCGCCAGCCAGGTCAAAATTGAAACAGTGACAGGGGTCGGGTATAAATTGGTGCCAGGCAATTCATAATCGGCTCATCCCAATTCCCCCTTACGGTTTGGACATGTTTACTTCCCTTCGCTCCCGCCTGTGGCTCACCTACGCCTTGCTGATTGCTGCCGCGCTGTTCATCGTTGCGGTGGTGTTTCTCATTTACCTGATTCGCAATCCGTTGGTTTACCGGCAGGCCGTCCAAAAATTAAACGCGGTGCAAGGGGTGCTGCTGGCGCGGCAAGACGATTGGGCCAATCTCCCGCCGCAGCGACTCCAGACAGTTCTCGCCCGGCAGGGAAACGCGCTTCAGGTGCGCATCCTGCTGCTCGATGAAAAACGCCAGGTCATCGCCGATTCAGACCCGCTCGCGCCGCCGCTCGATTTACGCCGCCTGGCGCGCCTGAACCAGACCACCATGGATGTAAATGGAGAGCCGTGGTTGTTCAAATCGCAAAGACTGGAAAGCGGAACGATTCTTGTTCTTGCCGTCCCGCGCCCCAAAGCAGCCTTGCTGACCATTCTGACCGATGAATTGATGCCGCCCCTGCTGGTAGGCGGTTTGGCAGCCCTGGTTTTGGCTCTATTCCTGGCGTTTGCGGTGGCGCGCTGGGTGGCCGACCCGCTCCAGCGGCTGGTCAACGCCACCCGCACGTTTTCCGGCGAAGATGCGCGCCCCCTGCCCCTGGAAGGCCCGCAGGAAGTGCGCGAACTGGTGGGGGCCTTCAATCAGATGACCGGACGGGTACAGGCCGGGCAAAAGGCGCAGCGCGAGTTCGTGGCAAACGTCTCGCACGAATTGAAAACGCCGCTCACCTCCATCCAGGGCTTCGCCCAGGCAATCTTAGATGGAACCGCCGCCACGCCCGAAGCGCAAAAACAATCTGCCCAAATCATCTACGAGGAATCCGGGCGTATGTACCGCATGGCGCTCAACCTGCTCGACCTGGCGCGGCTCGATTCTGGAATCGCCGACCTGAAGCGAGACACGCTCGATATGAACGCGCTGGTCAACGGCGTCGCCGAGCGTTTTGCCCACCAGGCGCGCGCCGCCGGGGTAACGCTGAACGTGGATTTGGCCGCGCTCCCGGCCATTACCGGCGATGGCGACCGGCTGGCGCAAGTCTTTACCAACCTGGTCGATAACGCCCTGAAATTTACCCCCGCTGGCGGGCAGATTCTGTTACGAACGCTGGCCCTGGGCGAAGGCGTCGAAATCCAGGTGCAAGACAGCGGCGCGGGTATTCCGCCCGAATCGCTGGCGCATATTTTCGAACGTTTCTACCAATCAGACCCGGCCCGCCAGGGCGGAAAAAAACACGGCGCGGGGCTGGGGTTGGCGATTGCACGTGAGATTGTTTCGGCGCATGGTGGCAAAATTAGCGCCCAAAGCGCGCCAGGGCAGGGAAGCCTATTCAGGGTGCAACTGCCCAACTCCCGGCTTCGCCAGCAGTGAATCCCGACTGGCGCTCTTGTATTGCGTTTTCTCTCATCCTCCAGATTTCAACATAAACATAACCAATCCAAATGGCGCAAAAATCAGGTATGATTGGCGCATGACCTCGCCCGAACCCATCACCGTTTCTGCCACTGTGCTGGCGCAACTGTTCCTGTACCTCGAGTCACTCCAGGTGGATATCGACACCTTCCTACGCTCGCTGGGCATCGAACCGGAGACAGTACGCTCGCCAGACGCCTACATCCCGGTTGAGACCTACCTGCGCATCCAGGATGAAGCCGCCGAGCACGTCCACGACCCGTATCTTGGCCTGCACATGGGCGAATTTGCCCAACCCGCCAGTTGGTCCATCCTCGGCTACCTGATGATGAATTGCAAGACGCTCGGCGAGGCCTTCGAGAAGTCGGGGCGTTACCAGCGTATCATCGGTAATATGATCGATGCCCGCGTTGAGATCGGTCTGGGAAAGTTGCGCGCGGTCTACTTCACGCCACCACACGCGCCGAAGATGTCGCGCCATTGTTTCGAGGCAACCTTCTCCAGCAGCGTGCGCCTGGCACGGACGCTCTCCGGCCTGCCGCTCAACCCGCTCGAAGTGACCTTCACCTACCCAAAACCCGAATCGCGCGGCGAATATGAGCGCATTTTCAATTGTCCGGTTCATTTTGGGCAAAAAGACAATTCAATGACCCTCGATATGCGCATGGGAAATTTTCCTGTCCGCATGGCAAACCCGTCCCTGCTGGAACATTTCGAGCAATATGCCCAGGACTTCATCGCTCAGATGGGTGTCGAGCAACGTCGAGACATGGGTGTCGAGCAACGTCGAGACGAGGAACGCAATAACGCCACCACCCAGGCCGTCACGAAAATCATCCTGGCGCATCTGGACGACGAGTCACTCTCCATCGAGAAAGTCGCCCGTGAGATGGCCGTCAGCGTGCGCACCCTGCAAAAGCGGCTGGAAAGCGAAGGGATGGTCTTTAGCGACTTGCTGCGCGATATCCGCCAGCGGCTCGCCAAGAAATACCTGCGCGAAAACTATTCAGTGGAGCAAATCACCTACCTGCTGGGCTTCTCGGAGCCGAGCGTTTTTCGCAAATCATTTAAGAAATGGATGGGGGTTACGCCAAGAGAATATCGCGAGGGGATGTATACAGCGTAGGCGGAACGCTATGCGCATATAATGCCCGTGGTCACAAATTGCGCTTTTATGCTCTTGTAAAAAGCGCAATTTGTGACTGGGACGGGTATAAATGCGCAAACCAAAAATCGTCAAATGCCACTCCCCTTTCAGTTCAGGCCCAATGCCAGGCATACCAGATGGTGACTCCATTGAAAACCATGCTGACCACGAGCAGGAATTTGTCGTACAGCGAGGGGTAGGTTGGCAGGCCGACCAGGTTGAACAGGATAAAGAAACCGGCCAGGCTGATGTTGGCCCAGCGGTTGGCGGGCTGTGGCAGCACCAGGGTCAGGAAAACCATCAGGATCGGAATCAGCATCAACAGTGCGGCGATAAACCACATAAACGGGGTGAATTTCGTTTCGGCCATCATTTTTGCCAGGTCGCCGCTCATCAACCGTAGTACATCGCCCAGCAGGTAAATCAACATGACGACAATCCAGGTTCCAGAAATAATAATTTTGGTATCCATGGATTAAGCCTCCGCATTGATGGTAATCACAACACTGCCGCGCTTGCGTCCGGTATCGACGTAACGGTGCGCTT
>DAOUML010000120.1:0-2667 GCA_034411635.1 Anaerolineales bacterium
GATGGCGAATAAATCGAGCGGGCGCGGGGCGGGCGGATTTTTGACTTCGCCGTGACCGTTGAATTCGGATGAGTGGCACGGGCAGACGAATTGCCCGCTGGTCTGGTCGTATGGCACGGTGCAGCCGAGGTGGGTGCAGCGGTGGTACATCGCCAGCAAGCCGCCATCCGCCAGGCGGACGAGGTAAAAGCGCCCGTTGGTGATGTGCGTAACCGAGTTGGGCGGGAAGTTTTCGAGCGCGCCGAGGTTGATGATGGAGCCAAATTCGCCATCGGCCAGGCGGGGTTGGAGGTAAGCAAACAGGATGCCGCCGACTTCGAGGGCGGCCAGCCCACCGAAGAATGCCCAGGCGAGCTTGAGAAAATCGCGGCGGGAGAGGGAGGGGGAGGAGGGGGATTCGGACATGAGGAACTCCTAAAGTTGGATGTCATTGCGAACGAGCGTTTTTTTGCGAGTGAAGCAATCTGCACTGAACACGGTGAATACCTATCGATAAGATTTCACCGATTAAACGGAGATTGCCGCGTCGGGCTACGCCCTCCTCGCAATGACAGCCTAATGAACTGCCGCAGGCATATCCCAGGGCCAATACAGCGCCATGCCGGGGCCGCGGAAGAAGACGCCGATAACGGTCAGGATGATGAAGGCAACGAACAGGAAGGTGACGAAGAATAGAATGCGCTCTTCGGTATTGGCTTTCAGGCCGCGCGTGATCCAATCGTCGAGCAGGAAGAGGCCGAGAGCGATTAAGGCCAGGGGAATGAGTCCATTCGAGAGCAACGGGTCCCAGCCGGGCAGCCAGGCGACCCAGTCGAGGATAAATTCGTCGAGCAGGACCCAGGCCGGGGTCAGGAAAATGCCCAATCCAACGGCGAGCAGGCTGAGGGCGCGGCCACGCACCGAGCGAAAGTAGACGCCCACGTTATCCAAACGGACATCCACAAAGGGCAGCAGGAAAAGTCCGAAAACGGCTATCCCCGGTATGACGATGGCGCCGACCAGCGGGTGGAAGTGGAGCAGGAGTTCTTGCAAACCCATGAAGTACCAGGGGGCTTTGGCCGGGTTGGGGGAGAGATCGGGATTGGCGATGCCTTCGAGCGGAGCCGGGACGAGCATGGAGAAAACCAGCACGGCGGCAATCCAGGCAACGGCGAAAACCAGTTCTTTGCGGACGAGGTGCGGGAGGGTGGTAACGCGCTCGGGCTTTTCTTCAGATTCTGTGGGAGTGAGCGATTTGGGCAGGGTCAGGCCGCCGTCTTTGCGGACGCGCCAGAAGTGGTACATCATGAGGCTGAAGATGCCGAGCGGCAGGATGGCGATGTGCAGGGAGTAGAAGTTGAGCAGGGTGCGCGCGCCGACTTCGGGGCCGCCCAGGATGAGGCGGGTGAGGCTTTCGCCGATGAGCGGAACGTAACTGACAATGCTCGTACCGACGGTGATGGCCCAGAAGGCGAGTTGGTCCCAGGGCAGCAGGTAGCCGGTGAAGTTTGCGCCGATGATGAGCAGGAGCATGACGACGCCGATCAGCCAGTTGAGTTCGCGCGGGTGGCGGTAGGCGCCGGTGGCAAAGACGCGGATAAGATGAAGGACGGCGACCACGATGAGCAGGTTGGCGCTCCAGTGGTGGATGTTGCGAATCAGTTCGCCAAACCAGACGTTGGAGCGTAGCTCGAGAATGTCGAGGTAGGCTTGCGGCACGGAGGGGGTGTAGTTGTTGAGCAGGATGATGCCGGTGACGATCAGCATGGTCAGCAAGACGGCGGACAGGCCGCCCAGGCCCCAGGTGTAGGTCCACTTGAGGGTGGTGACGGGCACTTTGGATGGGTGCAGGTGCAGGACGAGGCTATCGACCACCATGCGAATGCGCCCGCGGTCGTCGCTGGGGAATTCTTTGGGGATCAGGCGTTCGCGCAGGCGGGCAATCAGGGTGGGGGGAGGGGTTGGGGTTTCAGGCATGGGTACTCCGGTAATTCGTAATTGGTAAATGGTAATTAGAAATTGGACAGATAGGAATGTTTTATCAATTTAAGTTGTACGCAGTGACAAGAAAATGTGAAGATTGTGTAAACGACCACTTCCAATCTCCACTTACTACAGCGTGAAAATAGCTTTTGAGCTTTTACCGTTTTCAAAATTGTCACAGAGTTCGCAGAGAAGAAAGAGAGAATTCTCTGTGAACTCTGTGACAAAAAATGAAAGTAACTTGCTTTACGATGTCTTTACCAATTACGAATTACCAATCCCCAAACGCCACGTTGTCACAAATTTCGCACAAACTTGCCTAAAAATTTAATTTCTCTTTACATTTGGGGCTTATCATGGGGTCAAGTTGGATGACAGACATCCACATTCACTCAAAAAACATTTCTCAAGGAGAAAATCTCATGTTACGAAATATCTTGATCGGAATCTTCAGTGCCATCCTGGTGGTGGCCATCGGAACCGCCGCTTACAACGTCATCGGCGCGCAGGCGCAGGGAGCGGTCGCCGCTCCGCTGGCTGGCAATGGAAACGGCAACGGAAATAGCAATCCGCAAGCCACGCCGCAATCGGCCACCGGCACGCAAGACCACGCCGCCGAACTGGCTGCCATTCCGGTATCCGAATTGAGCGCCGAAGAAGCCGCTGGTTTGCTCTATATGATTGAAGAAGAAAAACTGGCCCGGG
>DAOUML010000121.1:0-2304 GCA_034411635.1 Anaerolineales bacterium
GCCTTTCCCGGCAATATCGGGCGCGGAGCCGTGAATCGGTTCGTAGAGTCCGTTTTTGCCCGCGCCCAAACTGGCGGAGGGCAGCATGCCCATCGAACCCGCCAAAACGCTGGCTTCGTCGGTCAGGATGTCGCCGAACATGTTTTCGGTGACGATCACATCCATCCAGGCCGGGCCGGTGATCAGGCGCATGGATGCGGTATCGACCAGGGTGTGTTCGAGTTCAATCTCCGGGTTTTCTGCGCCGACCTGCACGGCAATCTGCCGCCACAGGCGCGAAGATTCTAGCACGTTGGCCTTGTCTACGGAGGTAACTTTTTTCTTGCGGCCTTTGGCCAGGCTGAAGGCGAGTTCCATCACCCGGCGGATTTCGTAATCGTAATATTCGAGGGTATCGACGGCGCGTTCGCGGCCATCTTTCACGTCGCGGCCTTTGGGCCAGCCGAAGTATAAGCCGCCGGTCAGTTCGCGGATGACGAGAATATCGACGCCTTGTAGTTTTTCCGGCTTGAGCGGCGACGAGTCGATCAGCGCTGGATGGACTTTGACCGGGCGCAGGTTGGCGAAAACGCCCAGGCCTTTGCGCAGGGCCAGAAGTCCGCGCTCAGGGCGGTCTTTGGCTTTGGGGTCGTCCCATTTTGGCCCGCCGACTGCGCCGAGAAGGACAGAATCGGCGGATTGGCAGTCGGCCAGGGTTTCGTCGGTCAGGGACGAGCCGTATTTGTCGATGGAGCAGCCGCCCATCAGACGCTCGGTGAAGTTGAAGGTATGTCCGTATTTGCCTGCGATGGTTTCGAGCACAGTCACGGTTTCGGCGATGATTTCCGGGCCGATGCCGTCGCCGGGGAGGAGGGTGATTTTGAAGTTCATGAATGATCCGTTTCGTAGGGGCGCAGCATTGCTGCGCCCCTACAATTAATATGCAATGGTAAGCCCGTATTCAATCGCATCGGCCAGGGCGCGCCAGGAGGCTTCGATGATGTTGGTGCTGGCGCCGACGGTTGTCCAGCGTTTGGTGCCGTTCTGGGTGTCGATCAGGACGCGGGTCAGGGCCGAAGTGCCATTGTTGCTGTCCAGAATGCGGACTTTGTAATCGGCCAGTTGGAAATTTGCCAGGGTGGGGTAGTGCGGCAGGAGCGCTTTGCGCAGGGCCTTATCCAGGGCGTTGACCGGGCCGTTGCCCTCGGCGGCGGTGTGCAGGACTTCGTCTGAGCCGGGCACGCGCACTTTGACGGTTGCCTCGGCGAAGATGCCGCGCTTGTCGCGGTGATCCACATTGACGGTAAAGTCAATCAGTTCAAACGGGGCTTTGTAGTACATTTCCTGGCGTTTGAGCATCAGCGCCACCGAGGCCTCGGCGGCCTCGAAGGAAAATCCGCGCGCTTCGAGTTCTTTGATTTCGTTCAACACGGGGACAACTTCCTCGCCCTCGACCTCGACGCCGTGTTCCTCGGCCTTGCTGAGCAGGTTGCCGCGCCCCGACAAATCCGAAACCACGACGCGCATCTTGTTGCCGACTTTTTCTGGTTCGATGTGTTGGTACGATTGCGCCGAGCGACGCATGGCGGCCACATGCACGCCGCCTTTGTGCGCAAAGGCCGATTTGCCGACAAAGGGCTGGTGGTCGTTGGGGGTAACGTTGGCTACCTCGGCCACAAAGTACGAAAGATCGGCCAGTTTCGCCAATCCGCCTTCGGGCAGGCATTTGTAGCCCATTTTGAGTTCCAAATCGGCCATGACTGAGACCAGATTGGCGTTTCCGCAGCGTTCGCCGATGCCGTTGATGGTTCCCTGCACCTGGATTGCGCCCTCGCGCACCGCCACCAGGGCGTTGACGACGGCCATTTCGCTATCGTTGTGGGTGTGGATGCCGAACGGGTGGTGGTCGAGTGGCGCAGCCGTATCGATACGGTGGTCGAGTGGCGCAGCCGTATCGAGACCGGTCATCGCTGCCTTCATCTCGCGGATGATTTGCTCCACTTCCCAGGGCATGGTGCCGCCGTTGGTATCGCACAGCACGACGGTTTCCGCGCCGCCGCGAATGGCGGCTTTGAGCGTTTCGAGCGCGTAGGCGCTATCGGCTTTGTAGCCGTCGAAGAAGTGTTCGGCGTCGTAGATGACGCGCCGCCCCTGTCCGCGCAGGTAGGCGACCGACTGCTCGATAATCCGCAGGTTGTCTTCGGGCGTGGTTTTGAGCACTTCGAGCACATGCAGCATCCAGGTTTTGCCGAAGATGGTGCAGACCGGCGCGCCGGAATCGAGCAGGGCTTTGATGTTGGCGTCATCTTCCGGGCCGCCTTTGAC
>DAOUML010000122.1:0-11366 GCA_034411635.1 Anaerolineales bacterium
GTCGTTGCACAGCCATTCGATGGGGTCGTGGCCCAAAGTCCAGTTGACGGCGTCATCGCTAAAGCCGACGTGCAGGTTCATCTCGCGCTTTTTGTTGTCGCAACGGAAGACGCCCGCGAATTTGCCTTCAAACGGAACAACCGCGCTGTTGAAGATGCTGTTGGAGGTGGGAATCAGATCGCGCGGGATGATGGGGTTGGCGCTGTAACGCCAGACCACGTCGCTGTTGCCCGTTGGCCGCTCTTCCCAGGGGATGTTGGGTATGGTGAAAGGGTTGGGGGACATAAATGCTCCTGTTTAAGTGGGGTGATTTTTCTGAAAACCCGAAAATTGGGTATTGACTCTTTGTTAAAAAAAGGTTAACATGTAACCGGTTACTGAAAACGGTTTCTGTAACCGGTTGCACAGATTGTATCACGGAAAATTATGACTCGTAAATCTTCGTCAGTCACCATCCGAGATGTTGCCCGCCAGGCCGATGTATCGATTGCAACGGTCAGCCGGTTCCTTAACCAGACCGCGCCGGTTTCTGATGACGTGGCGGCGCGTATAAAGTCGGTGATGGATGAGTTGCGCTATATTCCGCATGTCGCGGCGCGTAACCTGGCGACCAATCGCACCCATGCCATTGGCCTGATGATTTCTTTCAATATGTACGGCGATTTCTTCGGCCCAATGTTAAATGGGATTGAGTCGGTAATTGGCGAGCATGGCATCAATCTGTTAATTTCCAGCAATAATTTGAATTTGCGCAACGAGCATGGGGGAATTCCGCTTGGGCCAACCAATACGGATGGCCTGATTGTTTACGCCGATAGCATCGAAGAAAATGAAATTCGCCGCCTTTACGAGCAAGAGTTTCCGATGGTGATGGTTTACCGCACCCCGCCCGCTGATTTGAAAATTCCTTGTGTCAATATTGAGAATAAGGCCGCTTCTTTCAAAATTGTTGAGCATTTGATTAAGGTTCACCACCGGCGGAAGATTATTTATCTGCGCGGGCCTGAAGGTCAGCAAGATTCGTATTGGCGCGAGCAAGGATATCGCAAGGCTTTGGAAGAGAATGGCATCGGCTATGACCCCTTGCTGGTTCTACCCGGCGAGTTTGAGCGTCATATTGCGGCGATGACCATTACCGACGCCATTTTGAATGGCCTGGAGTTTGACGCTGTTTTTGCCGGTGATGATGATGCCGCCGTTGGCGTGCTGGGTGCCTTGCGCGATGGCGGCAAGCGCGTTCCGCAAGATGTTTCGGTGGTTGGCTTTGACGACCAGCGTACCTCCTCTTATTTGACTCCCTCGTTGACCACAGTTCGCGCTCCTACCCTTGAGGTTGGGCGTGTGGCAGCCCAGCAGTTGCTCAACTTACTGCGCAGTAATGAAGCGCGTTGTGAGACTCTGCTTCCCACTGAAATTGTCATTCGCGAATCTTGCGGGTGCAATCTATCTTCTTGAGATATCTGAATCAAAAAATGAAAGGAGTAAGCCACCATCTACATAAAAAAGCCAACCCAAAATTACCGTTTCTGTCCAGTTGTTTTCACTCATTTCCAAAAAGGAGAATAATCACCATGAAGAAACTTTCTGTTGTTGCGATGTTACTCATCATCGCGTCCCTGATTTTGGCCGCTTGTGGCGGCGGTACGACCCCTGCTGAGCAACCCGCTGCTGAGCAACCCGCTGCAGAACAACCCGCTGCAGAACAACCCGCCGCTGAGCAGCCTGCTGCTGCTGGCAAGGTTCAAATTCGCTGGTTCGTTGGCCTTGGCACTGGCACCAATCCTGAGCAGATCGAAGTTCAGGAATCTGTCGTGGCCGATTTCAATGCTTCCCAGGATCGCATCGAACTTGTTCTCGAAATCGTCCCCTACGATGCCGCTCGTGATACCCTGGCGACCCAGATTGCTTCCGGCAACGGCCCTGATATCATCGGTCCGGTTGGCTGGGGTGGTTCCAATGCCTTCTACGGTCAGTGGTTGGATGTTGCGCCCTACATCGAACAGTCTGGTTTTGATCTTTCCATCTTCGACCCGGCCCTGGTAGAGTTCTACCAGACCGAAGAAGGTCAGGTTGGTTTGCCCTTTGCCGTGTTCCCTGGCGCTGTTTTCTTCATCCCCGATATGTTTGATGAAGCCGGCCTGGCTTACCCTCCCCAGAAATATGGTGAGAAGTATGAACTCGACGGCGAAATGGTCGACTGGACCTGGGATGTTATGACCGAAGTTGCCAAGCGCTTGACCGTTGATGTCAATGGTGTTGCCGCCAATGAAGAAGGCTTCGACGCCAATAACATTGTTCAGGTTGGTTACAACGCCCAGTGGCAGCACGCCAACTCGATTGCTACCTTCTATGGTGGCGCAGGCAAGATTTTCGAAGGCGACGCCAAGGGCGAATATAAGTCCGCAATCCCCGCTGGCTGGGTGGATGCCTGGAAGTGGTACCACGAGGGTATGTGGGGCGCTGAACCCTATATGGCCAATGGCCCGCTTGCTGGTTCACCTGAATTCGGTGGTGGCAATCTGTTCAACTCTGGCAAGGCCGCCATGGGTCTGACTCAGACCTGGTACACCTGCTGCTTGGGCGATTTCAAAAATGCCGGCCTCGAGTTCCAACTCGGTATCCAGCCGATTGGCCCCAACGGCAAAGTCAATGGTCGTATCGATGCCGATACCTTCCGCATCTGGAAAGGCACCAAGAACCCCGCCGAAGCCTTTGAAGTTCTGGCTTACCTCATCACCACCGGTGGCGACAAACTTCTGCCTATCTACGGCGCCATGCCCGCCATTGCTGAAAAGACCGACGCCTTCTTCGCTGTCAAATCGGCTGACTATCCGTTCGTGACCGCCGAAAGCTGGGATGTCTTCGTTCAGGGTCTCGCTTATCCTGATACCCCCAGCGCCGAGCAATACCTGCCGAACTGGAATGAAGCCTTTGCCCGCATCGACACCCTGGCTGACTTAATCCGCAATACCCCCGACCTCGATGTTGAAGCCGAAGTTGAAAAACTCGAGGCCGACCTGACCACCATCTACAACAAATAAGTATTCCTGTACTGCCTCGGGCGGGTTGATTTTCAACCCGCCCGGTTTTCTCGCAATCATTTTTCTTTTTTGTATGTTTTTACTATTATTTCCCCATTCCCCAGAGTAAGGAGTGCTTATGTTAGAACAACTGAAAGGTTTGCCAAAACTGCCAAGCCTGAGGGCCTTGCGTGATTTAACTCCCATGGCGCGGCGTGAAATGCGATTGGGGCTGGCATTCATGTCACCCTGGATTGTTGGCTTCATTGCCTTTACGTTCTTGCCGCTTGTAGCCAGCCTGGTTTTCAGTTTCATGGACTTGCGCATTACCGATGGCATCTTGACTTCGCCCAAGTTTATTGGTTTTAGTAACTGGACGCAGATGTTTGGTGATGGGCAATTGGGCCTGCGCCCGGATATGTGGTTTGCCAGTGAGACTCCTGGCGCGCTCTGGGTCACCATCCGATTTGGCCTGATTGCTTTGCCGGTTGGCATTTTCCTGCCATTGGCGATTGCCATGCTGATGAATAATAAACATCTCGTGGGAACGTATTTCTTCCGAACGATGTTCTATATGCCTTACATTGTCCCCTTTGTTGCTGCGGTTTTTCTCTGGGGCGGGGTGCTTAATCCTGAAACGGGCTGGATTAACCGAATCTTGATGTCGATGGGGGTTCCGAAAGAATCGGTGCCAACCTGGGCGAATAGCACAACCTGGGTCTATCCCACTTATGTCATTATGGGTATCTGGGGAATTGGCAATGCCATGTTGATTTTTCTGGCGGGTCTCCAAAATGTTCCTACAGAACTCTATGATGCGACCAAAGTTGATGGTGCCAATGGTTGGCAGACCTTCTGGAATGTGACTTTTCCGCTCATTTCACCCATTATTTTCTATAATCTCGTTTTGAGTATTGTAGGCCTGTTTCAATATTTCTTGGTGCCTTTGGTGATAAACAGCGGTACAGGTCGCCCGGGGGGTGCGACCATGTTCTATAACGTTTATGTATACAAGACGTTTTTCACGTTCCAGAATATGGGATATGGCGCAACCATGTCGTGGCTGTTGTTCATTGTTATCTTAATTGTGACAGTCTTCCTGTTTGCCACAGCCAAATACTGGGTTTATTACGCTGGCGATTCCAGGTCATAAGGAGCAAACGATGAACTTATCTAGAAAAACTCTTACGAATGGGTTGAACTCATTATTTGTTACCTCGCTTGTGCTGGCCATTCTGGCACTCTTTCTGATGCCATTCCTGTTCATGATAATGACATCCTTGAAGACGACAGAACAGATTTCAATCGTCGGTGGCCCAATCTGGCCCGCGAAACCTGCCGTGATGGAATATAACGGCAAAGAAATCGAGATGTACAAAGTGCCGATGAACGCCTGCGAAGGCGCAAGCCCGGATGATACGACAGTAAAAAATCTGGGGCTTGTCACCAAAGGCAGGCAGACCAGCGGCTTTGCCGACCCCGACGATCTTGATCGAGGTGAATTTACCTGCGCGGTTGCCTGGCGTTCGCTTGATCGCCCCTGGGAGTTTTCTCCTACCTGGTCGAACTATTCGGAAGTTTGGAATACGATCGATTTTCCGCGCTTGCTCTGGAATACCTTCTTTTATGCAGTCACCACTGGCGTTGGAACGGTCTTGTCTTGCACCCTGGTTGCGTACGGTTTTGCGCGCTTCCGCTTTCCGGGCCGCGATTTCCTCTTCATCGTGTTGATTTCGACCATCTTCCTGCCCGGTTTTGTAACCGTCATCCCAACCTATACGTTCTTCCAGCAAATTGGCTGGGTGGGTACCTGGCTGCCGTTGATTGTGCCTACTTTCTTTGCCAATGCTTACAATGTTTTTCTCTTGCGCCAATATTTTATGACCCTGCCGCGCGAGTTGGATGAGGCTGCCATGATGGATGGCGCCGGGCCGTTCCGGGTACTCTGGTCGATTATTCTGCCGCAATCTTACCCGGCACTGATGGCGATTACTGTTTTCCATATCGTTTGGGCCTGGAATGATTACTTTGGCCCGCTGATTTATCTTTCAACATCGCGTGAGAATTGGCCGATTTCGATTGCGCTTTCTACTTTCAACGGCATTTACGGCGCGCAACCGCAACTTATTCAGGTTGGTTCGCTGATGGCTTTGATTGCGCCTTTGCTGCTCTTCCTGGCTGCCCAGAAGTTCTTTATTCAGGGTATTGTCATCACCGGCGTCGATAAATAGGTTTTTTGTTTGGGCATGAAGCCTTCCCTCTCCTTTTTTCTTGCGTTCGTTTTATTCTTCAGCCTGTTGGCTGGTTGCGCGCCAGCCAGCCAGCCGGAGGCTGAAGCCCCCATTGAAACTGATCCCGCGTCTGCCGATGCCGCGCTTCCATTGCCGACCTTTACGCCAGCGCCCTCACCCATGCCCGGCGGATTGTACGTAGACGCGGGTCAGCCTTTGGGCCCAATTAGCCCGGTTTTTTATGGCACCAACTGGGGCCCCTGGTTGGGTGTTCCTCCAACCATGCTTGAAGTGATTCCGAGCATGGGAATCAAAGTTGTGCGTTTCCCTGGTGGCCGCTGGGGTGATGAGAATACTCCCACCGCAACCCAGATTGATATGCTGATGGCTTTCTGCGAACAGTGGGGCGCTGAACCGTTTTTCAATGTTCGCCTGGTCGCTAGCACCCCGTCAGAAGCGGCTGAAATGGTGCGGTACGTTAACATCGAAAAAGGATATAAAGTTCGTTACTGGGGCATTGGCAACGAACCCGATCTGTTCCCTTCCCAAACCGGTATGCGCTTGCCCGATTACACGCCGGAACAGTTTGCCACTGATTGGCGATATTTTGCCCAGGCGATGAAAGCCGTTGATCCTTCCATTCAGTTGATCGGGCCGGAAGTTAGCCAGTTTATCGCCAACCCGACCGAGGAGTATGGGCAAAAGTACAGCGATTGGCTGGTGGCTTTTCTAAAAACCAACGCGGATCTGGTGGATATTGTTTCGGTTCATCGCTATCCTTTTCCGCGGTCTATGGTGAGTGGCGCGCCGCTCAAAGATGATCTGCGAGCCAACTCCGCTGAGTGGGATACCCTGCTTCCCAGCCTGCACGAGATTGTCCGTGAAAATACCGGCAAAGACCTGCCGGTGGCGATTACCGAGTTCAATTCTTCATGGGTGGAAAATGCTGGCGGTGAAGGGACAATAGATTCGCATTTTCACGGCATCTGGTTTGCCGATGTGGTCGGGCGCATGATTAATCAAGATACCTTCATGCTCCAGCAGTTTGCCGTAACCGGCAGATATGGCATGATGAACCGTTCTGAACTAAACAGCACCGGATTGGCCTTTCAGATGTTTGCCCGCCGTTTTGGAACTGAGCGCATCTACGCTTCGAGCGACCAGCAGTATGTCAGCGTGTATGCCGCCAAACGCCCTGATGGCGCTCTGACGGTGATGGTGATTAACCTGAATTCTGAAGCCAAAAAAGTCAATTTGCGCCTTGAAAACACCACAGGCGGGTTGGCTGAAGTTTGGAAATTGGACGCGACTCATCGCGCCGAGCAGGCCGCGTCGACCATGTTATCTGGCGTTACTACGCTGGATTTAGCGCCAGAGTCGCTCACGTTATATATCCTTTCGGGGATAGATTGATTGGGTTGTAATGAAACCTTCTTTCTTGATGGGAGTTAGTTTCATTCTTCTTCTCCTTGTTGGGGGATGCCTGCCGCAGAAGGCATCCCCCGCTTCTTCGGCTCAATTTCGGGTATTGGCTTATGTTACCGAAGATATTGTGCCGGAGTTAATTCCTTACGACAAACTAACGCACATTAACTATTCCTTCATTCTGCCCCGCGTCGACGGTTCCATTCGGGATGTCTACAACCCCTGGAAGTTGAAAAAAATCGTCGAAATGGGACGCGCGCATGGGGTCAGTGTGTTCGTCGCTGTCGGCGGGTGGGGGCTTGAGAAGGAGTTCGAAGCCATCGCCGCCGACCCGGCCATTCGCGCGGTCTTTGTCCAGACCCTGGTGGAATATGCCGCCGAATATGACCTGGACGGAATCGACATCGATTGGGAATACCCGGTGGTGGGCGTTTCGGATGGCAATTACCTGGCCTTGATGCGCGAGTTACGCGCTGCCCTGCCGGATCACGTGCAATTGACGACGGCTGTGCCCGCTTACGGCAGCAATGCCGATGGGTTTCCGGCGGAGTCGTTTGAGTACCTTGATTTTGTGAATCTCATGGTCTACGATCTTTCTCGCGAGGCCCATGCGACGATGGAAATGGCCGAGCAATCGCTCGATTACTGGCAGGGGCGAGGTTTGCCGGTGGAAAAGATGGTGCTGGGCGTGCCGTTTTACAGCCGCCCTGGTGAAGTGCCCTATCGCAAGATGATCCAGGCCGATCCTGCCGCCGCGCAGGTGGACGCTTTCGAGTTTGCCGGGGCCATGCAGCATTACAACGGCATCCCAACCATAAAAGCCAAGACCGAACTGGCCCTGCGTCGCGCTTCTGGCATTATGTTTTGGACTTTGTCGCAAGATACAACCGATGAGTATTCCCTGCTGACCGCGATTGACTCGGTTGTGAAATCACGGCCATAATCGATTTATAGGTTCGACCTTGCAGGGAACGGTGCTCTCTCCCGTTCCCTTTTCTTACACCTGTTGGGAATTACAAGTCCTGAGCGGAGCGTTTTTCGACTGCGGGCGACGCGAAATACGCTTCGTTCTCCGCAAAGAATAGCACCATGACAAGCAAAAGAGCGAAGTCGAAGGACACTTGTTGGTCAATTACGGCTTCTGGAAATTTCTAATGAGGCATTTATGAAGCGCATTAACCCTGTTATTTTTACACTCATTTTTATCTGGTTGGGCTGGTTTATAGTTTTATTTGGCATTCAGTCTGTTACCTCCATGCGCCTGAACCTGGAGCGGCCCGATGAAGCCGTCGCCTGGTCGGCGGGGGAGACGACCCTCGAAAATCACATCCAGAATCCGCTATTGGCCGACCCGTTCATGAATGCCCAGGTTTCGTGGGATTCGGAGTACTACCTGTCGATTGCCCTGTACGGCTACGACGACGACGGCGAAGGCATGGACTGGGTTAAGTCCAAACAGACCGGCGAAGAACGCTCGCTCAATTATGCCTTTTTCCCGCTTTACCCAAAATTTATCCAGGCGTTTTACCTGGCACTCAAACCTTTTACCCTCGACCTGACCGACCTGGCGCGCGGCGTGCTGGCCGGCGTAATCACCTCCCTGCTCGGTACGCTGGCCGCCATGTTCGCGCTCTACGACCTGGCCCGCGATTCGCTCGATAAAGATGGCCGCCTGCGCGCGGTGTTCTACTTCCTGATTTTCCCTTCGGCTTTTTTCCTGGCGATGGTCTACACCGAGGGCCTGTTCATGGGCATCACCTTTACGGTGCTGGCCCTCAGCAAGCGCGGACATTGGGCCTGGGCCTCGCTTCTGGCGATTTTTGCGCCCTGGACGCGCGCCGTCGGCGCAGCCCTGGCGGTTCCACTGGGAATCCGCTGGCTGATGTCGTTCAGTTTCAAACGCCCGCTTAAGGAACAACTCACCCTGAAATTCTTCCTGCAAGCCCTGTTTGCGACCTTCCCCGGCCTGTCCTATTATGCCTGGCGCTACTCAGACCTGGGGCGCGGCTGGGAAGTGGCCCAGGAATGGTTTGGCCGCACCGAGTTGGGCATTTCGCAAACCATTAGCGCTTACTCGTGGCAGTTATCCCATGCCGCCGAACATCCTGAATCGCAGGTGTATTTCGCGCTCGAATTCTTCTGCCTGGCCCTGGCGCTCGTCACCACCCTGATTTACCTGCGCCGCGACCCGGCCATTGCCCTGTTCGGTTTGGCGGTCATCGTCCTTTCGGGGTTGAGCGGCGGCGGACAAGGCCTGGCGCGCTACGTTTTGCCCGTCCCGGCTATTTATCTCGTCCTGGCCGCCTGGGGCAAAAACCCGGCCTTCGACCGCGCCTGGACCCTCGCCAGCGCCTTCACCATGGGCATTTCGGCGGTACTGTTTGCCTTTGATTTTTGGGTTGGGTAAGGTTTACATATTTTGTCCTGAGCGGAGTGCTGAGCAGCGCGAAGCACGCAGCGACGCCCTGAGTGGCGAAGCCGTATCGAAGGGTCGAAGGACTGGCTATCTGACAAAAAAGCCCTTCGACTACGCTGGAGAACGCTCCGCTCAGGGCATAAAAATATTTACGGAGAACTCATTATGAAATACGGTTATTTTGACGACAAAGCCCGCGAGTACGTTATCACTCGCCCCGACACCCCCCTGCCGTGGATTAACTATCTCGGCTCGCAGGAGTATTTCGGACTGATGTCCAACACGGCTGGCGGCTACTCTTTCTACAAAGACGCCCGCCTGCGCCGCCTGACCCGCTACCGCTACAACAACGCCCCACTCGACATGGGCGGACGCTACATCTACATCCGCGACAACGCCAGCGGCCAATTCTGGTCGCCCAGTTGGATGCCCGTCCGCCGCAGTTTGGACGAGTATACCTGTCGGCACGGCATGGGCTACACGGTCATTGAATCCAAATACCAGGGGATAAATGTCCGCACCCGCACCTTTGTCCCGCTCAACGAGAACCTCGAAATCTGGGAAGTGACTCTCACCAACCAGAGTGGAGCGCGCGCCGACCTGAGCCTGTTCTCTGCCATCGAGTTTTGCCTGTGGGATGCCAACGACGACGCCACCAACTTCCAGCGCAACTACTCGATTGGACAGGTTGAGATTGCTCTCCTCTCCTCCCCTGAGCGGAGCGATAGCGCAGTCGAAGGGCCGACCGTCATCTACCACAAAACCGAATACCGCGAACGCCGTGACCACTTCGCCTACTTCGCCTGCTCCGAACCCCTGGCTGGCTACGACACCCAGCGCGACGCCTTCCTCGGCCCCTATCGCGGCTGGGACAATCCCCAGGTCGTCGAAAAAGGCCAATCGGGCAATAGCGAAGCGCACGGCTGGCAGCCGATTGGCTCGCACCACGTCAAAGTGGCGCTCAAGCCCGGCGAAGAGAAGAAAATCATCATCCTGCTTGGCTACCACGAAAACCCCAAAGACGACAAATTCGACCCGCCCGGTTCGCAGACGGTCAACAAGCGCACCGTCGAGCCGATTATCGCCAAATTCCTTCAACCCGCCAACGTGGACGCGGCTTTTGCCGAACTGTTCGACCACTGGACCAACCTGCTCGCCAAATACCAGGTTGCCTCGCCCGATGAGCATGTCAACCGCATGGTCAACATCTGGAACGCCTACCAGTGCATGGTGACGTTCAACATGAGCCGCTCGGCCTCCTACTTTGAGAGCGGAATCGGGCGCGGCATGGGCTTCCGCGATTCGAACCAGGATCTGCTCGGCTTCGTTCACATGATTCCAGAGCGCGCCCGCGAGCGCATCCTCGACCTGGCCGCCACCCAACTCAAGAGCGGCGGCGCATTCCATCAGTACCAGCCGCTGACCAAACGCGGCAACAACGAAGTCGGGACAGGTTTCAATGACGACCCGGCCTGGCTCGTTTTGGGTGTGGCCGCCTACATCAAAGAAAGCGGTGACTGGAGCATTCTCGACGCGCCGGTGCAGTACGAAAACGAACCCGGCAGCGAAACCCCACTCTACGAACACCTGCAACGCGCCCTGCAATACACCCTCGACCGCCTTGGCCCCAACCACCTGCCTCTGATTGGCCGCGCTGACTGGAACGACTGCCTCAACCTGAACTGCTTCTCCGACACCCCCGGCCAGAGTTTCCAGACCACTGTCGGCAAGGATGGCAAAGTGGCTGAAAGCGTCTTTATCGCCGGGCTGTTTGTGTTGGCATGTAAAGAAATGGAAGGAATTGCAACTCGCCAATTACCAATTACCAATTACCAGTTTGAAATTCGTTCTCCAGAGTTCTATATCAATGCCGCCGCCGAAATGGAAAAAGCCGTCTGGGCCGCCGGGTGGGATGGCGAATGGTTCCGCCGCGCCTATGACGATTTCGGCAAACCGCTTGGCTCGAAGGAAAACGCTGAGGGCAAAATCTTCATCGAGCCGCAAGGGATGTGTGTTTTGGCAGGCCTGGGCATCGAGAATGGCAACGCTCTCAAGGCTCTCGATTCGGTCGAAAAATACCTGACCACCCCGCATGGCATCGTCCTGCAAAACCCGGCTTACACGCGCTATTACCTCGAATATGGCGAGATTTCTTCGTACCCGCCTGGCTACAAAGAAAATGCCGGCATCTTCTGCCACACCAACCCCTGGATTATGCTGGCCGAAGCCAAAGCCGGCCGCGCCGACAAGGCTTTTGACTACTACAAGCGCATC
>DAOUML010000123.1:0-9899 GCA_034411635.1 Anaerolineales bacterium
CTCAATATATTACTGATACCGATGGCAAAAAGACGGCGGTCATCCTGCCCATCGAAGCCTTCGAAGAATTGTTGCAAGACATCGACGATTTGGCTGTCATGGCTGAACGCCGCGAGGAGCCGACCATTTCTCATGCCGAACTGCTTGAAAGGCTAAAGCGTGATGGCCTCCTACCAGATTGAGTGGAAGGAATCTGCTTACAAAGAACTGCAAAAACTGCCGCGACCAACCATTAAAAAGGTTGTTGCGGCAGTTTTTTTATCGCTAACCTGAACAATTTCTGAACAACTTTTTGCTATCATCAAACCATGAAAACCATCCTCGTTGTTGACGATAAAGCCAATATCCGCAACCTGGTGCGCGAGTACCTCGAAGCCGAGGGCTTCCGCGTGTTCATTGCCGCCAACGGACGCGAAGCCCTCTACGCCGCCCGCGCCGAAAAACCCGACCTGATTTTGCTCGACATCATGATGCCCGAAATGAGCGGTTACGACTTCCTCAAAACCTACCGCCGCGAGCGCGAAACCCCGGTCATCCTGCTCACCGCCCGGCTCGACGAAACCGACAAAGTCCTTGGTCTCGAACTCGGCGCGGATGACTATGTGACCAAACCGTTTGGCATGAAAGAACTCGTCGCGCGCATCCATGCCGTGTTAAGGCGCGCGGGAGGTACCGTCAAACTGGCCGATGTGCTGGCCGAGGGCGAAATCCGTTTAGACAGGGAAACCCGCGCTGTCACAGTGAGCGGACGACCCGTGAGCCTGACTCCGTCCGAATTTGAGTTGCTTACCCTGCTCATGTCTGCCCCCGGGCGGGTTTTCCCCCGCTCCGAGATTCTGCTCAAACTGCAAGGCACCACCTTCGAGGGCGTCGAGCGCACCATCGATGTCCACATCCGCAACCTGCGCGCCAAAATCGAACCAGACCCCGCGCACCCGGCATACATCGAAACCGTTTTCGGGGTTGGGTATCGTTTCCGCCCAGCGTAGGGGCGCAGTAGGGGCGCAGCAATGCTGCGCCCCTACCTGACACACCCGACACCCCGCACCTGACACCCCAAACATGAAACTCACCCACAAACTCACCCTCGCCTTCCTGCTTGTCAGCCTGCTTGCCATCGGGCTGGCGGCGCTGGTCGTGCAGAATGTCACCTCGGCGCAGTTCAACAATTACCTGCTCGAACAGCAACGTGAGCAATTCCTGCGCGTGGCGGTAGAGTATTACACCGAAAATGGCAACTGGCGCGGAGTCGAAATCCCTTTGCAGGCTGCCCAACTGCTCCCGCCGCCGCCCCAGCCTGGGCAAATCCCCGTTCCCCAGCCCTTTTCGCTGACAGGCCGCGATGGACGGGTCATCATCCCCGGCGGCGGCTTCGAGCGCGGACAAATCATCCCGCCGAATGTGCTTGGACGTGGTACGTCCATTGAAGTAGACGGGCTAACCGTTGGCTACCTGCTCAGCACCGGCGCGCCGCCGGCCCAACGCGCAATTGAGGAGCAGTATCTGGAGCGGGTCAACCTGTCCCTGCTGGCGGCGGCCCTGGGCGGGGTGGTACTGTCGCTGGTTTTGGGGTTGTTCGTGGCGCGCACGCTTACCCGTCCGCTGCGTGAATTGACCGGCGCAACCCGCGCCCTGGCGCGTGGCGACCTGCAACAGCAGGTCACCGTCCACGCCGCCGATGAGATTGGCGAACTGGCCCAGGCCTTCAACCAGATGAGCGCCGACCTGGCGCAATCTCAGCAGGGCCGCAAGCAAATGACCGCCGATATTGCCCACGACCTGCGCAACCCGCTGACAGTTTTGGGCGGTTACCTTGAGTCTCTCGCAGATGGAAAGTTAAAGCCCACCCCTGAGCGTTTCGCCGTCATGCAGGTCGAAGTAACCCACTTACAGCGCCTGGTGGATGACCTGCGCACGCTCTCGCTGGCAGATTCGGGCGACTTGCGTTTGCAGAAAGAACCTGTCCGTGTGGCCGACCTGCTAGAGCGGGTGGCGGATTCGTATCGGAACCAGGCCGAGGCCCAGTCGATCCGGCTCGAAGTGCATGCACAGGCCAATTTAGCCGAAATCGCCCTCGACCCGGCTCGCATGGAGCAGGTTTTAGGTAATCTTGTCAGTAATGCCTTGCGCTATACGCCCGAGGGTGGTGAAATTCAGTTAAACGGCAGGCAGGCTGAGGGGGGTGTGATTCTTGAAGTCGTCGATAACGGCAGCGGCATTTCGCCGGAAATCGTCCCACATATCTTTGAGCGTTCCTTCCGGGGCGATTCATCCAGAAGTGGCGATGAGAGCGGGCTGGGGCTGGCAATTGCGAAGTCAATTGTTGAGTTGCACGGCGGCGAGATTGGCGTGGAGAGCGAAGCAGGGCAGGGTAGCCGATTTTGGATTTTGATTCCGGTTGTACTTTTCCTGAAATGACTCTTTCGACTCTCACGGATATTGCTCTGGCCTCTTAGGCGCAGGAGAAATAGTCTACCAAATCGACCTGCGGATTGCGCGCCAGGCGCGCTGCCACCGTATGCCAGAACGAATGCGGCGTGACCTGATCCACCCCGGCCTCGACGGCATACTTCTTCACCCCTCCAGATTCGGCTTTTTCAAGCGGGACGAAAACAACGGCGCGGACTCCCCCGCCCCTGCTTCCGCTTCCAAGAATTCCCGCAACACCTCGGCGGCCCGCTCGTTCAGCGGCACCCGCCGATTTTTCTTGCCCATGCGGACCGTGATCCAGCCGCCTTTGCCGACAAAGGCCAGGCCGGCGCGGATCAAGACAGACGTTTCGGATACACGCAAGCAAGGCCTGGTGGCAATTCTCAATATGCCAGTGTAGCGCCGCCTTCAGGCGGTGAGTCGCCGCCTGAAGGCGGCGCTACCTATTCAAATCAGGCTCGTTTTGTTTCAAAATGAGAATTGCTGAAGAAAATCTTGATTTATTGAAGATTTACAAGTAAACTACTACGTAGTAGCGAAAAATTGAAATAGAAAATGGAAAATATCAGGATGGCGCAACGCAATGTAACCCAGTGGGATGTCGCCCAAAAAGCCGGTGTCTCGCAAAAAACGGTGTCGTTGGTGGTCAACAACGACACAACTTATTCCATCCCTGAGCAAACCAGGCAAAAAGTTCGGGAGGCAATGCAATCGCTGGGCTACATTCCCCATCGCGCAGCGCGGGCGTTGAGAAGCAACCAGACGTTCACCATTGCCGGCATTGTTCCTGATATTACAAACCCATTCTATGCCACATTTTTGCGCGGTATCCAGTCAGTTTCTGAAGCGCATCACTACAATACGGTCATTTACAACACCGACGGCAGCGCTGCCAAAGAACACCTGGCCCTGACTTCCGCAATCGAAAGCCAGGTGGATGGCATTGCCGGGATGTTTTTTCATGTGGCGACAAAAAACATCCTGGAACGCATTGTCGTTCCGATTGTCGAATTGGGAATGACGATGAACCTGCCCAACACTGATGTTGTTTATGTGGACACGGTCGATGCCTCTTTCGAGGCGGTTTCATATTTAACTCAAAACAGACACACCCGGATTGGCTTCATCGGCGGCGTTTTTGAATCCTTACCGCACCAGCAAAGCCTGACGGGATACATCCAGGCCTTGCACATTGCCAACCTGGATACCGATTCGAGCCTTGTGCGCAACGGAGAATTTACCCAGGCTGGCGGCCAGCGCGCAATGCGCGAATTGCTGCAACTAAACCCGCGCCCCACGGCTGTTTTTGCTGCCAATGATTTGATGGCAATGGGCGCATACCAGGCCATTCGCGAGGCCGGGTTAAACATACCGAAAGATATCGCAATCATCGGCTTCGACGACATCCCTGCCGCAGAGTTGCTCAACCCGCCTCTGACCACCGTTACCCAATTCGGCGAAAAACTTGGACGACGAGCCGCCGAAATCTTATTCGAGCGGTTGACCACATCGGAGCCTTTTTCCAGGCGGGTTGCAAAATTACCTTTTCATCTCGTTATCCGGGAGTCTGTATGAATCTACCGGCTGATTATTACGAGCGCGTCTATGCCGGTATTTTGGGCAAAATAATTGGTGTTTATCTTGGCAGGCCCATTGAAGGCTGGACGTATGCGCAAATCATGTCCCAGATTGGTGAAGTTCGATATTACGTCCCTGTGATAAGGTGGCATTGGACTGGTCTGCGAAAGCGGGCGAATTGGCGCCGACCTGGTGACAGTGGGCGGCATTCGGTTCGATTGAATTTGGAGGATGTATGCTGAGCATGAACAATAAGTTTGAAGCAGAAATCGATGCGCTGCTCGCCAGCCTGACCCTGAAAGAAAAAGTGGCCCTGCTTTCAGGCAAAGACCACTGGGGAACCGTGCCAATTCCGGCCAAAGGCGTTGGCCGGGTCATTGTGACCGACGGCCCGCATGGGGTACGAATCGGCAACGAAACCAGCGACCGTGAGAAAACCGGCACGGCCACGGCCTTCCCGACCGGGGTGGCAATGGCCTCGACCTGGGACCCTGGTCTCATTCGAGAAGTGGCGATTGCCCTGGCTGAAGAGACGCGCGCCAACCAGTGCGATGTGCTGCTCGGGCCGTGCGTCAATATCGTCCGCGTACCGGTGGCAGGGCGCAATTTCGAGACGTACGCTGAAGACCCTTTCCTGGCCGGGAAAATCGGCACAGCCTACGTGCAGGGATTGCAGAGTCTGGGTATTGGCGCTTCACTTAAACATTACGCCGTCAATAATCAGGAGTTTGAGCGCACGCGCGGTAGTTCCAACCTGGACGAACGCACCCTGCGCGAAATTTACCTGCCCGCCTTCGAGATGATTGTTAAAGAAGCCAACCCCTGGACCGTAATGTGTTCTTACAACCGCATTAACGGTCAACATGCCAGCCAAAACCGGCACCTGCTGACCGAGATTCTAAAAAACGAATGGGGCTACGATGGCGTGGTGGTCTCGGACTGGAACGCCAATCACACAATTTTTGAGAGCGTCGCCGCCGGTCTTGACTTGGAAATGCCCGGTCCGGCCCTGTATTACGGGAAATACCTGGAAGAAGCCGTAAAAACCTGGCAACTCGACGAGGAAGTTGTCAACGAAGCCGCCCGGCGCATCCTGCGGCTGGTAAAACGGGTCGAGGCTTACAAAGCCCAAAATCCGCAAGACCGGGGCGCGTTCAGCAACCGGGAACATCGCGCCCTGGCCCAAAAAACCGCCGAGGCTGCCATTGTGCTTTTGAAAAACACGAATGACATCCTGCCCCTGCCCACAGGGAAGGCAAAAAAACTGGCGGTGATTGGGCCATGCGCGGCAACCGCCAGTTATACCGGCGGCGGCAGTTCGTTCGTGCATTGCGCCTACAACATCAGTCCGCTGGAAGGGCTAAAAGACCTGTATGGGGATACGGTTGAGATTCTCTACGCCCAGGGTTGCAGCGCGCGAGTCGGGCCGGATGCGCCCGCCGGGGCAGGGATGACGCTTTCGCACCAGGGACAGCCGGGCATTTGGGAGGAGTTTTTCAGCAACCGGACCTTTGACGGGCCAGCGGCTTGTGCGCGCCTGGTGCCGGGAATCGATTACTGGACCATTTTCCCGCCGCTGAGCGAAATCCAACCGACCGAACTCTCGGTACGCTGGGTGGCCGACCTGCAAGCAGAAAAAAGCGGCCAGTATGAATTCCATCTGTTTTACCAGGGAGATTTCCAATTCTTCATCGATGATGAACTCTTCATGGAACAAACCCACTGGCAGGATGTAGCGCCCTACCCCTTCTACACTGAGATAAAAAAAGGACTGCAACTGGAAGCCGGGCAAGTTTACAAGTTTCGCATGGAATTCAGCAGCACCCAGAATCATGAGCGTCAGGCCATGATGGTGCGCACTGCATATCAAGTTCCCGAAACAGAAATCGCCGCAGAAATTGCCGCCGCGGTTGAAGCGGCCCACGCTGCCGATTACGCACTGGTTTTCGCCGGTCATGCGGTTGGGTACGAGGCCGAGGCAGAAGACCGACCGGACCTGGCCTTGCCCGGCGCGCAGAATCGGCTGATTGAGGCGGTGTGCGCGGCCAACCCGAAAACAGTGGTGATCTTGAATACCGGCGCGCCCATCGAAATGCCCTGGGTAAACGAAGCGGCGGCCATCCTCCAGACCCATTTCTTCGGGCAGGAGGGCGGTCATGCTGTGGCGGCTGTCCTGGCTGGCCGGGTCAACCCGTCCGGCAAATTGACATCCACCTACCCGCGCCGCTACCAGGATAACCCCTCTTACATCTACTATCCCGGAAATCGCGAACACAATTACGGCGAAGGCGTTTTTGTGGGCTATCGCTATTACGATTACAAAGAAATGGACGTGCTCTTCCCCTTTGGGCACGGGCTTTCGTACACCCAATTTGAATATACCGATTTGAAACTCTCCGGCAGCCTGCCGGAAGGCAACCTGGCCGCCAGCCTGACCATCCGAAACAGCGGCGCGCTGGATGGGGCCGAAGTAGTCCAGTTATATGTATCCGATCTGGTTTGCAGCGTTCCCAGGCCGCGCAAGGAACTGAAAGGTTTCGAGAAAGTTTTCCTGAAAGCAGGTCAATCGCAAACCATCCACCTGCCGCTGAACGAGCGCGCCTTCTCCTTCTATGACAATTACCGTAAGAAATGGGTGCGCGAACCTGGCGATTATGAAATTCTGGTCGGCGCCAGTTCGCGTGATATTCGCCTGCGCGCAAAATTACCCCTGAAGTAAAGGAAAGAACCCTGTGAAACGTTATCTTGCCCCCACAATAGCCGCCCTGCTTACCCTGACTCTTTTTGCCAATTTCCTGGCCCCCGTCCGCGCCGATTCACAGCCCTGGATGGACACGTCCCTGCCGCCCGAAGAACGCGCCCGCCTGCTGGTTGCCGAAATGACACTCGAAGAAAAGATTTGGATGGTCTCCGGCGATAACAAAGGCGATTATGGCGGTTACGTTGGGCACATCTCTGCCATTCCGCGTCTCGGCATTCCGGCCCTGAAAATGAAGGATGGCCCTTCGGGGGTTGGCAACGGCGCGATGGATGTAACCGCATTCCCTGAGCCGATTACCGTCGCCGCCACCTGGGATGTGGCCCTGTTGGAGCAATACAGCCGCGCCATGGCCGAAGAACAGAAAGCCAAAGGCGTCAACGTTCACCTGGCACCGATGATGAACATCGTCCGCGTGCCGCAGGCCGGGCGCAACTTCGAAGGCTATGGCGAAGACCCCTATCTCTCCGCCCAGATGTCGGCGGCGGCGGTGCGCGGCATCCAATCAGTAGGCATGATGATCGCCTCGGCCAAGCACTACCTCGCCAACGAGCAGGAAATCCAGCGCACGCGCATCAGTTCCGAAGTCGACATTCGCACCTTGCACGAAATCTACCTCCCCCCGTTCAAGGCTTCGGTTGAGGCCGGGGTCGGCTCGGTCATGTGCTCGTATAACAAAATTAACGGAATTTACGCCTGCGAAAATTCGGACACCCAGAACGACATCCTGAAAGGTGAATTGGGCTTCAAGGGCTGGATCGTCTCAGACTGGAACGCCACCCACAGCACCATCGAATCGGCCCTGGGCGGGCTGGATATGGAAATGCCCGTCGGTGTCTATTATGGCCGGACGTTACAGGGGGCTGTCGAAGCCGGGCAGGTTCCCGTCAGCCGCCTGGACGATATGGTCATCCGCATCCTGACGGCCATGTTCCAGGCCGGTCTTTTTGACGCCGAACCGGTCGGCTCACCCGACGCCTATGCCCGCAGTGACGCGCACACCGCCCTGACCCGCGACTCAGCCGCCCAGGGCATGGTCTTGGTCAAAAACGAGGGGGCAATCCTGCCGCTCGACCCGGCCAAATACAAATCCATCGCCGTTTTTGGCGCGGCAGCAGATGCCAACCCCGTTATCGTTGGCGGCGGATCCGGGCATGTCAATGCGCCTTATGTGATTACACCCCTGCAAGCGATTCTGGAGCGGGTCGGGCCGGATGTCCCTGTTCGCTACTTCGAGCCAACCCGCGAATCCGGATCGCCAATTTCGCCCGAATTTTTGCGCGCCGAAAACGGCGAAGCCGGACTTCAAGTTGAATACTTCAACAACCCCAATCTCTCAGGCTCCCCCGCCGTGATTGAGACGGTCGCCTCGCTTGATTTTTCCTGGCAGGGCAACGCGCCCGCCGAGGGAATTTCCGCCGCCAACTGGTCGGCGCGCTGGAATGGGATTTTGAAACCGACCAAAACCGGCATGTATAACCTGGCCGTGACCCACGCATCGGGCATACGCCTGTATCTTGACGATAAACTGGTGTTGGATGGCTGGGATACGCCGGCAGAGCAAACCAGTATTCACCGTCAACGGCTGATCGATGGGAAAGATTACGCCCTGCGCCTGGAATACAGGCAACCCGCTGAAAGTGGCCTGGTTCGCCTGTCATGGTACACCCCGGAGAATAATCCCGACCAGGACGCAGCGGCGATTGCGCGTCAATCGGACTTGGTGATTTTTGTTACAGGCATACGATCCAGCGAAGGCAGCGACCGAACTTCGATGGTGTTGAACGAACAGACATTAATCGAAACGGTTGCCGCAGCCAACCCCAATACTGTCGTGGTGCTTTATAGTCCGGCCCAGGTGCTGATGGATTGGGCCGACGTGGTTCCGGCCATCCTGCTTGGCTGGATTCCCGGCCAGGAAGCGGGCAATTCGATGGTCGACGTGCTGTTCGGCGATGTCAATCCTGCGGGGAAACTGCCCATCACGATTGCTTATCAACTGGACGACTACCCCACCAACACCGCTGAACGATATCCCGGCGTCGGCGGGCAGGTTCACTACACGGAGGGACTACGGGTTGGATACCGGCATTTTGACAGCCAGGCAATCGAACCGCGTTATCCGTTCGGACACGGGCTTTCGTACACATCCTTTGAATACAGCAACCTGGGCATCGACCCATCCCAAACGACGACAGACGGCTCGATTACCGTCAGCGTGGATGTGAAAAACAGCGGCACACGCGCCGGGGCCGAGGTCGTGCAACTCTACCTGGGATTCCCGCTGGAGACCAGCGAGCCGCCACGTCAATTGAAGGGTTTTGAGAAGGTCATGCTGCAACCCGGTGAAACAAAATCGATTCGCTTTACGCTTTCACCCGAATCCGTTTCATTTTACAGCGCCGGACACCGGGCCTGGATGGTCTATCCTGACCTGTATGAAGTGATGATTGGCAGTTCCTCACGCGATATTCGCCAGCAAGGAACGTTTACCCTGGATGGCGGCCCATTCAGTGGGCAGGTGATCGAGGCTGAAACCGCCACCCTGGGCGGCGGCGCAGTAAAACAATCGCAACATGCCGGTTTTGGCGGCCAGGGATATATCGGCGGGCTGCAATCTGAAGGCGATTCGGTCTCCTTCGAGGTTCAGGTTGAGAAAGAAGCAGAATATACCCTGATTATGCGCTATGCCAGCACGCTACGCCCAGGCGAACAAAACACGCCGCGCACGCTCAGCCTGTACCTCAACGGTGAAAAAATTGACCAACTCGAATTCCCCAACCTGGCCAACTGGGAAATGTGGGATTTCAAAAGCCAAAGGGTAACGCTCAAAGCCGGAGAAAATCGGATTGCCTACCAGTTTGACCCCGGCGATAACGGCGACCTGCACATCGACTCCTTAATGCTGGTTGAAACCAGGCCACCCGCCTCGCCGCTGCCTGGATGGGTTTTGGTCGCTGTCATCCTGCTCAGTTTATCGATTGGCCTGGGCCTGTTTTTGAAACAACGCAAGGGCGCGATAAAATGAAGCTGAATCCTAACCCGGACAAGCCGGAAAAGAATACCTTTAACCACAACGGCAACAACGGGGCACTACGGAAAACCTTTAATGCTTTTACGTCGTGTTCCGTCG
>DAOUML010000124.1:0-4274 GCA_034411635.1 Anaerolineales bacterium
ATTGGTAATTGGTAATGGATGGCTGGTCACCCTCTGAAGAGGGCAGGCTGTCACCTGGTAACTGGTATTTCTGCTCCCAATCCATGAACCGCGCGGGGATGTTGTGCGCCAGGGCGTATTGGATGGCCTGCCACTCGGGGGAGAATTCGGCGAAGGGGTAGTAGACTGCTTTTTGCGGGTCATCCGGCAGGTAGAGCAGGAGCGCCACCGGCGGAGTCATCCCAGGGTCGGCGGCGAGTGGAATCAGGGCATCGGCGTCCGGCGGGCCTTCGACGAGAACGCAGTCCGGGCGCAGTTTTTCCAGCGCCGCGCGAACGCTTCTCGCGGAGCCGGGGCCGTGGTGACGGATGCCGAGAATAGTAACCATAATGCAGAGGTCAGAATGATGACACTTGCACCGCGCTGCGGATGCAGTGCAGGTGATGCAGAATGAAAGTCAAAACCATCTGATTTTTGTTTTTTTTATTCATCATTCTGCATTTTGCATTCATCATTCATCACTCCATCATCTCCCTGCACGCCCGATATAAATCCTTCCAATCCTTGCGCTCCTTCGCCACCGTCTCCAGGTACTCCTGCCAGACAATTTTGTCCTGCACCGGGTCTTTGATGACTGCGCCGACCAGCCCGGCGGCCACGTCCGCGGCGCGGAGTTGGCCATCGCCGAAATGGGCGGCCAGCGCCTGGCCGTTGTTGACCACCGAAATCGCTTCGGCAGTTGAGAGCGTGCCGCTTGGCGATTTGAGTTTGGTCTTGCCGTCGGCGGTCATGCCGCTGCGCAACTCGCGGAAAATGACCACAATCCGACGGATTTCCTCCAGCGCGGGCGGCTCGGCGGGCAATTCCAGGGCGCGTCCCAGCGCGGCGGAGCGTCCGCGGACAATTTCCACTTCCTCGTCGAGCGTGGCCGGTAACGGCAAAATCACGGTGTTGAATCTCCGCCGCAAGGCCGAGGAGAGTTCGTTCACGCCTTTGTCGCGGTTGTTGGCGGTGGCAATCACGTTAAAACCCTTGACGGCCTGCACTTCGCCCTCCAGTTCGGGGATGGGCAGGGTTTTCTCAGAGAGAATCGTGATGAGCGTGTCCTGCACATCTGCCGGAATGCGGGTTAGTTCCTCCAGCCGGGCCAGTTTGCCCGTCCGCATGGCGGTCATCACCGGGCTGGGGACGAGCGCCTTCTCGCTGGGGCCTTCCGCCAGCAGGCGGGCATAATTCCAACCGTAGCGGATGGCTTCTTCCGCCGTACCAGCCGTGCCCTGAATGAGCAGGGTCGAATCGCCCGAAATCGCCGCCGCGAGATGCTCCGAGACCCAACTTTTGGCCGTCCCCGGCACGCCGAGCAGCAGCAGGGCGCGGTCAGTTGCCAAGGTCGCCACCGCCACCTCGATGATGCGGCGGCTGCCGATATATTTCGGGCTGACGGTGAAGCCATTGTCCAGTTTGCCGCCCAAAATGTAGGTTGTTACCGCCCAGGGCGAGAGATTCCAGTTCGGCGGGCGCTGGCGCGTGTCGGTCTTGGTCAGTACGACCAATTCTTCGGCAAATTGCTGTTCGGCGTGTTGGCGTAAAAGGGTGGTCATGGTTGCTCCTTCAGGCTCTTCCTGATTTCATTCCGAAAATTCAAAACCTGCAAAAACGCTTCAATCATCAGGCTCCAAACCCCGCTGATTTCTTCGGGCCATCCTTGCCCGAATTCACTCGCCAGTTCAGGCGGCGCGCATGCGGCAAAGCCCGGCAGGGCGTGCGCCAGCCGCCAGCCTTTGCCAGCCTGACGCTGGGCGCTCTGAATCACCGTCCGCGCCAGGCCGGGCGTCCACGGGCGGCGATAGCCTTGCAGGAGGGTCAGCAGCGGTGAATCGTCCTTGAGTTCATTCAAAATTGGTTTAATGCTGGATTGGGCGATGGCCTGAACCTGTTCCGGGATAAGAACCATGCCCAACTCCCGCAGCGTTTCCGGCTCGAACACATTCTGGACTTCAGCCTTGCTCGCCGTTAAACGGAAGATGGCTTCGGCCCAGGCAGCATCCCGCGCCCCTTGCGCGGCCAATGCCCAGCCGAGTAACAATGCTTCTTTCCACTGATGGCCCAGAACCAACGATAAGATTTTCTCTGGCGGACGATTGAATTCCCGGCTCCACAGCGCGGGCGGAATGGACGTAATCATCTGCGCCAGCAGATTGGCTTTTTCGCCCATCTTTTTTCGCAGCGGCGCGCCGCCCAGCCCATCCCGTTTGGCGGCAGGATCGATTCTCTCGGGCAGGGAAACTTCCAGCGAGTCGCCGCCCAGGAATTTGGATTTTATCCGCACCAGCGGCTTCACCCGCGCCCACATGCGCCCGACGAAGCGCGAATTTTCGAGCCGGATGAGCAGGCCCCGGGCCGCGTCGCGGACTTCCTTGCGCTTGTCATCAAGACAGGATTCCAAAAATGGCTCATCCTCCATACTCAAGCCAACGGAACACGCACCAAGAAACAAAGCCCGGTCTTCCGGCGCATCCTTCTCCCAACTTGCCTGCACCCACTCCCTGGCTTTCCCCGGCTCCTCCGCGCGGATTTGCTCCAGCGCGGCGATTCGTTCCGCTCTCACGCCATTCTCCCAGGCTTCGAGCGGGTCGCGCCCGAGGGCGTAGGCCCAGGCCGGGTTATGCGCCGCCAGCCAGCGTCCGCGCTCGCCGATGACCGAGATAACCAGCTTGCGCAGGTCGTTTTTGCCCAACCCCAGCAAAGCCGGGATGGTTTCGGGCGGGACGATGTAACCGCGCTCGGCGGTCAGTTGCAGGATTTCGGGCAACAACCCGTCCGACTCACCCGCCACGAGGCGTTTGAGCAGCGCCGCCGCTTTTTCCGGCATCTGCGGCTTCGATTCCGCGCCGCAGGCTTTGCTCTCGCCCTCGAAAGTCGCCGGAATGTACCCGCCCAACTCGGCAATGCCCGTTTGGATAGCCGAGTCAAGCAATGAATCATCGGTCGAGCCAAGCATGGCGGATTGGGTGAGAGCGTGGAGGCTGGTCATAACTGGATATACCTTTTTTCATCCCAGGCCGCCATCGGCAGCAGGGAAAAGCCATCCCATAGGCCAAAAATGGTGATGGGATGGCCGCCGGAAAGGGAAAAGAGTTCCCAGGAAGATGAGAAACGGGCGGACAAGGGCAAAACCGCCCGGTTTGAATCGTAAAGTAGCCAGCCTGTTTCTTGTTTCTCTACCGCCACTTTCTCTAATACCACCGGAAAAACTTCCAACCAGGGGTTCAGACCCAGGGCGGCGGCATAGCCATCGAGGAACGTGGAAAAATCAGGAAATCCGGTTGGGAGAAATGGGGAGGGCAAGATTTGTCGAGTTTTGAAGACCGCCCGCAGGGGAAACGCGCCGGGAAAGTAGACCAGTTCGCCGCGCAGGGCCAGCCCGGGGGCGAGGCTGTTGTCCATCGGTTGGTTGCGGAAGGCAAAGTGGATGATTTGGGCGGGTTTTCCCGCACTGCGTTCTGGGCTAGTGTGGCTGGCTTTGCCCCACAGCCAATTGATTTGCGCGCGCAGGCCATTCTCATCCTCCTCCAGCGTTTGCGCCAGCACCAGCCAGTCGTCGGCCAGGCCGGGGTTGGATTCGAGCAGTTCCTCTTGTTTCATGTTCCAGCCGAGCAGGGCGCGCGCATCGGCCTGCGAGGCTTCGGGCAGGGTATCGAGTTTGCGGTAGGCTTGAATCAGCAGTTGGAGCCGCGCCATTTTCAGGAGCAGGGTTTCGGCCCAGCGTGGGCTTGTGCCGGGAATTTCAGACATTTCGCGCACCAGGCGGGCCGCGCCGGGCAATTGGGCATCTACCAATCGGGCCGATTGGTAGGCCCAGAAGGAGGCCGGGGCGCTTTGGGCAAAGGCCAGTCCCTGGCGGGTCAGGTCTTTTAGCCAGGTTTCGAGGGTCTCGATGCCGATTGCGGCCAGTTTTTCGCGTTTGGCGGCGCGTTTGGCTGCGTCTTTTTGACGGGAGTCTGTGTCAGATTTGGCCTGGGCTTTTTTGGCGGGAGCCTGATTGCGGGCGGCGCGTTTTTCCAGCCACTCGGCGACCCAGGCCGGGGGCGTGGATTCGGTCAGTTTGGCGGGCGAGGTCGAGGCCAGCATCATCAAGCCCAGGGCATGTTTGCAGGGGAATTTTCGGCTGGGACAACTGCAAGCAGCGACATTGTCTGATAAATCGACGCGGGTTTTGTAGGGTTGTTTGCCGCTGCCTTTGCATTCGCCCCACAGGGCGGCGTCGTTTGCGCCCAGGCTGACCCAGTGCCGGG
>DAOUML010000125.1:0-2933 GCA_034411635.1 Anaerolineales bacterium
GTTAGCGAAGAAAAACCAGTAGATTCAAGAAATTGAGGGCTGCTTGCGGGGTGGGCAGGGCAAACCAGACCCAGCCCAGGGCCACGAAATGAAATGTCAGGAACATGCCGCCCCAATTGACGACCTGCTGGCGCAGCGGGGTATTGGCCCAAGCAGATACGCGCAGGCGAAAAATATCCTGCCAGCGATTGTGAAAGAACAATCCGAGGGCATGCCAGATGCCCCAAATGAGAAAATTCAGGCTGATGCCGTGCCACAGGCCAATCAGGGTCATGGTGAGCAGTTGGGCCAGCAGAATCATGCCCCAGGCAGGCAGGGAAGTACCGCGCAGCGAGCGCGAAAAAGGATTGAAGACATAAGCCCGAAACCACTGGGTGAGACTCATGTGCCAGTTGTTCCAGAATTGAGTCAGGTTGGGTTTGAGATAAGGGGCGTTAAAATTTTCAGGAAGTTTGATGCCCACCAAACTCGCCAGAGCCAGGGCCAAGTCGGTGTAGCCGCTGAAATCGAGAAAAATTTGCAGGGCGTAGGCATAAAGCAACAGCCAGGCCCAGCCTGAATGTTGAATCTGGGAGGCGTTTTGCGAGTTGAGGGCCATCAGGGCCAGGCTGTCGGCCAGGATGAATTTTTTGAACAGGCCCAGGGCGAGGCGTTTGATGACAAAATCCCAGTCGATATCGGCGCGGGAGAAAGGCGCGCGCAGGTCTTTAATGAAACGCTCAAGGCGGTCAATGGGGCCGGCGAGGAGCGCGGGATAGAAAAAGACAAAGGTAATGTATTCAGACAGGGAAACTTGCGGAGCGCGGCCTTTGATGCCATCGTACAGGGTGTGGATGAGGCGAAAAGCGATGTAGGAAAAACCCAGCCAGCGGATATCGAGCGCGCTGGCGGTTGCAACCGATTGAGCGCCCCAGGCGCGCAAGAGTTGCGCCAGCCACAGGGTAAGCGGCTCGAATTTGAGCGCCACCAGAAGCAGAATGAGCAGGACGATGCCCATCCAGGCCAGGGATTTACTGCCCGCCCGAAACATCAACCCAGCCAGAATCAAGGCCGCCAGCAACAAAATTGGCGCAAGCTGTTCGATGCGCGGCGGGGTGGAGGCGGTCAGGAAAAGGCTGAAATCCAGATAGCGGGTGAGGCTGAGAAGCAGGATCAGCGCAAAAAGCCACAGGCCAGCCAGCAAATTCTCGCGCGTTTTGAGGGATTCGCGTGGGGTATAGGCCAGCCAGAGCATAAATGCGAATAGCAGGGCGGCGGTGGGTAGCCAGAAATCGAGGAAACGAATCGGCAGGGAGGGCTGGAGGGCGTAAACCGCCAGAATACTGAGGCTAAACAGGAAAAAGCCGCGCTTGCGCGAATCGAGCAAAAGAGCGGCAAAAAGAGTCAGCAACAGGCCAATGCCGAGGGTTGAAAGCGTCATTGAATTAGAAACCCTGATAGATCCACAGCGGGGTATCGGTGGTAGAGAGAATGGCTAGCAAGACAAAAACCAGAGCCAGGAATATCGCCCACAGATTTTCACGGCTCAATAGTTTTTTTATCTGGTTCCACATACCAGCCATTCGCCGTTGAGGTTTTCGACCAGATATTCTTGAATAGAGAGATCAAATTCGAGCATTTCGCCTTCATAACTGGCAAGGATTTTTCCCTGGCAAGAGACGACGGCCATGCCATTGGAATCGGTGCCGGTTTGCTGGCAGGTCAACCCGTCCAGTTCGGTAGTGACGGCCTGGAACGAGTCCATAATCATCAGGGCATCGGCTTCCCAGGCCTGGCAAACGCTGGTGCTTAATTGGCTGGAGTCTTTTTGGTTAACCGCCTGGAAGTATTTTTCGACGGCTTTTTCAGGCCCGGCGGCGGGGGCGCAGGCGGCGAGAAGAAAAACGAGGCTCAGCAGAATAAAATGTTTCATGGGGGTTTCTCCGATGGGTGGATGTTTTTAACAGAGCGCAATTATACCCGACGTGATTCAGGCGCGAGCTTCAGCCTGCAATTGGCCGCCTAAAGGCGGCGTTACCTATCTCAGGTATAGCCCAAGCGCAACTTGAAAGTCGCGCTACGGTCAGGGTTACGGCGAAGCGGCAGGGGTGGGGGTAAAGATGCGATCCATGCCGGGGGGTGGAGGAGGCTCAAGGTTATAGCCAAATTCGCCGCGAAAGGTGAAGAAAGTGACCTGACCAGGGCGGATTTCGATTTCCTGGCGATAGGTACGGCCATCGAAGACAGTAATGACCTGATAGCGTCCGGCGGGCAGATCGCTGATGACCATGTTCTCGTTGTAGTAGGGATCGGGGCGGATGGAATCGGGGCCGTAGGTGATGACGGTCCAAACCCGGCCTGTGCTTTGCGATTCGATGGTGATGGTTTTGGAACGCATCAGCACCCGGTTGGTATCCATAATACGCCCGGCCAAAACACCCCAGCCCTGGGGCGGGACGAGCCATAGTTCGGGATTGCGGGTTTGGAAGTAGGTGTTATCGCCAATGCGGACTTCAAAATGCAGGTGTGGCCCGGTGGTGTAGCCGGTATCGCCCACTTCGCCGAGGTATTGGCCGGTATCGACCCATTGACCGGGGGCGACATCGACCTGGCGCATGTGGGCGTAGGCGGTGAAGAGGGTTTGGCCTTCGTAACCAAAATCATGGCGGATCACAACGGCCTGGCCGTAGGGGTCTTTTTGATTTTTGGGGTCGCCGCTGAACAGTCCCCAGCCAGCCCAGACGACTGTGCCAGAACCGGCAGCCAGAACGGGGGTGCCGGGTTTGGCGGGGATATCGACGCCGGTGTGGGTCACATCTTCAAAGAAGATGCCACCATAACGGTAACGCGCCAGGGGCCAGTTGACTTCGTCGGCGGCGATGGGGCGGACAAAGTAGAAATGGTCGTAGGGATTGAGGGCCCAGGGCGCGGGATAGAGGGCCGGACGCCAGGCG
>DAOUML010000126.1:0-15090 GCA_034411635.1 Anaerolineales bacterium
GAGCGGGTGACGGGACTCGAACCCGTGACATCCTGCTTGGGAAGCAGACGTTCTACCACTGAACTACACCCGCTTGGTGTGGCAGGATTATAGCCATGCCGGGAATCTCTGTCAAGTGTATAATTTTCAGGGGTTTTCCAAGATTAGCCAGCCGCGATTGAGCCATTTTTTGTCGAGCCGGATGCGGTAGTTGTGTTTGGAGAGGGCTTCTGCGCTGGCGACGAACCAGGCGCGCAGGCCAAAGGTTTGCATGGGGGCGGTTTTAGCGGCGCTGGCTTTCCAGGCTTCAAAAAAATCGTAAATCGGTTCGCCGGGGATGAGGCGGTGAATGTAGTTTTTGGGCAGGATGGTTTGAAATTCAGCCGGGTTATAGCCGAGGTGAAAGTTGGTGTAGAAGATGAGGGCTTCCTGCCGCCAGGGGTTGGGTTGACCTGCTACCCGGCGCAGGACATTGGCAGAGAGGATGCTGCCAAAGGGGTTGGAGGTTCCTTCCAGTAACAATCCGCCTGGCAATACGTGGGCGGCCATTTGTTCCCAGGCGGGAGTCACGTTGGTTTCTTCGTATTGGCGCAGCACGTTGAAGGCGCGGATGGCGCGCACCGTTTCGCCCGGCAAGAGCGGCAGGTTGAAGCCACCTAACCGGAAAAAGGTTTTTTCGTCGGCGTGGGGTTGGGCGCGGGCTACGCGTTCAGGGTCTATTTCGACGCCCAGAATGCCGAGGGCAGGGTTTAAGGCTCGAAAACGGGAGGCCGTTTCAAGGGTCGTGATGGATTCCGCACCGTAGCCCAGGTCTACAAACAGGGCACGGGAGAAATCCCCATCCTGACGGGTCAGCAATCCGGGGTCATATTTCAGAAAGAAATTATCGAGCGGCCGCAAACGGTTGCGGGCTGTTTTGCCACGCGTGACCTGACCGAGCGGTTTTTTTTGCGTTTGGTGGAGATGCTTTGGGTTCACGAACAAAGACCTGGGGTAGGGATAAAAAAAGAATCCCGGTTTGGGATTCTATAATGCCCGCGGGTGAGAATTGCGCATTCCTTCTCTTGAAAAAGCGCAATTCTCACCCGGAATGGGTATAGCGGAGAGGGTGGGATTCGAACCCACGGTAGACCGTAGCCTACAACGGTTTTCGAGACCGTCCCATTCAACCACTCTGGCACCTCTCCAGTGCGCTTGCGGTTTGACTTTTTGAGTCAGGCAAGCGCGAATTATACCTTAAATTTCTGCAATTTGATGCGTTGTTGGGTAAAACACTTTGTGCAACCCGGCCTGGTTGAGTTTGGTCATGAGCGGCAATGCGCCGCGTTCTTCGCCATGAATAAGGAAGATGCCATGTTTTTTGGCCCGGGCGCTTTGGGCGTATTCAACCAGCAGGTTTTGACCGGCATGCGCCGATAGGCCGCCAATGGTGGCAACTTCAGCGCGACGCGTGTAAACCTCGCCGAAGATTTTTACGCGTTCTTCGCGCTCGGCCAGGCGTCGCCCGAGGGTGTGCGGCGATTGCCAGGAGACAATCAGGATGGTGCTGCGCGCGTCTTCGATGTTGTATTTGAGGTGGTGCAGGATGCGTCCGTTTTCGGCCATGCCAGAGGCGGAGATGATGATAATGGGGTCTTTGCGGGTGTTAAGGGCTTTGGAGGCGTCGAGGCTGCGCACATAGGTCAGGCCGCTGAAGTCGAGAGCGGGATGCTGGCCTTGCTGCATAAAATCCCAGGTTTCGTCGTCGAAGCACTCGCGGTGGCGTTTGAAGATGTCGGAGGCGTTGACGGCGAGCGGACTATCGACAAAGACCGGAACGCGAGGGATTTCGCGGGCGTCGATCATCTGATGCAGGTTGTAGACCAGTTCCTGGGTGCGACCCACGGCGAAGGATGGGATGATGATTTTTCCGCCGCGCTGAATGGTGCGGTTGACAACTGCGCGCATTTCGTTGTAGGCTTCTTCGGGAGGGCGGTGGGGTTTATCGCCGTAGGTACATTCGCTGATGAGCAGATCAACCGGTTGGGGCAAAACGGGGTCGCGCAACAGGGGCAGGTTGCGGCGGCCAATATCGCCAGAGAACCAGATGCGCGTTTTTTTGGATTTTTCCTCAATTTCGAGCAAGACCGAGGCCGAGCCGAGGATATGGCCGGCTTCAAAGAATTGCGCCAATACGCCAGGGGCGGCTTGAAAGGGGATGCCCAGCAAAACGGGTTTCATCAGAGGACGCACATTTTCAGCGTCTTGTTGGGTATAGAGTGGTTCAATCGGGAAGAGGCCTTGTCTTTGACGTTGTTTGTTCACGTAGGCGATGTCGGCTTCCTGAATGTGGCCTGAATCGCGCAGCATGATTTCAACCAGGTCTACTGTGGCCGGGGTGGCGTAGATGGTTCCGCTAAAACCCTGCCGAACGAGGTTGGGCAGGTTGCCAGAGTGGTCGATGTGGGCGTGCGAGAGAATGACGGCGTCGATGGTGGCCGGGTCAAAGGGGAAATTTTGATTGCGCTGGTAGGTTTCGGCGCGGCGTCCCTGGTAGAGGCCGCATTCGAGCAGGATTTTGCTGCCGTTGACTTCGAGCAGGTGCATGGAGCCGGTAACGGTTTGGGCCGCGCCGTGAAAGTGAAGTTTCATGGTTGCTTTTCCTGTTTTTTGGGTGGGTGCAAGGCGTTTAGGATGCTTTCTCCGTATTGGGAGAGACGCCAGGGGAATTCGCGCAGGATGAGGGCCAGTTCCTGGTAGTTTGCCGGGTTTTGTTCGGCGATGGCTTGCATGGCGACGCGCGATAGGATGACATCTGATTCGACTTCCAGTTTGGCGGCGGTTTCTTTGCGCCAGTTTTTTAGTTTTTGCAAGCGGTTTACCACTGCGTCGGGCTGCCTTTCGGCTTCGGTGGCGCGCACCAGTGGGGTGTTTTTACCACGCTGGATGGCTTCGAGCATGGTTTTGCCCATGCGGTGAATCTGGCGGTCTGATAGGCCATTTTCTTTGAGTTCAGCGATTTTGGCGGGGGCGTTTTGGGCCAGGGCCAGCAGGTGGCGGTCACTGATGACTTTGAAGAGCGGGCGGTCGAGTTTTTCGGCGATTCGTTCACGGGCCAGGCAAAGTTCGTGCAAAATGGTTTGCTGGCGGCGGTCTAGGTCCTGGTGTCCGCTGATGCGCTGCCAGCGTTCGCGTGGGTCGCCGTTGTGTCCGTTAACCTGGCTGGCGCGGGTGAAATCTTCAAGGGCCAGTTCCCAGCGTCCTTTTTGGCGCAGTTCTTCTTCGAGTTTGTCGCGCAGGGCAAGCAGGTAGCGGGTATCGAGCCGGGCGTAGTCGATTAAATCTTCGGGTAGGGGGCGTTGGCCCCAATCCGCTTTTTGAAAGCGTTTATCGAGTTCGATCTCAAATTTTTCTTTGAGCAGGCTGCTGAGACCGAGGGATTTGTACCCCAGGGTGCGGGCGGCGATCATGGTGTCGAACAGGTTGTTGATGCTGAAACCATAATCGCGGTTGAGGCCATATACGTCGTAATCGACGGCGTGAAAGACTTTTTCGATTTTGGGGTTGCTGAAAATTTCTTCGAGCGGTGAAAGGTTGGTGATGCTGAGGGGGTCGAGCAGGTAGTCGGTTTGGGTAGTGGAGAATTGGATGAGGCAAACTCTTTCGTGATAGGCATGAAGCGAGTTGGCTTCGGTATCTACCGCGATGCGGGTTTGGCGGCTAAGTTCTTTGGCGAGCATGTTGAGGGCTTGCTGGGTGCCAATCCACACAGGCCGGGTGAGGGTTGTTTCTGAGTACATGGGTGAATTATATTCCATCTTGCGGCATACGTTTTTCCATTATCAGGGCGTTTTCGCCGTCGTCATAATAATTTTTCCACTGATCAACCGAGGAATAGCCGGCATTTTGGTACATGCGGATGGCTTCGTAATTGCTCAAACGCACGCTCAAGCGAATACGGGGTTGTTTGAGTTCAATTTCGCAGGCTTCAAGCAGGGCGCGGGCAATGCCCCTGCCACGATAAGCAGGCAAAACGCCGATGGTGGCGATCCAGGCCAGTTTTTCACGCGGGCGCGGGTCGCCCGCGATAAAGCCGACCATTTGCCCGTTTTCAACGGCTTTAAGACGCGTAACTCCACCAAAGGTTAGGACGGCGATTAAATCGAACAAAGGCCAGGCATCTTTTGGAAAACAGATTTGTTCAAGATGGCGCAGGGCGTTCAGATCGAGAATGGATGCAGATGTAATTTTTGTCATTTTCAAAAATAAAGCCTCCCGCATTGGGAGGCCTTATTTTACCTTAGGTCAGAATTGTTTACTTGTTCTTGCCGAGGAAGTTATCGAGCATGGAGGTAAATTCCATCGGGAAGATGTACTTGGTGGAGGGGCTGGCACCCAGTTCTTTGAGGGTTTCAAAGTATTGCAGGGTCATGGTCTTCGGGTCAACCGTTTGAGCAACGGCGTAAATTTTCTCCAGGGCGTTGGCAAAACCTTCGGCGCGCAGCAATTGGGCTTCGCGTTCACCCTGGGCTTCCAGGATGGCCGATTCACGCTGACCTTGCGCGCGCAGAATGGCAGCCTGCTTTTCACCTTCGGCGACATTGATGGCGGCTTCACGCTGACCGGTTGATTCGGTCACCACGGCGCGGCGAACACGCTCGGCAGACATCTGGCGGTTCATCGATTCGAGAATTTCGCGCGGCGGGATGATTTCGCGGATTTCAACGTTGGTTACTTTAACGCCCCAGCGTTCGGTGACTTCATCGAGACGAGTGCGCAACATGTTATTGATGTGTTCACGCTCAGAAAGGACATCGTCGAGGGGCAGGCCGCCGACGACGGCGCGCAGGGTGGTGGTAGCCATACCCTGAGCAGCGGCTTCAAAGTTACCCACCGCAAGCACGCTTTCCATCGGGTCGAGCACTTTGTAATACCAGATGAAGTCTACGGCGATGCTGGCGTTGTCTTTGGTGATGGAGGTCTGATGCGGAATATCACGCACCTGTTCGCGCAAGTCTACGCGCACGCCACGATCAATGACCGGGATGAGGATAATCAGGCCAGGGCCTTTGCTGCCAATGACGCGACCCAGGCGAAAAACAACCAATCGTTGATATTCGGGAATAATGCGAATGGCATTTGCCAGGAAGATAAGCAACAAAAGCAATGCGCCACCGATGAGACACAAGACGAAAAATGCACTTTCCATAATCAGTTTCTCCTTATACTTATTGGGTTATTCAGGAATGTTTTTCAACGAGAAGGACAAAGCCTTCGCGCTTGATGACACGGATCGTACTACCGATTGGAATCATTTTCTGACTGCGGGCCGACCAAAGTTCGCCTGCGACCTGCACCGAGCCACTTTCGTGAATTTTGGTTTTGGCTTCGCCAATCTGCCCGATCAGCATTTCAAGATCGTGATTGGGGCGGGCTTGCAAAGCGGCCACAGAGCGATCAATACCAAAATATAGAAAACCGCCATACAAGAGCGAAACAACGCTTGCCACAACCGGATTAACCGCCGGCCAGCCGTTTTCGCCAACGAATAAGAAAACCGAGCCGCCGATTACGAGTAGAGTGGTTGCGCCGAGCAAGGCCATGCGCCATTTTGCCAGCCGCAAAGAGTAAAAAAATGGAATGATGCTAAGCGCCAGCACAACAATTGCCCAGGGGTTGATATCGAGATTGTACGCGCCATAGGCGGCAATCGTAAAGGCAAAAAGCGCACCTAATTCCAATATGCCTGTTCCGGGGTTAACCAGGCCCAGCAAGCCCAACAAAATCCCTGTGACGAGCAGGGTATATGCCACGTTTGGATCCAGCAAGAATTCCATCGTTCTGCCTCCTTATACACTTAAGGCCATCTTGATTATACAATAGAAATGATGTTCAACGCTTAGTATACGATTAAGACTGGAAGAAAGTATCAATTCTTGAAGCCGGGTGGCGGGTGAAACAAAACAGCCCGCTTTCAGGCGGGCTGTTTTGGCTGTTGCTTTTGCGTTAGGCGGCTTTGGCGGCGGCTTTTTCGGCTTTGGCGGCTTCTTCGCTGGCGTAATTCAGCGGGCGAATTTTTGCATAGTAACTGGCAGGTTTGAGCAGTTTGTTTATATCAGCCAGGTTGCGCCCATAGGAGGCGATTTCGTAGTCGTGATCCATTTTGATCGCGTCGAAGGGGCAGTACTCGGCGCAGAAACCACAGTTCATGCAGATATCGAAATCAATGTAGAACTCGGTCGGCTTCTTGAGCGGTTTACCTGTCTCCGGGTCGCTGCCGCGCACAATCCAGATACATTGTGGCGGGCAGGCCTTGGCGCAGATGCCGCAGGCCGTGCAACGAATGTCTTTTTCGCCACCGGCCCCTTCATCATACACCAGGAAGGGGTTGACACGAAACTCTTCCGGTACCGGCATTTTTTCTTCCGGGTATTGCACGGTGAAGACGCCGCGCGCGTCTTTACTGGCGCGATGGGCCAGGCCTTCGGGGGTGTAGTAGCGTTTGCCCCACCATTTAATATCTTCCAGGTAGGTATTGACAAAGCGCGTCAGCGTAACCATCAGGCCTTTGAGAAGGCCTTTTCCGTAAGTTTCCATTTGTTTTCTTCCCTTCTACCGGTCAATTTCACCGAGTACGATATCGACAGCGCCCAGTAAGGCCACAAAGTCGGCGATTTTTTCGTTGACGCAGGTCATCTCCAGCGAGGTCAGGTTAATTAGCGATGGCGCGCGCACGTGGTAGCGGTATGGGTTGGGCTTGCCATTGGAGACGATGTAAAAGCCGAGTTCGCCCTTCGGCCCTTCCACCCGTCCGTATGATTCGCCAGCCGGGACTTTGGTGATGTAACTCGGTTTCTGGCTGTTAATGGGCCCTGCCGGAATTTGCTTGAGGGCCTGCTCCAGAATTTTGAGCGACTCACGCATTTCATCGATGCGAATCATGTAGCGGTCGAACATATCGCCGTTATAACGGACGGCTACATTGAAATCGAAGCGGTCATAAACGCCATACGGGTCGGCCCGGCGAATGTCGTAGGGGATGCCGGAAGCCCGCAGCATGGGGCCGGTCATCGAGGTATTGATGGCTTGCTCAGGGGTCAGTACGCCAATGTCTTTCAGACGCGAGACGAAGATTTCATTCTCAGTCAGCAGGCGGTCAAATTCGTCGATTTTTGCAGCCAGACGGTCATGCACCAGGTCATGAATCTTCTTCATAATATGATCGGGGATATCGCGCACCACCCCGCCGAAGCGGTGGTAATTGCACATCATGCGCGAGCCGCCAACCGCCTCAAAAATATCAAGGATGAGTTCGCGTTCCTCGAAGGCATACAGGGCGGTGGTAAAGTACGACCCCAGATCGTTCATCAACATACCGATCAGAATAAAGTGATTCTGGATGCGGCTCAACTCAGCCATGATAACGCGAATGTATTCGGCCCGCTCAGCAACCTGAATACCCATCAACTTTTCAACAGCCAGGGCATAGCCCCAGTTATTGGTCATCGAGTTGAAGTAATCCAAGCGGTCGGTGTAGGGCATGTTTTGCAGCCAGGTATTGCGCTCGCCGATTTTCTCATGATTGCGATGCAGATAGCCCATGACCGGCTTCAGGCTGACGACGTTTTCGCCATCCAGCATAACCACTGCGCGAAAAACGCCATGCGTGGAGGGGTGCTGCGGGCCCATGTTGACCAGCACATGATCGGTTTCAATGCCGTCAATCACTTCGGTTTTGTATTTTTTCAGAGAAGCATACAGGGCTTCTTCGGGGTCGGTGGGGACCCATTTTTCAGGGTCAAACCCGGCTTCAAAGTGGATGTTATCGCCATAAACAGCGCGTTTTTCAGCGTAGACATGCTTTCCTTCAGGCCAGCGCGATTTGAACGGTTTAATATCTTCATCGTAGAAGGCTTCCTTCCAGTCCTTGCGCATGGGGTGGCCCTCAAAGCCTTCCCACATCAGAATACGGCGCAGGTCAGGATGTCCCTCGAAGCGGATTCCGTACAAATCCCAGATTTCGCGTTCCTGAAAGTCGGCCCCGTGCCAGACTGAAATGAGGGAGGGGACGACGATTGGGTCGACGCGCGCGACCTGGACTTTGAAAACCAGAATTGGGCCGCCGGTGGTTTTGAAAGCGTGGTAGACCACTTCCATCATTTGTTGTTCGATGTAATCAACGCCGGTGACGGAAGAGAGCAGGTCGTAGCCCAATTCATCGCGGATGAAGGTGGCAGCTTCGACCAGTTTTTCGGCGCTGATGATGCAACCTGAATAGCCGGGGCGCTCGTCGAGCGTGACTGCGCCGGGAAATTTCTCAACCAGGGTTTGCGCAGCCAGGGCGGCGGGGTCGAGGGTTTCAGCAGGAGCGGGAGTTGTCATGGCGGTCACCTATGCGGCGCTTTCTTCCGCCGGGGCAGGCGGATTGGCTAATTCGGCGGCTTTGGCCTTGATTTCGGGGATGCGGCGCGGGTCGATCAGGTCGGGGCCGAGCATGGGGATTGGCACTTCGACGCTATCGGGGCCTTTCTGGTACCAGCGCACAGTCTTGATCGATTGTTTGTCGATTTTTTCCTGGAGTTTGATCATACCGTAGACCAGGGCCTGCGGGGTGGGCGGGCAACCAGGAACGTAGACATCCACCGGCAGGTATTGGTCGATGCCAGCAACGACATTGTAGCCCTCTTTGAATGGGCCGCCGCCCGAGGCGCACGCGCCCATGGCAACCACGTACTTGGGTTCGGCCATCTGGTTATACAGGCGCACAATGGCGGGCAGCATTTTCTTGGTGACTGTTCCGGCCACGAGCATAACGTCGCATTGGCGCGGGCTGGGGCGCATAACTTCCATGCCGAAGCGGGCCATATCGTAGCGCGAGGCTTGCCCGGCAATCATTTCGATGGCACAGCAGGCCAGGCCAAACATCATCGGCCAGAGCGATGAACGCCGTCCGAAGTTGTAGATTCGGTCGAGCGTGGTAATGGATACGGCGTTTTGCAGTTCTTCTGGAATGTCGTATCCGGGTGAATTGAGTTCATTGGGTGTCATTAATCGTCTCCTCGAACCAATCTTGGTAGATGGCAGACAGAATTTCATCATTAACCAGGGCCGGGTCATCCTGAAAGTCTTCCAGCGCCAGTGTCCAGCAGTAAATATCGCCGAGTGAAATATTTTCCAGGTTCACTTGCGGATATTTGATTTTGAGCGCCAGGGCAATGGCAAAGGTCGATTCCCAGTTAAGCGGATTGGTCATGTGATACTGATGATTATAGCGGTTGGGCCGGGCAGGGTCAACGGATTTATGATAATATATATTTGCGTAATTCAAAACATGAGAAAAACATGACAAATGTCACATGCCAAAAACAACCTCACGCCAAAAAATTCTGACCTATTTGCGCAAACAGGCCGCCGCCACGCCGATTGAACTGGCAAAAGCCCTGCGCTCCACGCCGGCCAATATCCGCCATCACCTTGCCCGCCTGCTGGCCGATGGCCTGGTAGAAATTGGCGGGCGACGCATGGACGCCGCGCGCGGGCGTCCGCAGGTGGTTTATCGTTTGAGCCGCCTGACTCTGGGCGATAACCTTGCGGCACTCAGTTCGGCCCTGCTGACTGAGTTCGTTCAATCTCTACCAGAATCTGACCAAAACGCTTTACTGGATGGATTAAGCAGACAACTATTAATCGGCCAGCCCGCCACAACCGGAACGCACATTACCCGTCGGCTGGCGGCGACAGTGGAAGCCCTGAATCGGATGCACTACCAGGCCCATTGGGAGGCTCATGCCACTGGCCCGCGCCTGATTCTGGCGCAATGCCCGTATGCGGCCATTATCGAGTCGCATCCGCTCTTGTGCCGCATGGACAAGGCCTTGCTGCAAGGCTATCTCGCCAGCCCGGTAGAGCAGATTGCCAAACAGGAGCCAACCGAGCGAGGCTTGCCAATTTGCGTGTTTTCTGTGCGCTAAAAGGGTCTGTCAATCCCCAAAAGGTCTGGTTGTGTTTTTATTTTTTTGTGTATACAATTGATTTCGGTATTTGCCCTGTTCGCGCGCATCGCTTGCGCTTGAAGTGAGAACATTTGCGGTTTTGCTGTGAACAGGATATTCGAACTTCTCTCAAAGGAGGTTTTTTCATGTTTCGTTCTGCCCGTTTTTTACTCGCAATATCTGTCTTGATTTTGGCTTCACTTGCCTGTCAGGCGATTGGTAATGTCGCTGATGCGCCTGTTGAGCAGGTGCAGCCAGCCGCGCCAGAGCCGACCAAAGTGGTGGTTGTCGATGAGCCATCCCAGCCCGAAGAGCCTGCTGCGCCTGAACCATCTGCTCCTGAACCTGTTACCGGGCTTGGGATTGAGACCGAATTTCCCTTCCCTGCTGATGCCCATACTTGCATGGACATCGGGGGTGGGGCCGTCATGTGTCAGACGAACACATCTCTCGACGAAGTGCTTGCGTTTTATCGTCAGGCTTTCGCAGATGCCGGCTATACCGAACGAGAAATTAATACTGTCGTTACAGATACTGTTCTCAGCCTTGTCTTTGACGGGCATGAGAGCGGTCAGGCGATTGTTTTGCAATGCGTTGATCTGGGAACAGGGTCAGCCAGCATCACCTTGCGCTTTGAAGACCTTTAGTTTTTGTTTTTAAATAACAAAAAGGCCGCAAGCGGTGAAAAGAAATCCGCTTGCGGCCTTTTTGTTTTCTACGAAAATTTACCGCGGACCAATCACCACAACCGAACCAGATTTAATCGCAGAGCGAATCATCAGGAATTCAGTGATGTTTTCGGCATTAATCATCCCAACCAATTGCCCGGCATGGGTGACAGGCAAGGCCGGGACACCGCTCTCGCGGATGCGCGCCAAAGCGCTTTCGACCATCTCGTAGGAATCCACTTCCGGCAGACCAGAACGCATCACGCTGACAACGGAGACTTGTGGCCCCTGCCTGGTCAGCGCTGCCAGGAAATCATCGCGAGTAACGACGCCCAGCACCCGCCCATCTTCCACCACCGGGAAATCGTGCTGTGACCCGGCCAAAATCAAATCAGCCATGCGCGAAAGGGAATCGCGCGGCGAAAGAGTCTGGTAATCGGTGAGCATGGCGCGGGTGACGGGAATGCCGCCCAGAGCATTTTTCATCTGCACCATGCTGGCTTCCTGCGAAGCGCCCACCCAGACAAAGAAGGCGATAAAGAGCAGGAAGGGATTGCTGAACAGGCCAACAAGGCCAAACACGAGGGCCATGCCCTGGCCAATGGTCGCCGCTATCTGGGTGGCTTTCACATAGTCCATATTCATCGCCAGGATGGCGCGCAAGACGCGGCCACCGTCCATCGGGAAAGCAGGCAAGAGGTTGAAAAGCACCAGCCAGATATTGACAATCATCAGCCGTTCGACAAAGGAGCCAGTGGTTGGAGTCAGTTCACGGAACGGCACCAGGCTGCCCGTAAGCAGCAGGAAGAGGAACAATCCCGCCGCGATGACCACGTTGACCGCCGGGCCGGCCAGCGCCACCCATAGTTCCTGAATCGGTTTTTCTGGCATACGCTCCAGGCGCGCCACCCCGCCAATCGGGTAAAGGGTAATATCGCGGGTGCGGATTCCGTAGCGACGGGCAGTGAGAGCGTGTCCGTACTCGTGCAGAGTGACGAACAGGAACAGGAGCAGGATGAAGGCGATTCCCTCCAGCACTGCCCAAATCGTGCCAGCGGTTAGCCAGTAACTCAGGCCAAACCAACCAACAATTAATAAAAACGTGGCATGGACAAAAACGTCAATGCCTGCGAAGGTTCCAAGTTTCCATTGCCATTTCATCGTTTTTTCTCCTGATAAAGTTTATAAGGGTATTGTACGATGAATATATTAGAAAAATGTTGTAAAAATTAAACAGGAACATCAGAAAACCCCATATTAAACGTAACTGCCTACCCACGCCCTGAGCGGAGTGCTGAACGACAGTGAAGCACGTAGTCGAAGGGCGATTCTCTAGAAAAACGTCCTTCGACTACGCCACGCAAAGACCGCGCGGCTCCGCTCAGGACATGGAATCTTGAGGTAGTAGGTAGTTACCTTTAAACAAAAAAAGGCGGCCCACCCGGGCCGCCCCTACGTTAGATAATCCCGATTTCCTTACCGGCCTTCTCAATCACATCCATCGCGTACTGGATCTCGTCCGTTTCATGCGCGGCGGTGACGGTGGCGCGCAAACGGGACAAGCCTTCAGGCACGGCAGGTGAAACCACTGGCAGGACAAATACGTCGTTACGCTGGCAGGCCTGGGTCAGCGCGAAGGCACGCTCGTCGGTGCCGCACAGCACCGGGACAATGGCCGTCTCGGTCAGCATGGTGTCGAAGCCCATGCCTTTCAATCCGTCGATGAACTGGCGGGTGTTTTTCCACAATTTTTCCATGCGCCAGGGTTCATCGAGGATAACCTTGAAGGCCTCCATCGCAGCGGCAGCCTGGGCTGGCGGCAGGGCCGCCGAGAAAATATAAGCCCGCGAGCCGTGGCGCAGATAATCGATCAGTTCTTTCTTGCCAGCCACATACCCACCCACCGAGGGAATGGTTTTGCTGAGCGTGCCCATCTTGATATCGATGGCGCCAATCATGTCAAAATGCTCTTCAATGCCGCGCCCGGTTTTGCCCAACACGCCCACCGAATGGGCCTCGTCCATCATCAGGTACGCGCCATACTTGCGGCACAAGGCCACCATTTGGGGCAGGTCGATAATATCGCCGTCCATCGAGAAAACCGAGTCGGCAACAACCATCTTGGTCACGCCTTCGGGAACCTGCTGTAAACGCTTTTCCAGGTCGGCCATGTCGTTATGGCGGAAACGGCGAAACTCCGCGCCAGACATCAGACAACCGTCCACAATCGAGGCGTGGTTGAGTTTGTCTGAAAGGACGTAATCGCCGCGCCCCATCAGGGTCGAAATCGCCGTCAGGTTGGTGGCGTAGCCGGATGTGTAGGTGATTGCGTCTTCAGCATGTTTGAAATCTGCAATCGTCTCCTCCAATTCGCGATGCAAGGTCAACGAACCGGCCAGGGTGCGCACGCCGTGCGTTCCCGTGCCAAATTTATCGACAGCGCGTTTGGCGGCTTCATTAATGCGCGGATGACCAACCAGCCCCAGATAACTGTATGAGGCGTACATGCTCATGTCGCGACCATTGACCAACACCCGCGCCCCGCCGCGAATCTCTTCCACTGGTTGGTTGTAGAAGTAAAAATCGTGGTCGCGCATCGCGTCGACGCGCTGCTTCAAGACAGCCATGCGCCGGGTCAGAGAATCTTCATTCTGGAAATCCATAAGTGCTCCTTAACTACAAGAATAACGCACCTAGTTTAGCCCAGGCATGGATTTCTGTCCAGTAATGAGATTAATTTATGCCCGAATCATCGTCAGCAACATCTTAAACGGCGCGCTGGCCTTCAGCGCATGAGGCTGGTTGGCAGGCATCACAATCGCCTGACCACTCTCAACGCTGAACAACTGCCCGGAGATGAAAACCTGCGCGCTGCCCTCCAGAACATGCACAAGCGCGTCAAACGGCGCGGTGTGTTCGCTGAGAGACTGACCGGCATCGAAGGCAAACAAAGTCACGTTACCGGTCTCCGCTTTGGTAATCTGGCGGCTGACAATGCTGCCTTCCTGATAGGAAACCATTTCGACAAAATTAAGAACTTGGGCAACAGGGGCTGTAGACATCATAAATCCTTTCTTTTCGGCACTTATATCACACCTGCCCCAACCGCCACTGTGCCAAAAGTTACAAGACCAATTCCGGTCATTATTCCCTCAAAAAGATGACATTTTACATGAGTTGTCAGACAAATTTTGCGCTATAATAAAAAGGATAAATCAGGTTACAATTCACCCACCCAGCCCTATAGAACGGCGGTCGTTCGGTTCAAATCCGACGGCGGGAGGACGGCTCTCGAAAAGCGCCGCCGCCATAACCCAGCCCCTCCAAGAGGGAGCAAAGGAGCCGCCCCTATGAGTCTCTGGAAAGAATATCTCCACCCCCAAAGCGTACAAGAAGCAGTCGAGGCCCTCGCCTCCGCCCCGGCCCCCGCGATTCCCATCGCGGGCGGCACCGATTTAATGCTCGACCTGCAACAAGGCAACCACGCCCCGGTGCATACCCTGGTCGATCTTTCCGGCATTCCTGAAATGCGCGTCATTGAAATTCGCGGCGCGAAATTGTACATCGGCGCGGGTATGCCGCACAATCGGATTGTCGAATCGCCGCTCGTGCAGGAACACGCCGGTTCGCTGGTCGAATCCTGCGGACTCATCGGTGGCCCGCAAGTCCGCAACTCGGCCACCCTGGGCGGAAACGTGGCCCACGCCCTGCCCGCCGCGGACGGGACGATTGGCCTGTTGGCCCTGGACGCGGAAGCCGAAGTCGCTTCGCCCTCAAGCCGCCGCCTGCTCCCGTTACACGAAATTTTTGCCGGCCCCGGCAAATCGACCCTCGCCCATGATGAAATCATCGTCGGTTTTTACATTCCATTGCGCAAACCGCATCAGGCATCGGCCTTTTGCCGCGTTATGCGCGCCCAGGGAATTGCCCTGCCAATTCTCAACCTGGCCGCCTGGCTCGAGCGCGACGGCAACACCATCCGCGCCGCGCGGGTCGCCGTCGGCCCGGCTGGCCCGACCCCCTTCCGCGCCCTCGAAACCGGAAAATTTCTGAGCGGGAAAGTCTTCAGCGAAGCAACCATCGCCGGAGCGCAAGAAACCCTGCTGGCCGAAGCCAAATTCCGCACCAGCCCGGCCCGCGCCACCGCCGAATACCGCCGCGAGTTGGTGGTTGTCTTATTGAAAAATGCCTTAACCGCCGCTTGGGAAAGGGCGAAGTAAGATGGTCGAGTAGGCTGAAAGCCGTATCGAGACCTACCGCTATTACCCAGAAATTCCGGGTCTCGATACGCCCCACAAAAACCATGCGGGGCTACTCGACCCTCGTAAATTGAGGATATAACCAATGAAAAAAACACACCTTACCTTAACCGTAAACGGCACCGCCCACACCCTGGCCTCCATCCCCGGCGAAACGCTGGCCGATTTATTGCGCAAACGCCTGCACCTGACCGGCACCAAAATCGGCTGCAA
>DAOUML010000127.1:0-9855 GCA_034411635.1 Anaerolineales bacterium
ACGAGAAAACCGGGCAGTATTACCTGCACCAATTTGTCACCCAGCAACCCGAACTGAACTACCGCAACCCCGAAGTAATCGCCGCCCTGCACGAGACGATGCGTTTCTGGCTCGATAAAGGCGTGGACGGTTTTCGCGTGGATGTCATCTGGCTGATGATGAAAGACCCGCTCTTCCGCGACGAACCGCCCAACCCGGATTGGGACGGGGTGAATCCCTTCAACAGCATCCAGCACATCCATACCGCCAACCTGCCCGAAGTCCACGACCTGGTTCGGGGCATGAGAAAGGTGCTGGATGAATACGATGAGCGCATGATGGTCGGCGAAATCTACCTGCCCAACGAGGAACTGGTCAAATATTACGGCCCGCCCGAAGCGCGCGAATGTCATCTGCCTTTCAACTTTCAACTCATCAACGCCGCCTGGAACGCGCCCGCCGTTAAAAAGATGGTTGATGACTACGAAGCCATCCTGCCCCCAGACGCCTGGCCCAACTGGGTACTGGGCAACCACGACCAACACCGCCTGGCAACCCGCGTCGGCGCGCAGCAGGCCCGCGTGGCGGCCATGCTGCTCTTGACCCTGCGCGGCACGCCCACCTGCTACTACGGCGACGAAATCGGCATGGAAAACGTCCCGATTCCGCCAGAGATGGTGCAGGACCCGCCAGCCGTCAACCAACCCGAAATCGCCCACATCGTGGGGCGCGACCCGGAACGTACCCCCATGCAATGGGACGACTCGCCCAATGCCGGTTTTTCCACGCCAGAAGCCGCGCCCTGGCTGCCCCTGGCCGGGAACTACCGCGAAGTGAATGTGGCCCGCCAGTTGGAAGACCCCACCTCCACGCTCAACTTTTACCGCCGCCTGCTGGCGTTTCGCAAAGCCTCGCCCGCCTTGCAAATTGGCTTGTATCGTCCGGTTGAACTGATCGGGCAGGCCGCCCAAAACTGCTTCGTTTACGAGCGCGAGGCAGACGACCAGCGCCTGCTGGTGGCCCTGAACTTTTCAGGCCAGGAACAAGCCCTCGAATTGCCGCACACCGGCAACGGCGTGATTGCGCTAGCAACCAGCCTGAAACACGAGGGACAGGTAGCGTTAAACGAATTACGCTTGAACCCAAATGAAGGCTGTATCGTCATCCTGAGTAATCAATAATCGCTTCCAACAGGAGAAAACCATGAATCCTTTCCTCGAAAAATTAAACGCCGGACAAATCCTGGTTGCTGATGGCGCAACCGGCACAAACCTGCAAAAGATGGGCTTGCAGCCCGGCATCGCCCCCGAAGACCTGATCTTCGATAACCCCGATATGCTGCTGACGCTGGCAAAACGCTTCGTTCAGGCTGGTTCTGATATCATCCTGACCTGTACCTTTGGCGGCACGCGCCTGCGCATGAAAGAATCGCGCTATCTGAATCAAGTGGCCGAAATCAACAAACGCGCGGTTGAACTGGCGCGCCAGGCCGCCCAGGAACGCCCCGGCGTGATGGTAGCCGGTTCGATTGGGCCAAGCGGACAAATGCTCAAACCCTACGGCGCGCTCACCCCCGAAGAAGCCAGCAATGCCTTCGCCGAACAAGCCGGGGCGCTGGCCGAAGCCGGGGTGGATTTGCTCGTTATCGAAACCATGTTTGCGCTCGAAGAAGCCGTTCTGGCTTTCGACGCCGCCCGCGCTGTGGCCCCCAATCTGCCGATTGTGGTCTCGTTCAGTTACGAGAAAAAAGGACGCACCATGATGGGGGTTAAACCCGCCCAGGTGATGAAAACCTTTGCGGAAAAAGGCGCGGCCATGGTGGGCGCAAATTGCGGCGCCAGCCTCGATGAAATGGAAGTGGTGGTGCGCGAATATGCCGCCACCCAACCCGGATTCCCGATTTGGGCCAAACCCAATGCCGGGTTGCCGCGCATTGACGAAAACAAACAAACCGTTTACGACCTGTTGCCTGAAGAAATGGGGCAGGCCACCCAGCGCAACATCGCCGCCGGCGCGCGCGTGGTTGGCGGATGCTGCGGCACCAGCCCCGAACACCTGGCCGCGATTGCCAGGGCGGCGCGCGGCGAATAGAGAAAACACAAAAAGCCTGGGAGAATCTCCCAGGCTTTTTCTATCGCATAGAACCCAATGGGCCTCTAAAAACCCAGGCCAAAATACTCGCCGCCCAACTTAAACCCGGCCACTTCCAGGCGTGGGCTGAATACCGGGCGAATGCCAGTCGGGCGCAAGTCGCCTTTAATTTTGCCATCTGGCCCAATACCGCTCTGCTGGAATTTATAAATATCGGTCAGGGTGACTACATCACCTTCCATGCCAACGACTTCGGTAATCTGAACCGCCTTGCGCGTGCCGTCTGTCAGGCGGCTCATGTGGACAATTAAATCGAGGGCGGATGAGATTTGTCTGCGCAGGGCCATCACCGGCAATTCAATGCCCGACATGAGCGCGGTGGTCTCCAGGCGGGCAATCGCATCGCGCGGGGTATTGGCATGGATGGTGGTTAAAGACCCGGAATGACCGGTATTCATGGCCTGTAGCATATCAAGCGTCTCACCGCCGCGCACCTCGCCCACCACCAACCTATCGGGGCGCATACGCAGGGCATTGCGCACCAAATCGCGGATAGTGACCGCGCCGGTGCCATCGACGCCGGGGAGTTTGGTCTCCATCTGAACGACATGGCGCTGACTCATCTGCAATTCAACAGCATCTTCGATGGTAATAATGCGCTCATTTTCAGGGATATAGGTCGAAAGCACGTTGAGCATGGTGCTTTTTCCTGAACTGGTATTGCCAGAAATCAGGATGTTCATACGGGCAACAACACAAGCCCGTAAAAATTCAGCCATGTATGGGGTGAGCGTGCCATATTGAATGACATCTTCAACCGTCATCTTATTGCGTCGGAATTTACGAATGGTAATCACCGGCCCAATCACCGAAACAGGCCGCACCGCCACATTCACCCGCGAACCGTCTGGCAGACGCGCATCGGCAGTCGGGTTGTCATAGTCTACCCGGCGGCCAAGCGGCAGCAGAATTCGGTCAACAATTTGCAAAACGTGGTTTTCATCCCGAAATTTAATGTCGGTTTCCCACAACTCGCCGCCGCGCTCAATAAAAACCAGGCCCGGCCCATTGACCATGATTTCGTTAATTTGCTCATCCTGTAATAACCATTCAAGCGGGCCATAGCCAACCAAGTCAGAAAGTACGCTGGCAATGATTTGCTCGCGCACATCGGACGGCATATTCTGCAAGCCCAATGAGTTCATCGCCGCTTCAAGCAGATTTTGCACATGGCTGCGGCTGGCGGCTTTGGCCCCGGAGAATTTTTGCAACTCAGGCGTCACCATTTCAATTAGCCGCTGGCGCACCTGCTGCACGCGGTTTTCAAGCAAAACCTGGGGTAAAACCTGAACAAGATTAGCAACCATTGGGGCCTCCATGAGGATAAGACATGCCGATTAATTTCTTCTTCTGTTCCCGCCGCAGCGCCTTGATCGCCAGTTCGCGCTTCAGCGCGCTGATTTTATCGGGCAATTCCTCGAGGTAAACCAGTTTAACCGGCCGACGGGTGCTGGTATAGCGCGCGCCTTGCCCGGCGTTATGCTGCTTTTCGCGCCGGGTTGGGTCGGTGGTCCAGCCGGTGTAGTAGGTTCCGTCGGCGCACTCGAGGATGTAGCAATAGTAACTCATTTTTTGCGGCCCAACCACTCACCCAAGAGACTGGGGCGTTGAGGCTGTTCGGAAATGCCAAACTCGATTTTTTGCCAGTTTCCGCTGGCTCGTTCCTGCCACCAGGTTTCACGCCCCCCCTGAGCCTGTTGGATGCGCTGAACGAGTTCATCGCCCTGGCCCTCGGCAATGGCGGCGCGCATGGATGCCAGGCTTTGCATAAAGGCATCGATGGCGCGCAGACTGGCCTGCGAATTTGCCAGCGCGGCACGGGCCAGCGAGTCGGAATTATCCTGGCTGACGGCGCTGAGCGTGGCTGTTGCGTAGGGACGCCCTGCCAGGCGACGCATTTCACGCCAGCCGGGGCCCTCAACTGTCATATCGAGCAGGGCGGTGGCGAGCCATTGCGGTAGCAGGTGAGCGGCGGCCATCAGGTTGTCGGCTTCGACCAGATCGAGGAAAAAGGGCTGAGCGCCGAGCAACATCACTAGATCAGCGACCAGCTGGATGGCTTCGCCGGAGGTTCCATGCGGAGTGACCAGGCCGATGACCGTGTCTTTGAACAGATCGGCATGAGGCGGACGTTCGACGCTGGTGATGTGGTTCGGACTGGGGGCCAGAACCAGGCCGATATAGTGGCAGCCAGGCGGCAGATGAGTCCGCGCCCAGTCTGCCACCGGGGTTTTGTAGGCGGCGGTATCGACCACCACGCAATTGGGACGCAGGTCGGGGGCGATGAATTTCAAGGTCTCTTCGATGGCCTCGAAGGGCAGAGCCAGAATTACCAGATCAGCGTTTTCGACACTGCGCGGCAGGTTAAATTCGACTTGATCGAGCGCGCCCAGTTTTTGGGCGTTGGTGGCCTGCTGACGAGATTTGTCGTGACCAATGCGCCGCACCTGGTCGGTGTGATCGGCGAGGGCCAGGCCAATCGATACGCCAATTTGGCCGAGACCGATGATGGTGATGTTGACGGGCATTTTAATTCCTGTTGAGATTACAACTTCGGCAATACAATCGATTGCTGATGCTGGTATTTGCCTTTTTTATCGGCGTAACTGGTTTGGCATTCCTCGTCGGCTTCGAAGAAGAGAACTTGCGCCAGGCCTTCGTTGGCGTAGATTTTGGCGGGCAGGGGCGTGGTGTTCGAGATTTCGAGGGTGACGTAGCCTTCCCATTCTGGCTCGAAAGGTGTGACGTTGACGATGATGCCGCAGCGGGCATAGGTCGATTTGCCCAGGCAGACCGTCAGCACGCCGCGCGGAATGCGGAAATACTCAATGGAGCGCGCCAGGGCGAAGGAGTTGGGCGGCACAATACAAACTTCGCCGACGAAATCGACCATGCTTTTGGGGTCGAAGTGCTTGGGGTCTACGATTGCGCCGAAGACATTGGTAAAGATTTTGAATTCGCTTGCCACGCGCAGGTCATATCCGTAAGAAGAAACCCCGTAAGAAATAACGCCCTTGCGCACCTGATTTTCAACAAAGGGTTCAATCATTTTGTGTTCGGTTGCCATTTTGCGAATCCAGTGATCGGGTTTGAGTCCCATAAAATTTGCTCCTTAAAATGTTTGTTGTACCGCCGCCTTCAGGCGGTTTGCGGTTTGCCGCCTGAAGGCGGTGGTACAGGATTTCTGTAAGTTTAATCGAGAACGATGGTAATCAGCGTTAAAATTCCGGGCCGAATTTCGACAAAATACTCGTAGAGTTTGCCATTGTAAAGATAAGTCAGGCGGTATTCGCTGGCGGGCAAGTCGGTGAGGGCGAAGTTTTCGCCGTTTTCGGCGACCAGTTCGGGCGGGTAGATGTCCAGGGGCAGGGGCGGACGCGAGGCGGCGATTTTGCCGTTTTCGACGCGCTGGATGCGGATCGTGCCGCGCGGCTGTCCGCCAGCCGGGTCGTAGATGCGTCCGGCGAGCGCGCCTGCGCCTTCGAGCGGGGCCAGCCACACTTCAGGGTTGTGGGTGGATGTGTAGATATTTTTCCCCTGACGAATTTCAAAGTGCAGGTGGCTGCCAATCGCCGAGCCGCTGGCGCCTACCAAACCGATTTCTTCACCCACCCAAACGACCTGGCCCGCGCTGACATTGATTTGAGAAAGATGGGCATACAGGCTGTAAAATTCGCCCTCGTGGGCGATCACAACGTAATTGCCATAAAACTCAGGCCACAAAGCCACTTTTTCGCGCATATCATCGCCAGCAAAGACCACCTGCCCAGAGGCGACGGCGCGGACGGGCGCGCCAAACGCGGCGTAGAATTCAACGCCGCGATGCAGTTCTCGCAACCCGGCCTGGGTGCTGGCGTAGCGGTAGGTTGGGTCGATTGGCAAAGGGACAGGGCGGGTGAACGCGAAGGCGTGGGTTTCGTCGAAGCAGGTGACGATGCCAGCGGGGCACCAGTTGAGCGGGCGCGGGCCGGGTGGCGTCGCTGGGATGGATGACGCAGGGGTGGGGGATGCGGTTGAAGTGGCGTTCGGCTGAGGCGTGGCCGAAGCGGCGTCGGCGAGGCGAGGAGACGGCGTGGGCGGGGCGGGGGCTGCTGTAGGGGTATCCAGGCTGGGGGGCGTGCGTTCCGCGCGGCAGGCGGCCAGGAGTACGGATAAAAAGACGAGGGTGAGGAGTCGTTTTGGGGTTGAAAGGTTACCAATCATGTCGATAAAAATAAAGTCCCTAAAGGTTTTGAAAACCTTTAGGGACTCTCGCCTAATGATTAGGGAATGCCCAGTCCGCCGCGTTCGTTGAGCAGGGTTTTGAGTTGACGCTCGATTTCGAGGGCGCGGGTTTCGAGGGCTTCGAGTTCAAAGAGCAGGGATGCGCCAGATTCTTTGCTGGGCAGGCTTTGGACGTTGATGCGCACGTTGTATCCGGCAGCGGTGAGGGCGGCTTTGGCCATGACTGCGCCACTCGCGCCGTCGGTAATGGCGTTGAGGTTGCCAATGGCGGTGATGCGGGCGCAAACTTCCATGACGCGCACGGCTTTTCGGGCGGCTTGCAAGGGGACTTCGGCGGCGAGCAGGGTGGCTTGCTGAATGGCTTGTTCGCGGGCGGCGTCTTCTTGCGGGGTATTTTTGGGGAGTTTGAAGGCTTGCAAAACGGCATCGAAGGCGGCGGCGTCTTCTGCGATGGCGCGAGTCATTTCAGCGCGCAGGGTTTCGGCTTCGTCGAGCAGTTTGAGCATTTCGGGTTCAACTTCGAGGTATCGTTTCTTGCCAACGGTGAGGCGGGCCAGCATGGCGCCCAGGGCTGCGCCAAGCGCTGCGGCGTAGGCGGCTGCCGAGCCGCCGCCGGGGGCAGGCGTTCCGGCGGCTACTTCTTCGAGGAAGGTTGCTGTTTGAGCGTTGGAAGGTTGCGAGGCAAGCCGCGATTCGAGGATTTGGGATTTGTCGAATTGGTCGAGTTGGGTATACCAGACGGCGGCATCGACCAGGGCTTCCTGCGGGACGAGACCCACCAGTTCGCTGTGGTGGATGGCAACCCCGTAGCGGGCGGCTTCGCGGCGGATGAATTCGACAACGCGGGCGATGGGCGTTTTGTGAAAGTTGGTCAGGTTCATTGAGACCTGGGCGCGTCCATCGACCAGGATGCCCATGCCTTTGACGAAGCGCAGCCCGCCGGAAGTATGGCGCACGGCGCGGGCGATTTTATCGGCGACAGAGACATCGTCGGTGGTCAGGTAGACGTTGAAGGCGACCAGTGGGTCGCGCGCGCCGATGACGACTGCCCCGGCTTTGGGCAGTTTGCTGGGGCCGAAATCGGGGTCGCGTTCGGGCTTGAGGCCGATTTCGGCTTTGATGGCTTCGTACTGGCCTTTGCGGATGGTCTCCAAACCGGTGCGTTCGGGTTTGAGCGCGGCTTTTTCGTACAGGTAGACGGGGATGCCGAGTTCATCGCCAACGCGCTGGCCGAGATGGCGGGCCATGGCGACGCACTCGTCCATGCTGACGCCTGAAATCGGGACAAAGGGGACAACGTCGGTGGCACCCAGGCGCGGGTGTTCGCCAGTGTGCTGGTCGAGGTCGATCAGTTCGGCGGCTTTTTTGATGGCCTGGAATGCGGCTTCCTCGACAGCAGCGGGCGGCCCGGCGTAGGTGACGACGGTGCGGTTATGGTCACTATCGGAGGAGTGATCGAGCAGGCTGATTTCAGGCACGGCGACAATGGCGGCCAGAATTTGCTCCACCACTTCAGGCCGGCGGGCTTCAGAAAAATTTGGGATACATTCGACAATTTGGGGCATAATTCCTCGGTGGTTCAGTATTCAGTGTTCAGTATTCAGTGTTCAGTATCCAGTCCTGAGCGGAGCCGCCCGGTTCCCCGCACTGCGTTCTGGGCAAGTGTGGCGGCGTAGTCGAAGGACGGTTCTGGCAGACGAATCGATTCTCTTAGCCATTAACTATTCTCTATTAACCATCTTCCATATTACCTCCCCCAATTATAAGGGCAGGCAAGGTTTTTTTGCGGGAGATTTTCAATTTTGAAATTTTTGTTGACTTTCGTTTTGCATGGTGTATAATAAGACTATCTTTGTGGGTTTAACAATTTATTCACTTGCCATCCTATAGAAAGGAGGAGGTGATGTCTAAAATGAACAGTAACAGTAGTCAACGTGGCGCTATGGCATCCCTCCTCGTAAGATAAAGGAAGCCATAGCGCCGAAGCCGAATGCCGTCCGTAAGGGCGGCGTTCTGCTTTAGTTTCAGGGAATTGAAAACTTGAAACGCCAGGTTGAATCGCCTTGCGCGCTCATCTCGCTGCTAGAGCCAATCACCTCGAACCAGGTATTGCCCGGCTTAAGTGGAAAAGGCTTTCCATCAGGCCCAACCAGAGTAATGAGTTGGTCAATGGCATTGCGGTACCAGGTTAATTCAAACATTTCGCCGTAGCGAAAGAGATACGCTTTTCCCGGCCCGCTGACAATGATGTCGATTATTTCGGGTTTAAGCGAATAATATTCGTGGGTAATGAAAAGCACCACCACATTATCGGCAGTAATCGGCAAATCGGTTAAACGGTCGGTAAGCGGGGCGTAAAGTTCTTTTCCGCCGCCCGCATCGTCTTGCGTATCTGCAAAGCGCTGATATTTGCCGGTTTGAAAATCATAATCCCAACGGTTATAGATGGCGCTGGAATAGCGGATGTAAACCTGGCGCGCCGGTTTTCCATCTGCATTCACGTCATAAGAGAAATGCAAACCGTCCAGGTTTTGGCGTCCGTTACCACCCGGCACGTTTTTTTGATTAATCCAGTCGGTCAACGCAGCGGTATCCGTCGTCAGGTAATTGCGCCCATTGGGTTCAAAGCGACACATTGGCGGGCAGGCCGATTCGATCACCAGACGGTCGGCGTAGTTTTGGTTAAACATCAGGTTGCGCACCCGGTAATCGGCAGAGCCAAAAGCCAGAATGGGACGGTACATCTGCATCAGGCGGTGGTCAAAAAAACGCGCCGAGCGAATTGGCCCCACCGTTTCGGCATTATTGCCCAGAAAAACCGCCGCAAATCGAGTGGTTCCGGCTTCTGTGTAATACTCGTACACATGGTCGGCCAGCGAAAGCCCCCACTGCGGACGATACTCACGCGGCAAATTGGCGACCTTGACCATGAGCGGACGCCGCTCCAGCAGAGACGGGTTTTCAACCCGCAAGCCGGTCAGCGGATTAACATCTGCCGGGAAACCAGAAGGCCCATACCCGTCGGCGGGATAATCCCGCGTAGGCGTGGGCGTGATGGTGGGCGTGGGGGTTTCGGTGGGCGTTGGCGAGGCCGTCTCGGTGGGGGTTGGAGTCTGCGTGCTGGTGGGAGTCAGGGTTGGGGTTGGCGCTGGTTCCGCCTGGGCGCAGGCAGTCATAAGCAGAGTCAGAAATATCAAAGTTAGCCATTGTTTCATCAGGGAACCTCCGAACAAATGCGAATGATACTGCAAATTCGGAACTATTGGAACTACGCAAAAATGAGAGTCTTTGGGAATCTGCGTGGTAAGACCTCGTATCTAGGGATATGATCTGGCACATGCCACTTGCCGAGAAGACAGTCAGGGACTCTTGGCAGAAAATCCTAATGAACAAAAAAATATCGTAACTGCCTACCGTAGCGCGACTTTCAAGTCGCGTTGGGAGCAAGGCATTTGAGAATTTGCTTTCAGGCGACATAAATGTCGCCCTACGCATATCAGT
>DAOUML010000128.1:0-19936 GCA_034411635.1 Anaerolineales bacterium
GCGCTCGAATGGGTCAACCGGCGCGGGTTTGTGTATTTCTGGCCCATCAAGGGCGTCGACTTTCCCAGCCTGTGGACGGCAGTGGTTGGCGAGCGGGCCGTCGCTGACGCGCACGATGACCCTGGTCACGTTACCTGGGGCTGGAAAGATTCCGCGCTGGGCAAGCGTCAGTGGTATTACGCCAAAATCCTGCGCCGCAAAGCGACCATGATTGCGCTCGATATTGCCCCCTATTTTTACGCGCTTTCCGAAAACTACGGCTCACCCGAAGAAGACCACATCATCGCCTACCAGGCCGGCCGGCTGACATTGGAAGCCAAACAAGTCTACGATGCCATTCTTGAAAAAGGTCCACTGCATACCATCGAACTGCGCCGCGAAGCGCGTTTAACGAGCAAGGGCAGCGACTCGGTCTTCAATCGCGCGTTGGAGGTTTTACAGGCCGATTTCAAAATTCTGCCGGTGGGAGTGACGGAGGCCGGGGCCTGGCGCTATGCCTTCGTCTATGACCTGACAGCCCGGCACTATCCCGATTTACCGGAAAAGGCTCGGGCGATTGGCGAGGCCGAAGCGCGCCAAAAACTGCTGGAACTGTACTTCGCCTCAGTCGGGGCGGCGCAGTTGCGCGACATTACCCGTCTGTTTGGCTGGGGCAATGAGTTGACTCTTCGCGCCGTCCAGCGTTTGTTAAACGGTGGGCAGGTAACGGGTGGCGCGATCCGCTCTGACAGGCCGGGGGAGTGGTTTGTCTTGAGTCGGCTATTGGCCTGAATCCCGCCTTGACACCTCCCCTGCCCGGCGTATAATCTCCCTAACTACAAACCTGCCCGGAGAAATTTCCCCAGCCCTTTTTCAGAGAGCCGCCCATGGTGTGAAGCGGTAAATGGACTGCTGAAAATTCCGCTCCGGCGTTCTGTAACAGGACAGTTGCTCTTGCAGGGACGCGGCGCAAATGCCTCATTTGCCCCACATCGTAAAAGAGCCGGGTTCGCCCGTTAGCGCGAAAACCAAAGGCTGGCCCCACCCGGCCTCCCCGATTTTTACAAAATAGGGGAGGCGTCCCGCAGGGAGGGATGGTCAGTAAAAGCAGGTGGCACCACGAGCGCCCCACTCGTCCTGCTGGCGAGATGGGGCGATTCTATTTCTTTTCTGGAGGTGCATCCATGCTCGATATTAATCTCATTCGTGAAACCCCTGACCTGGTGCGTCAATCTTTGCGCGATAGGCAAGATAACCCGGCCCCGGTCGATTCCATCCTGTTGCTGGATGAAAAACGGCGCGCCCTGCTGGTTGAGGTGGAATCGCTCAAAGCCGAGCGCAATGCCGTTTCAAAGGAAATCGGCAAATTGAAAGACCCGGCCGAGCGTCAGTCTAAAATCGAGGCCATGCGCGTCGTTGGGGATCGAATCGCTGAATTTGACGGACAGGTGTCCGAGGTCGAATCTGAACTCAATCGTTTGCTATCCACTTTGCCGAACATCCTCGATTCGCGCGTCCCGTATGGCGTCGATGATAACGAAAACCAGGTTATTAAAACCGTTGGCGAACCCAAAGCCTTCGATTTTGCCCCCAAGCCGCATTGGGAACTCGGCCCGGCGCTGGGCATCATCGATTTTGAGCGCGGCACAAAAATTACCGGCTCGCGCTTTTATACCCTGAGCGGGGCGGGCGCGCGCCTGCAACGCGCCCTGATTGCCTGGATGCTTGATCTGCACACCCGTCAGCAGGGCTACCGCGAGCAGTACCTGCCTTTTATGGTTAAAACGGCCACTGTTTTTGGGGCCGGGCAACTGCCAAAATTTACCGACAATCTTTACAAAGATCACGAAGAAGATTTGTATTTTGTGCCAACTGCTGAAGTGCCCCTCACCGGCCTGCACATGGACGAGATTTTGGATGAGGCCAGTCTGCCGCTGCTTTACACGGCTTACACGCCTTGTTTCCGGCGCGAAAAAATGAGCGCCGGGCGCGATGTGCGCGGCATCAAACGTGGACACCAGTTCGACAAGGTTGAGATGTATATCTATAGCAAGCCCGAAGATTCGGAAGCCATGCTCAACAAAATGCTGCAAGATGCCGAAGAAACCTGCGCCGGGCTGGGTTTGGCTTATCGCGTGAAGCAACTTTGCACCGGCGATGTGGGCTTTGGCGCAACCATGACGTATGACCTTGAAGTCTGGTCGCCAGGATGTGACGAGTGGCTGGAAGTTTCCTCGGTCTCGAACGATACCGATTTTCAGGCCCGGCGCGCCAACATCAAATATCGCCCTGCCGAAGGCGGCAAAGCCCGCCTGCTGCATACGCTCAATGGTTCTGGCCTGGGCCTGCCCCGCACGCTGATTGCGGTGATGGAAAACTACCAGCAGGCCGATGGCTCGATTCTTGTCCCTGAAGTCCTGCGCCCGTGGATGGGTGGGGTCGAGGTGATTGGGCCTTAAGCCTGCTCTATCTTTTTTGCAACCAACGGAACACGCGCAACGTTATATAATACCCGTGGGTATATCTTGTATCCTGTAACGCGTGTTCCGTTCTTTTCTTAATAAGGAGACCTCCCCATGTTTGACCCCTCCCTGCTCGGCCCGGCCATTTTGAAAGGAATCACTTTCGTCTTTATGCTCGTCGGCCTGGTCGGGACGTTGATTCCGATCTTCCCTGGCATCACCATCATCTGGCTGGCGGCCCTGGTCTACGCGATTTTTTCCGTCATCGCTGGAACCATGACCGGTTGGGATTGGTTCTTCTTTGCCTTGATGACCCTGCTGATGATTTTTGGCACCGTCATTGATAACATCATTTTGGCCTCCAAATTGCGCGAGCATGGCACCCCCTGGCGCTCCATTATTCTGACAGGCCTGGCTGTTATCGTCATCAGCATCATGTTTACCCCGTTAATTGGCCTGCTCACCTCTCCATTGGCGCTTTATGGCGTGGAATATTATCGCCTGCGCGAAAAATCGCTGGCCTGGGCCTCTACCAAAGCCTTGCTGGTGGGCTTTAGTTGGGTGATTCTCGTGCTTTTTTTCATTGGCTGCGTGATGATGGGCCTGTGGCTGCTGTGGGTGCTGGTATAATTTTTTCAGGAGATTCGTTATGCCCAGCAAACCAAATACTCAGGGAAATGGCACCACCCAGCGACACGCTCGCTTTCAATCAAAATATGTTGACCCCCGTCACATAGACATCTGGATGCCGCCCGGCTATTACGAAGATGAAGCGCGCTACCCGGTTGTCTACATGCACGATGGGCAAAACCTGTTCGACCCCATTCTGGCGGCTTACAATGTCGATTGGGGCGTCGATGAAGCCGTCAGCCGCCTGATTGCCACGCGCGGCTTTCACGGAGCCATCGTCGTTGGCGTTTGGAATACCGATTTTCGCTGGCAGGAATACATGCCTGCCAAACCGCTCAAAACGCCCGCTTTGAAAAAAGTGCGCGCCGATTTCCTTGAAATTGCTGGCGGCCCTTCCCGCGCCGATGATTACTTGAAATTTCTGGTGGAAGAACTCAAACCCTTTGTCGATTCGCGTTACCGCACCTTGCCAGGTCGTGAGAATACGTTTGTGATGGGTTCAAGCATGGGCGGATTAATTTCGCTTTACGCCATTAGCGAATACCCTGAAGTGTTCGGCGGTGCTGGCTGCGTTTCGACCCACTGGCCTTTTGGCGGCAACCCATTCGTCGATGCGATGGCCGCCAACCTGCCCGACCCAACCACGCACAAACTGTACTTCGATTTCGGCACCGAAACCCTCGACGAAAACTACGAACCCTTCCAGCGTCGCATGGACGAACATCTGCAAAAAGCAGGCTACCAAGAAGGCCGCAACTGGCTCACCCGTAAATTTGAAGGCGCCGAACATTCTGAAGCATCCTGGCGCGAGCGGGTCGATATTCCGTTGGCGTTTTTGCTGATGGAGGAATGATTGATTGATGTAAAAAGACATGCGCCGCGAAAAGTGCGGCGCATGTCTTTTTTATCTACCAACCTTGCTCGTTACAGATTCAGCAATTTTCTATTCGCGGATACATAACTCGGCTCGAAAAACTCGCGCAAATTGGGGAAAGGTAGCCCTGTGCGCATCAGCATCGTGCCGCGCTCCGGGGCCGGGTTGTGCAGCACAAAACCGGCCAGGCGCAGGGCATAGAAAGTAAACCACTCCGCAGCCAGCAAAGCGGCCGGCCAATCGCGCGCAACCACTGGCTTAACCGTCCGCTCCAGCAAAGCCTGGCGCAAATCTGCCGCGCGATGACCGCTAAAACTCGTCCGCCCGGCGCCAATCATCCAGGGGGTGTGCGCGTCACTGTTGGCAACCTGAGCCACGGGCAGAGTCCCGGCCAGCAGCCTGGCCCTTCGGTTGCTCAGGCGGTCATATAACAGACTGGCATTGAACACCTCGATTCCCAGTAGAATCGCCGCCAGGTCTGGCGCATCCAGCACGCGCCGAATCGTTTTGTCACTCAAAGAAGACGTTCCGCGCGTCATCGGGTGGGCGGCAATCGCCAGCCCGCCCTGCTCGCCAATGCGGCCAATCGTCTCCTCGGCAGAAAGCCCGGCAGGAATATTGCGCTCCACCCACAGGGCCAGAATGTGCCCATCGCGGCTGGTAATCTCAACGCCCGGCACGACTTCAATCGCATATTGCCCGGCCAGTTCGCGGGCTTCAAGCGCGCCGCGAATCTCGTCGTGGTCGGTAATCGCAATCACGTCCAGATCAGTGTGGTGCGCGGCATGTTTCAGGACGGCCTGCGGGGTGGCAGTGCCATCTACACTGTAAGCGGTATGAATGTGTAAGTCAGCGAAACCCATATTAACTCCTTTTCACTGACAGCAGTATACTCCCCCGTTGTTAAGACAATTTCAAAGCCCGGTTAAGGGAATGTTATCATTTTTCGGCGCAAAAATCCCCCACTTCGACATCCCCCAACGCGCGGCGCAGGTCGGCGGATTTCAGGATGATGCCGATATTCGGGACTCCCGACCCCATCGAAATTTCCTGGTGGATGAAAACTCCCGAATCCGCCACGACCCTCAGCCTGTTCGCCGTTCCAATCGGCGCAACCGTCCCGATGCGGTACCCGGTCACGTCCAGCACCTCGGCCTCCGTCGCCAGGCTAATGCGGCTGACGCCCAAATAGCGGCGTAGTTTCTGCCATGAAATTTGGGCCGCTCCGGCGATCAGCGCTATCACAAACGCTCCTGCGCGAATGCGAAATACAATGCTGCGTATTACCTGCCCAGGCGTTTGTCCGCGCTCGGCGGCGGCCTGTTCCAGTGAACGAACCATGCCGGTATGGGCAAACTCGCGAAAGGGAATTCTCAACAGAGTCAAAGTCTGTGAAACGGGAGTCATGGGCGCATTATATATCGAAAATGCAAAACGTCTTTGACAGTCTGCCCGATTTGTCGTATAAGTAATAATATTATTTCTTCCCTATCTACAGGAGGCTTTTATGTTGGCAATTCGTGCTTTGGCGGCAGGCGCAGAAGAACCGGGCCTGGGTTGGTTGGTTTGGGTTTTGTTGCTTGTCTTTGTTTTGATGGTTTTCCTCGGCTGGCTGGTGTGGAGCAAGGGCTGGCTCAAACAGGAAGAAGAAGTTGTCCACGACGATCATGCTCACGCTGAGCACGATCACGGACACGCCCACGCATCAGAATCTGAACCGCAACCGGTTCATCCTGCCCCCGAACCCGAACCACTTCCGGTTCAGCCCCCCGTCCCCGACGACCTGACCACGCTGGAGGGAATTGGCCCGAAAGTCTCAAAATTGCTGGCTGGCGCGGGCATCACCACTTTTGCATCTCTGGCCCAAGCCGATCTGGGGCAATTGCGCGAACTTCTGGATGGAGCCGGATATCGCTACATGGAACCTGCCGGTTGGGTGGCCCAGGCCAAATTGGCCGCGGCTGGCGATGCTGAAGGCCTGCAAAAATTGCAAGATGAACTAAAAGGTGGACGATTTAAGGGTTAATTGGGGTTTCTTAAATCAAAAACAGGGCAGCCGGCTAGAAACCTGCTGCCCTGTTTTTTTGATTATAACCCGACCTACATCCAGCCGCCGGTATTTTTCCGATTGCGAATCTCATCTTGAAGGGCGGTTAGCGTATCAATGAAAGAAGCCCGATCCATGGGATGACCGAGGGCGGCCTGTTCTTCCAGGCGGGCCAGCAGGTAAACCACCCACGAAAGCCAGGTACGCGGGTCGCTCTGGCGCTCGGCAATTAATTTAGCCACAGCGTTCAGTTCTTCACGAAGTTCCTCTTCTCTGCTCATGGAATTACTCCTTTTTAGGACCGAAGTCCAAGTATCGACAGCACTTCCACCGGGTTGTGCTGTCCGCGAATGGGGATTTCGCCCAGTGATTCAATCTTAAACTCATCCTTGCGCGCGCCAAGCGATTTAACCGTGCCGCCGCTAATCAGGATGTCATGCTCCGGGTATTGTTTGTTCAACCCGTCGATGCGCGCCGCCAGGTTGACGGTATTGCCGATGACTGTATATTCCTGCCGTTCTCGTGGGCCAACCGCGCCGGCCAGCGCCATGCCGGTATTGATTCCGATGCCAACCCGCAAGGGCGGTTCGCCTTTTTGAGCCAGATGTTCGTTTAGTTTTTTTAGTCCGGCCCGAATTTCAATCGCGGTCAGGATGGCGCGATAAGCGCTTTCTTCCACATTGCGCGGCGCGCCGTAGATGATGAGAGTGCTATCGCCGCCAAATTTGTTCACCACTCCACCATGTTTTTGCGCGGCCTGCACCACAACCGGCAAAAAGTCGTTCAGCATGGTAACCACTTCCTGAGGGGTATGTCGCTCTGAAAAATCGGTGAAGTCGCGAATGTCGCAGAAAAGCACCGAAACCACCCGGTATTCCCCTTCCAGCCGCACGCGTCCATCTCGAATGGCATCGGCTACCTCATGGCTTACAAATCGCCCGAACATATCTCGCAGCCATTCGCGTTCTTGCAGGCCGGTAGCCATCTGATTGAAGGCTTCGGCCAGGCGGCCAATCTCATCCCGCGAGGCTGGCTGAACGCGCGCCTCCAGGTTGCCATTTGCCATTTGCTCTGCGCCCTGGGTTAAAGCAACCAGCGGGTGGGTGAGTTCACGCGAAAGCAATATGGTTAGAAAAACGCCAAGAACCAGGGCGGCCAGAGCCAGCACAATGCCTTGCCAGGTAATTGCGCTAATCTTTTCGTCTAAGGCTGCTGTGCTAAGGCCGGTGAGAATCGCTCCAATGGTTTGGTTGCCCAGGCGCACAGAACGCCCGGCCAGCAATTGATTTTCGTCCCACTGCATGAAGGTTTCATCGGACGGCATGGCGAGCAGACGCTGACCTTGAGGGTCGATGTCGCGCGAAAAATTGGTGACATTGTCCAGATTAGAATCGACCAGCACGCGCCCTTCGCCATCGTAAACAATAAAGCGGCTAATATCTTTGTCTTCGCGCAAAACCAGCGTCAGGGCGATAAGTTCATCCAACTCCAGTTTATAGAGCGAATCTCGCAGACTCAGCGTGGTTGTTTTCAGGAACAGGTTGGCCTGCTCCTCCAGTTCTTGTTGAAAGTTGGCCCGCTCGCGTTCAATCGAAATCAAGGTTAACGACAAAACAACCACAATCACCAGCAGGCTGGTTAGTGTGGCAATTTTGCTACGCAGGGAGAGATTACGCAAAAAATTTGGCATGATTTATGGCAGTTCGATCTCGCGCACCATCTCAAACATACCGCGCATCTCTTGCATAGCGGCGGTAATACCTTCTGGAAAATCATCAAACTGGGTGGTTTGGAATTTTTCGAGCGCCGATTGGGCCGCTTCATCCTCATCCATGTTGATTAATACGGTTTTCAAGGCATCCAGCAAGGCCGGGTCAAAGCCCGGGCGCGCCACCATTACCTGGCGCGGAACGCCATCCGTGCGCGCCAGCACCACCAGCTCATTGCTGGTCACTTCGGCTGGAAAAGCAACATCATAGCGGTAATTATCCACCACGCCAGCGCCGGCGCGTCCGCTTAAAACCCATTGCAAGACATTTTCATCATCGTACCCAAAAACAAAGCCGACTTCGTTTTTGTCCACCGGATCGGCGTAACTGTCTTTGGCTGAAAGGTTCAGTCCTGCTTCGATCAGGTGGGCGGCCGGCATCATATAACCGGAGGTTGAATAAGGCGCATCCATCACAAAGATTTGCCCGTGTAAATCATCCAGGCTGGTAATTCCGCTATTTTTGCTGGCAAAAATGACCGAGTGATATTCATCCACCCCGAAACGCCAGCGACGCAGCACAATTTGCCCGCCGGTTATATCGCTGATGTAGGTGGCCGGGTAAATGCTATCGAAGTAAATATCCACCTCGCCATTTTTTAGCAATTCGGCCATCTCCTCCATGCTTGCTACAATGCGCACCTGACCACCCGTGATTCCAAAATCGACCAGTTTTGCAGCCAGGTAATCGGCCAGCGGTTGCGTGCCTTCAATGACCTCCGCCGGGTCGGCTGTAATATCGCCAATAACAATCATTCGCCCGGCAGATTGAGTCTCTTCCAATGGCTCAGTCGCTGTTGGGGCCGCGCACGCACTTAACAAGATTAAAGTAAAAACGATAAAAAGATAAAATTTATTTTTCATATTTTTCCTTATCAATAAAGAACAACCCCATTATACAACGTGGGTAGCGATTTTGCGCTTTTTGTTGAGCAATTGTAATTACTCAATAAAAATACTTGACTTAAATAATATTGCGATATATTATTAAGACATATTATAAATCAATAAAAGGAGAACCTATGTCAGCCCATGCTTCCCTGCCTGCCGACGACCTTACCGGCCTGCCCACCCGCAAAGTTTTTTATGAACTGCTCGATTCAACCCTGCAAAAAGCCCGCGCAACCGAAACACCGGTTTCGCTCGTCTTTCTCGATATCGATCACTTTCTGCGCATCAATGACCAGTACGGGCATTTTGGCGGCGACGACGTTCTAAAAGCCATTGCCAGCCTGCTCACTCAACACTGCGGCCCCACCGCCACCCCCGCCCGCTATGGCGGCGACGAATTCGCCATCCTCCTGCCGGGGGTCGAGCGCGAACAGGCTTTTCTCCTGCTCGAAAAACTGCGCAGCACCGTCGAAACCACCCGCATCCAATCCGAACAAACCGGCGCAGAAATTGGCGATTTAAGCATCAGCGCCGGCCTGGCCTGCTTCCCTGTCGATGGGCATCTCAACTCCGAACTCTTGCGCAAAGCCGACCAGGCCCTCTACCGCGCCAAAGTCACCGGGCGCAACAAAGTCCGCCTGGCACAGGACGAGAAAATGGTGCCGAAAACCTCCCACTACACCCAAACCCAACTCGAACGCCTCACCAAACTGTCTGCTGAGCGTCAGGTTGGCGAAGCCGAACTCCTGCGCGAAGCCATGGACGACCTGCTCGCCAAATATGGCATCAACGAAATCGAGCGTTGGGTTTGACCATCTGCCCAACAACCCTTACAATAAGCGCGTATGCGAGAATGGAATCTTACTTCTGGCGACCCCCTGCAACTCACCATCGCCGCCGACGCGCGCCTGTGCGCCCCCAACTATGCCGATGACCACATCTGGCAGCTAGACCTTTCCGGTGGCGACCCCGCCGCAATCGGCCTGCGCACCACCTATGGCCTGCGCGCGCGCCTCATGCGCATCTTTCCGCGCTTTTTTCAAGAGAGCAAAATCATCAATGACCCGGCAGAATTCGTCCGCGCCCCGGTGTTGCGCTTTTTCGCCCCTAATTTTTTGGATGTGGACTTTTCCCCCATCCCAGGGCTGGATGTCCGCCTCGAATACTGGGTACCTGCCTCCAATCTGGTCGCCGGGCGCATCACCCTCGCCAACCGGGCCGTCACCCCGCTTACGATTGGCCTCGAACTGGTCGGACAGTTAATCCCGCTCGAAGGCCAGCCCATGTCTGCCTTGCAGCGCCAATCCGTCACCGTGTTGGAAGGCATCGCCGAAAACCTGTCGCCGGTGCTTTTCCTCACGGGCGGCCCGCAGCCTGGCCCTGGCCCCTACCCCGCCCTGCACCTGCCTCTTGACCTTCCGCCTGGCAATAGCCGCCAATTCTCCTGGGCATTGGCAGCCACCCCCACCCCCGAAGAATCTTTCGACCTCGCCCGCCGCGCCGCCGCCCGCCCCTTCGACGCCGAACGCGCCCGTATCGAACTCCTCACCGTCAGCCAATCCATCGACATCCAAACCGGCGACCTGGATTGGGACGCCGCCCTGGCCTTCAGCCAGAAAACCGCCTTTGGGCTCTTCCTCGGCAAATCTGAACATCTGCCGCACGCTTCTTTCACCCTTGCCCGCCACCCCGACCTGGGCTTTTCCCGCGCTGGCGACGGCAGGGATCACCCTCACCTATGGAGCGGGCAAGCCCCCCTCGAAAGTTATTACCTCAGCACCCTCATCCCCGGCGCGCCCAACCTGATTTGCGGCCTGCTCAAAAACTTCATCGCATTACAAGATCAAGACGGCGAAATAGATGGCCGGCCTGGTCTGGCCCGTCAACGCGCCCGCTACCTGGCCGCGCCTTTCCTCGTCAGCCTGGCCTGGAACTGCTACCAGCGCAACCCCGATATTTTCCTGCTGCAAGCCGTTTACCCGGCTCTGCATCAATTTTTCTGGGCCTGGTTCTCCCCGCGCCGTGACCATGACCGTAACGGCCTGCCCGAATGGCAGCACGTCGCCCAAACCGGTTTTGAAGACAACCCACTTTTTGAAGGCTGGCACGCCTGGGCCCAGGGGGTCAACATCACCACCGTCCAAAGCCCGGCCCTCTCTGCCGCGCTTTACCGTGAAGCCCACCTGCTCTGCCAGATGGCCGAACTACTCGGACGCAAATCAGACCTGACCCTGCTCAAAAAGCAAATGGAGACCCTCAAGGCGGGTCTCCAGGCCTGCTGGAGCCCTGAAACAAACTCCTATCACTACGCCGATCGTGACAGCCACCTCAGCCTGCCGGGGAAAATCATCAGTGACCGCCAGGCCGCCCCCGAACTCGACCTGCAAAAAGACCTCAAGCAACCCTCCCGCCTGATTATCCGCATTCAAGGACATGCCGAATCGCTCAAGCGGCCACGCGTGATCATTGCTGGTATGCTCGAGGGGCAACCCCAAAGCGAAACCCTCGAACGTCACGACTTTCGCTTTAGTGCCGATGGCGCAGTAGCAACCAGCAAAAAACTGTATGATTCGCTCGGCCATTTCGAGTTCGAAGGCCTCAGCCGCCGCGACCGCCTCACCATCCAAACCGTCGACCTGACCATCTCCGACCAAACCCTGCTCCTGCCTCTTTGGGCTGAAATCCCCGAACCTCAACAAGCCGACTTGTTTATCAATCGCATCATCTTAAATGCCAGCCACTTCGACCATCCTTTCGGACTTTCAGCCCTACCGCGCATTGTCGCCAGCGACGCCGACCCCGTTTGCCTGGGCGCGCATTTACCCTGGAATTTGCTCGTTGCCGAAGGGTTGCTGGCTTATGGCTACCGTCACCAGGCCGCCCGCCTGATGGCTCACTTTACATCTGCGGTGATCACCAACCTGAAGCGTTCGCAGTCTTTTTATCGCACCTACCACGCCGAAACCGGCCTGGGTCAGGGCGAGCGCGATGTTTTGCACGGCCTGCTTTCGGTTGGTTTGTTTCTCAAAATCTTGGGCGTTGAAATCATTTCGCAAAAACAGGTAAAAATTTTGGCCGAAAACCCATTTCCCTGGCCGGTTACGGTAAAATATAGAGGCCTGACAATTTCGCGCCTGCTTAGCCACACTGAAATCATCTTCCCCAATGGGCAGATCGCCCAGATTGAGCACCCTGCTGATAAAATTGTCAGCATATAACGCCATTTTATAGAAAGGAGGCAGGTGTGTCCACAACTATCCAGATTCAATCCCTGATGACCGCCGTCGTGCAAGAGCAAGATTCCGATGCCGCCCAGCGAGCGGTCGAAAAACTTGGCCTGCCCGTTATTTATTTTTCAAGCGCAGGTGGCTTTCTTGGTCGCCGAAACGCCACTTTCCTTATTGGCCTTACGCACGGTTCAGAAGAACGGGTGATCAGTGCTTTGCAAACCTCATGTCGTCAGCGTATCGAATACCTGGCCCTGCCGCTGGAAGGCTCGCCCCTGCCCATGCCAACCCCGGTTCCGATAACGGTTGGCGGCGCTACGGTTTTCATTAGCCCAGTTGAGCGTTTCGAGGAGTTTTAGCCATGAAAATGATTATCGCCATCTTGCGCGACGACGATGTAGATGCCATTGTCCACGCCCTCACTGCTGAAGATTTTCGCATAACGCGAGTGGCCTCCACCGGCGGATTTTTCCGCAAGGGTAGCACCACCCTGCTGATTGGCGTAGAAAATGACCAGGTGGAAGCCGCAATTCAACTAATTCGCAAATCTCTACCGCCCAACTTAACCGCCGAAAAACGCGCCACCGTTTTTGTCGTTCCGGTTGAGCGATTTGAGCAGATTTAAGATTAAATTTTTGCAATTGCAAGCATAGCGCGGCCTTCAAGTCGCGCTATGCTTGCGTGTAAGCAGTTTGTGTTTTTTTCTCCTTGACTCTATCCCCATTTGCGGTAAAATCCAACTTTGCCATCATGCAGCGTAGCATGGTGGTTGTATTGTTTTCCCAAGTAAACCACTTTAGGAGCGTTCGATGTTGCCAGCCTTACCTACAAAGAATTATGCCCGCATTTATGTCGATTTGAAACTTCCCAACCTGATCGAAGTTCAGTTAGATTCTTTTGAGCGGCTCAAGCGGGATGGTTTGGGCGATTTGTTTCACGAAGTTTCGCCCATCGAATCGTATAACAAGGGCATGAAATTGTATTTCCCCAGTCGCGGGCCTGAATCGCAGCAGTGGGGCTTAAAATATTGGTTCGGCCAGCCCAAACACAACATTGAAGAGTGCGTCGAGCGTGACCTGACCTACTCCAGCCCCTTATACGTCTCAGTCTTATTGGCCGGCCCCGATGTACCAGAACCGGTTAAGCAAGATATTTTCCTCGGTGATTTCCCTGAGATGACCGAGAAAGGCACCTTCATTATTAATGGCACTGAGCGCGTCGTTGTTTCGCAATTGATTCGCTCCCCTGGCGTTTACTTTGAAGCCCCCGCCGATCGCGCCACCGCTCGCCGCCTGGCTATGGCAAAACTTATCCCTGACCGGGGCGCGTGGATGGAGTTTGAAACCCGCAAAAACGATTACATTATCCTGAAATTCAACCGCAAGCGCACCGTTCCGATTACCGTTTTCCTGCGCGCTCTTGCTGCGGTGGATGATGGAATTGTCGATTCGCCCCTCAAGCATGGCACAGACGAAGAAATCATCTCGCTCTTTTCAGATGTAGATAACAACCCAGAGCGCATGTTCATCACCTCGACCCTGCGCCAGGAACCGGAATGGGATCTGAGCGGCGGCCTGACGATTGCCGAGGCTGCCCTGATTGAGTTCTTCAAGCGCATGCGTCCCGGCGACCCGGCTACCCTCGAAAATGCGCGCGCTTTTCTTGAAGAACAACTCTTCGATCAGCGTCACTATGATCTGGAGCGTGTTGGTCGCTACAAACTTAATCAGAAACTCGATCTGGAAATCTCCATTACCCACCGCAACATCACCAAGCAAGATATTATTCGCCTGGTGCGGCGCATGATTCTAATTAATAATGAAGTAGAGCCGCCCGATGATATTGACCACCTCGGCAACCGCCGCGTCAAGACCGTTGGCGAACTCATCCAGAACAAGTTGCGCATTGGCCTGCGCCGCATGGAGCGCGTTATCAAAGAACGCATGTCCATTCGCGATCAGGAACAACTTTCACCGGTAACGCTGATTAATATTCGTCCTGTCGTTGCTGCCCTGCGCGAATTCTTCGGCTCCAGCCAATTATCCCAATTTATGGATCAAACCAACCCGCTGGCCGAACTGCGTCATAAGCGTACCCTTTCAGCGTTGGGGCCAGGTGGTTTGCGCCGCGAGCGCGCCGGTTTCGATGTTCGCGATGTGCATCACTCGCACTATGGCCGCATTTGTCCAATTGAAACGCCTGAAGGCCCCAACATTGGCTTAATTGGCCGCCTGGGTTCTTTTGCGCGCGTTAATGAATATGGCTTTATCGAAACGCCCTATCGCCGGGTCATTAAAAGCCTGCCCGCCAATTCTACTAATCTGGTGGGGCGCACCTTGAGAGAAGATATTTCTGCCGAAGATAAAATTATCGCCAAATCAGGCGATTTGATTGATGAATCGCTGGCGAAGAAACTTGCCGGCCTTGGTCGTGATGTCCTGATCGTTCCGTTTGTTTCTGATCGCATCGAATACCTTTCAGCCGATGCCGAAGATAAATTTATCATTGCCCAGGCCAATGCCCCGCTAACCGAGCGCAAAGAATTTGTGCGCCAGCGTATTTCCTGCCGCTACCATTCTGGCTTTATTTTCGCCAGCCCTGAAAGCCTCGATTATATGGATGTAGCCCCCAACCAGGTCGTTGGGATCAGCGCCGCGCTCATTCCTTTCCTCGAGCACGACGATGCCAACCGTGCCTTAATGGGTTCCAACATGATGTCGCAGGCTGTTCCATTGGTTCGCCCCGAAGTTCCGGCAGTTTCAACTGGCATGGAATTCTACGCCGCCCTCGATTCTGGCCAGGTCATCGTTGCCGAAGCCGATGCCGAAGTTCTTTCAGTGACCGGCAAAGACATTACCGTCCGCGATAACGATGGCACCATGCGCACTTATCAACTGCGAAAATACCAGCGCTCGAACCAATCGACCTGTATCGACCAGCGCCCGGCAGTTGTCAAGGGTCAAATCATTAAAAAGGGCGACATCATCGCCGATTCGTCCTCCACCGAAGGCGGCCAACTGGCCCTCGGTCAGAATGTAGTTGTGGCATTTCTTTCGTGGGAAGGTGGCAACTTTGAAGATGCCATCCTGCTTTCTGAACGCCTCGTGCAGGAAGATCGCTTTACCTCGGTTCACATCGAAAAATACGAAGTCGAGGCGCGCGATACCAAACTTGGCCCCGAAGAAATCACCCGCGATATCCCCAACGTGGGCGAAGATGCGGTCAAAGATTTGGACGAGAGCGGCATCATCCGCATTGGCGCCGAAGTTGGCCCGAACGACATTCTCGTCGGCAAGATTACCCCAAAAGGCGAAAAAGAACTCACGCCCGAAGAACGCCTGCTGCGCGCCATCTTCGGCGAAAAATCACGCGATGTGAAAGACACCTCCCTGCGCATGCCGCACGGTGAACGTGGCAAAGTGGTTGATGTAAAAGTATTCACCCGCGAAGATAATAACGATCTCTCGGCAGGCGTCGACATGATGGTGCGTGTTTCGGTTGCCCAGCGCCGCAAAATTACCGCCGGCGACAAAATGGCCGGGCGGCATGGCAACAAAGGCGTGGTCTCTCGTGTTGTGCCGGTTGAAGATATGCCCTATCTTGAAGATGGCACCCCGGTTGATATCATTCTTAACCCGTTGGGCGTGCCTGGACGTATGAATATCGGCCAGGTGCTCGAAATTCACCTCGGCTGGGCGGCCCGGCGGCTTGGATTCCGCGCGATTACCCCGGTCTTTGATGGCGCCAACGAAGTAGAAATCGAAGCCGAACTGGCCCGCGCCTGGCTCGTAGAAGAAGCCTGGCGGCAAGCCTGTGCTGCTGGCTGGAACTGGCTGCAATCGCAGGATTATGACCCCGAAAGCATTCGTGATGACGACGAAGTCCGTATGCTTTATCTTGAGCATTGGTTGGGCGAAAAAGGTTACGATGTAGCCCGTCTCATTGGCGAAAATAACTATGCGCGAATGATGACCATGCGCCAATGGATGATTGAGAACGGCTATGTTCCAGAATCCCTCATCAGTTTCGAGAACGTTGCCTTCAGCCGCGAAGAAGACGACAAAGACGCAAACGCAATTCTCGCCTGCCATCGCTTGTGGTTAAAGTCGCTAGGAATCGACGAAGAAATTGTCGATGAAAACCTGGCTGCTCGCGCCAACCAGGCCATGATCGATACCAACATCCCGGTTCCAACCCTGGGCAAGCAAATCTTGCGCGATGGCAAAATTGGTGATCCTTACGACCAGCCCGTAACGGTGGGCGTGATGAACGTCTTGAAATTGCATCACCTGGTCGAGGACAAAGTCCACGCGCGTTCAACCGGCCCATACTCGCTGGTTACGCAGCAGCCGCTCGGCGGTAAAGCCCAGTTTGGCGGACAGCGTTTCGGCGAAATGGAAGTTTGGGCGCTGGAAGCCTATGGTGCCGCTTATACTTTGCAAGAAGTGCTAACGGTTAAATCGGATGACGTGCAAGGGCGCGTCAACACCTACGAGGCGATTGTCAAGGGCGAGCCGATTGAAGAACCCAGCATCCCTGCTTCTTTCAGGGTTCTGGTGAAAGAACTTCAAAGCCTGGGGCTGGCTGTGGAGGCCATCAACGAAGGCGGCGATCTGATTAAATTTGGCAAGGACGAAGAAAAGGCTCATCCGCCCAAATACGATACCGGCTTGCTCGGCATCGGCGATGACCTCGACAAGAAGTTTGCCAGAAAATAAGAAAATTTTCTTGACGTTGGCAACGGCGTATGATACAATCTATTTTCGTTGCCCTCAAGGTTAGAATAACCGGATTGTGCAAAACATGTGAGGCCATCTGGCAAGAAAAAGATGGCCTCACTATTTGACTGTCAATTGTACTTTTTCACCCAGTAAGCAATATTTTTTCGGAGGCGAACGTGCCCACAATTAACCAACTGATTCGCAATGGACGTAAGGCCAAAAAATCCAAGTCCAAATCACCAGCGTTGCAATTTACCTTCAACTCGATGAGTCAGCGGCGTGTGCGCCGTGCTGGCGGCTCCCCGCAAAAGCGCGGCGTCTGCACGGTTGTCAAGACCATGACCCCCAAGAAGCCGAACTCGGCGCTGCGCAAAGTCGCGCGCGTGCGTCTGAGCAATGGTATTGAAGTGACCGCGTACATCCCCGGCGAAGGCCACCAGTTGCAGGAGCACTCGGTGGTTCTGGTTCGTGGTGGTCGCGTTAAAGACCTGCCTGGTGTGCGTTATCACATTGTGCGTGGTTCATTGGATACGACCGGCGTTGTCAAGCGTCGCCAGAGTCGTTCCAAGTATGGCGCCAAGCGTCCCAAGTAATTTTTTTGATGTTTTTGGAGAAAAGCAATGCGTAGAGGAACTCCCCCCGAACGACCTGTTGCGCCCGATAAGCGCTACAACAATCTTAGCCTGGCAACCTTTGTTCAGCACATGATGCTGGATGGCAAAAAGTCACTCGCCCAGCGTTTGATGTACGAAGCCTTGGATTTAATTCAGGAAAAAGCCGGCAAGCCTGGTATTGAAGTGTTTGAGTCTGCGATGAAAAATGTCGCGCCGATGATGGAAGTGCGCCCGCGCCGCGTGGGTGGGGCCACCTATCAGGTTCCGATGGAAGTTCCGGCTGACCGACGCATGACGCTGACCATTCGTTGGCTTTTAACTGCTGCTCGCGCCCGTTCAGGGAAATCTTTCCCCGAAAAATTGGCCGCAGAGTTGATGGATGCCGCTTCCAATCAGGGTTCTGCCATCCGCAAGCGCGAAGAAACCCACAAAATGGCAGAAGCCAACCGCGCTTTCTCGCATTATCGCGCCTAGTTTGTGGTTTGTATTTTCATTAAGTAGAGGAAATTTTAATGGCGCGTAAGTACCCGCTTGAGAAGTACCGTAATATTGGCATCATTGCCCATATTGATGCCGGTAAGACGACAACTACCGAGCGAATCCTTTTTTATACTGGTAAAACTCATCGCATTGGCTCAGTAGATGATGGCACAACCGTCACAGACTGGATGGCCCAGGAGCGCGAGCGAGGCATCACCATTGTTTCTGCTGCCGTTTCGGCGGAGTGGAAAGGCTATCAGTTTAATTTAATTGATACGCCCGGCCACATTGATTTTACTGCCGAGGTGCAACGTTCTTTGCGCGTTCTGGATGGCGGCGTGGTCGTGTTCGACGCTGTTCAGGGCGTAGAGCCGCAGTCTGAAACCGTTTGGCGTCAGGCGGATCGTTATAGCGTTCCCCGTATTTGTTTTGTTAATAAAATGGATCGCGTGGGTGCTTCGTATGAGCGTTCGATTGAGTCCATTCGCCAGCGTTTGGGTGCCAATCCGTTGCCGATGCAGTTGCCGATAGGCTCAGAAGCCACTTTTAGGGGCGCCATCAACTTGCTGGAGATGGAAGCCATTTACTGGGACGACGAACTAGGCCGCGAGCCGCGTATCGCCGAAGTTCCTGCGGAGTTGTTGAGCCAGGCTCAGGAGTTGCGTGCCAATCTGGTTGAGAAGATCGCCGAGACCGACGATGAGTTGACCTTGAAGTATCTGGAAGCCGAAGAAATTTCAATCCCTGAACTCAAAGCAGCCTTGCGCAAAGCAGTTATCGACGGAAAAGCCAACCCTGTTTTCTGCGGTTCTTCATTGAAGAACAAAGGCGTTCAGGTGGTGCTGGACGCGGTTATTGATTACCTGCCTTCTCCTCTTGATATTCCGGCTGTTCGCGGTTACGACCCTGACGACGCGGAGCAGTACATTGAACTGCCTGCCTCAGACGACGCTCCGCTGGGCGCTTTGGTTTTCAAGATTGTTACCGACCCTTACGTCGGCCGTCTGGCTTATTTCCGTGTTTATTCTGGCGTTCTTGAACAAGGCACAACCCTGAAAAACACCACCAAAGGCAAGCGCGAGCGCATTGGTCGTCTGATTCGCATGTACGCCGACCGCCGCGAAGACATTACTGAAGTTCGCGCAGGCGATATTGCCGCTGCTCTTGGCTTCAAAGAATCGACCACTGGCGATACGTTATGTGGCGAAAAAGAAGAAGTTGTGCTAGAGAGCATTTCCTTCCCCGAACCGGTCATTACTATTGCTGTTGAACCAAAAACCACCGGCGATCAGGAGAAGATGGGCGAAGCCTTGCGCAAACTTTCAGAAGAAGACCCCACCTTCCGCGTTCGTTCAGACGAGGCCAGCGGGCAAACCCAGATTTCTGGCATGGGCGAACTGCATCTCGATATTATTGTCGACCGCTTGAAGCGCGAGTTCAAGGTGCAGGCCAATGTGGGCAGACCGCGCGTCGCTTATCGTGAATCGATTACCCGAAAAGTCGAAAAAATTGACCACAAGTACGCCAAGCAATCTGGCGGGCGTGGTCAATATGGTCATGTTGTGCTTTCGATGGAGCCAGGAGAACGCGGCTCGGGTGTTGTTTTCGAGAACAATATTATTGGCGGCGCAGTTCCCAAAGAGTATATTCCTGCCATTGAAAAAGGCATCCGTGAAGCATCTGAAAGCGGTGTAATTGCCGGATATCCGGTGGTAGATTTGAAAGTCAGCCTTTTTGATGGCTCTTATCACGAAGTTGACTCGAATGAAATGGCTTTCAAAATGGCGGCTTCCATGGCTTTCAAAGAAGGCGTTCAGCGTGGCGGAGGCGTCTTGCTGGAGCCAATCATGAAGGTTGAAGTTGTCATCCCCGAAGAATATCTCGGCGATGTTATCGGTCAACTTAACAGCCGCCGCGGTATGATTCAAGGCATGGAAATTCGCCCTGGTAATGCTCAGGCTGTTAATGCGATGGTCCCGCTGGGCGAAATGTTCGGTTACGCAACCGAATTACGCTCCGCTACTCAGGGGCGCGGCGTTTTCTCAATGGAATTTGACCACTATGCGCCTGTTAGTGAAGCAGTTGCGCAAGACATTCTCAAATAAGTAATTTTTCCTCAAGTAAAACAAGGAGATTATTCAACTATGGCGAAGCAGAAATTTGACCGCAGCAAGCCGCATCTTAACGTTGGCACGATGGGTCACATCGACCACGGCAAGACCACCCTGACGGCGGCGATAACC
>DAOUML010000129.1:0-16425 GCA_034411635.1 Anaerolineales bacterium
AGGGGAAGCGTAGGGAAAGCGTCAAGTAGTTTTGTGCCGACGGATGTATATTAGGTGCATAGGTGATTTCTCTTCTCCTCCTTTCAAAGGAGAGCCGGGGTCGGCGTCCCCGGCTCTCTCGATTCTAGCACAGTTTGTGTTTTGCTTTTGGGTGGTTAGCCAAAGCGTTCTTCTCGCCAGACATCGGCTCGGTTGTGGTAGCCGGCTTGCTCCCAGAAGCCGCGCCGGTCCGAGGGCATGAATTCCAGCCCGCGCAGCCATTTGGCGCCTTTCCAGAAGTAGGGTGTATCGAGGTCTGGTTTATCGGGGATGTGGCCGACCACTCCGCGTAAGGGGTAACCGTGATCGGGAGTAAGCGGTTCGCCGTCAAAGTGGGTTGCCAGCAGAAAATTATCTTGTAAAACCACTTCGAGGGGCAGGTTGGCCGTAAATCCGTATTCAGCGTGTTGCATCACATATTTGGCGCTCGGTTTGAGTTGGATGAAGCCTTGTTCAACCAGGGCGCGCACCGAGACACCCTGCCAGCACGTGTCAAACTTGCTCCAGCGGGTAACGCAGTGGATGTCCATGAGCAGGTCGGTGCGGGGCAGTTGATTGAATTCTTCCCAGGGCCAGCGTTTTTCTGCTTCCACTTCACCCCATACGCGAAAATCCCAGGTGGCGGGGTTGAATGGTGGAACCGGGCCGTAATGTAAAACCGGGAATTTGGTAGTGAGCGACTGACCAGAAGGCAGGCGTCCTTCCTGGCGAATGCGTTCTTCTTCTTGTCTACGATCGGGGCCTTGAAACATAAACATAATCAGAGTTCTCCTATCTTAATAAATTATACCCGTCCCGGTCATTGCGAGGAGCGTTCTTCAGCGACGAAGCAATCCCCGTTTAATTGGCGTATATTTTTCGATAAGATTTTCCCACTTAATCGGAGATTGCTTCGCCAAAAAGCGGCTCGCAATGACATTTTTGAGTGAAATTAAGAATCAGTGACTATTCAGGAACAAGTCTATTATATAACGAAGAAGGCGGCGGGCTGAATTAATTCTTTATAAGAACTTTTAGCGAATGATACATGCCCGTTCCCGATGAGAAGCGCGCCAGTATTTTTTTGCCCGCAGGCGTCACAGAATCTGGTAAACTGTTATCAAAGATTCAAGATTACTATCACGGAGACCACTATGCAAATCAAATGCTCATCCTGCTCGATGCCGTTCGCGTTGAACAAAGCCGAAATCGAAAAAATGGCGGCCTTGTTTAAGGAAGACGCCTCAGCCCATTACGATGCCCAATGCCCCAAATGCCGCAAATCGACCAAAATCACCCGCAAACAATTTGGCCTGAATCCGATTTACAAGAAGATGCTGGAATCATGATTAAAGCGATTTATTTTGATCTGGGCGGCGTGATTGTGCGCACCGAAAACAAAAAACCGCGCGCCGACCTGGGCGCGCAGTTTGGGTTAACTTATACCGAAATTGAGCAAATCGCCTTTGGCGGTGGGCCATACAGCAGCGGGGCGCGCGCTTCGATTGGGGCTGTTACCGAAGAATCGCACTGGGTCAATGTAGCCCGTTCTTTGGGCCTTTCGCTCGATGATTTTGCGCGCATTCGGGCGACTTTTTTCGCTGGCGATAGCATTGATTGGGAAATTGTCAATTTCTTGCGCGAAGCCCGCCAAACCTACCGCGTCGGTTTGATTAGCAATGCCTGGGACGGTCTGCGCGCCTGGATAAGCCAGCAGAAATTCGACGATGCCTTTGACCACCTGACCATTTCTGCCGAAGTTCACATTGCGAAACCGATGCCGGGTATCTACCAGCACGCCCTTTCCGCGCTGGAAGTAAAAGCCGAAGAATCAATTTTCGTAGATGATTTCGTCGAAAATATTGAGGCAGCCAATGCGCTGGGCATGAAGGCCGTCCACTTTGGTTCAGCGGAACAAGCCTTGCAAGATGTGAAGCAATTGTTACGAGGGTAATTCCTGCGTTGCTTATCGCTGGGCCTGCTCATACACCCGCCAGAATTCAGATACAAACTGGGCGGCAAAATCGGGGTCAAAGATAATCATCACGGTTTCGTCGTTGCGCGTTTCGGCGCTGATGCTGAAGTTGTATGAGCCAAAGATAACAATTTCCTCGTCCAGGATCATCACTTTGTGGTGCATGTGGCCGGGGATTCCGTCGAGGTACACGTTCAGTTGCGCATCGCGAAATTTCGCGTATTCGCCGCCTGTGTTTGATTTAACCTGGCTCTCATCCATCACTCCGGCGATAGTCAATCCCTGGCGAGACTTATTGATAATGGTTTCACCAAAATCGTCGGTGGTAAATGAAAAGGCCATAAAATAAATACTCTTTTCAGCACCCTTTAGCAACTCCAAAATACGCCGGCCCACGCCGTCATCGGGCGAGAAATAGGTCTCGACCGCGATTCCATCAATCGTTAGCACAGGATGGGGGGTATTCTGCCAAACATCCGCGCCAAAAAAGTCCATTTCGAACATCTCGTTAAACTCTGCCAGGTAATTTTCGGCGATTTCCTTCGAGCGAATCCGCGCCAGGTTATTGTTTTCTTCATAAAACCCTGATGTGGTGAAATTGGCCGAACCCAGCCAAACTTCAGCGCGATCAATAATCACGAACTTATTGTGCATTAACCCTTCGCGCTGATCCCCAATGATCTCAATGCCAGCATTCATTAATCGCTGCGGGGCGCTACGTTCCATATTGGTACTTTCCATCACAATGCGCACCGTCACCCCGCGTCGATGGGCGCGGATTAAGGCATCACGAATCGACTCCGCGCTCATGCTATAAACCGCCAAATCCACCGACATGCGCGCCTCGTCAATGGCGGCGGCCAAGCGTTCATCTGGCCCACCGCGCTCCATTTTGGCCGAAGGACTCAGGGGGTTGGTAAAGTAAATCTCATAAAAGGCATTCTCGTAACCGTAACCCGCATCCAGCCAAATTTCACCCGATTCGCGAATCGTCGGCGCAAGCACAGTTTCCACGCGCTCAATCGTTGGCGGCGGGGCATCGACAGTTACGATTACAGGCACAGTCTCAACGACGCAGGCCAGGCTGGCAAGGAGCAGGGTCAGTAAGGCGAAAATCGGTCTTTTGGTCATGGTTTCTCCTGAAATACGCCTGATTTTAGCAGCAAGGCACGAATAAATGCTTCATAGGCATCTTTCATGGGCAACTCATCATCAATGCGGATGCGGCGGCGGGTGGTCGATACCGTTTCATTGGTTTTTGGATTTCGCCCAGGCTTTTCGTAAGTTTCCCAATACAAACCAATTCCGCGCTTTTGCCAGTTGGGCAAATCATTGAAGTTAATTCCGTTCTGGAAAAGCAATTCGTTTTTGGCCGCCACCGAGAGTTTGAGCAAAGACCGGGTGGCCTGTTCCATTGTTTGGCCTTGCCTGCGCAACAGCCAATAAGAATGGGCATTAAGCGCGTTACGATGGGCATCTTCGCTTCGCCAGCGAAAGTAATCCACCACCAGGTCTTCGTTGGGAAATTGAGAAATACGACAATCAAAAGCGGCCAGGCCGCCCAATTGCAATGAAAATTTGGCGCTGGCTTCCCCGGCCAGAATGGAATGGTACTTGCGCAGTTTGCGCTCAAAAGCGGTCTCGTCGCGATGAAAAAGCAGGGAAATTTCGTCGCTCTGGGTGTAGCCATAGAGTACGCGAAAGCCGCACTGCATCAAATGCTCAACCGTTGCCACCATATAATCACGAAAGCGCGTGTCATACGGCGCTTCAAACTGATGAACTTCTTTGGTCAGACGGGTGAAATTGCGCCCGTCAATTCGCGCAACCATGTATAAGCCGGGTAGCACGCAAAGATCGGAGCCGGTCTCAAAGACGCGCATCCTGGCGTCAAGATCATCAAATTTCATCGTTCAACTCCTTCAGGACGGTGCTTCGCTACGCAGTCCCCGAAATAATGAGAAGATACATTTGGAGGATGGAACCAGATTTTGAAAACAACTTCTCACCATCCCTGCCTTAGCCAGGCCTGACGCTCCTCAACCTGAACGGCGCGCTCGGCTTCACGAATAAGTTTTCCGAGGCTGCGCGAACAACGCGGTTTTGCGCTGGGAGGGGCATACTGCGCGGGCAAAGGGGTAGGCATACGATTAAGCGTGTCGTTGAAACAAGGCGCAAATGTCTCAATCAGAGAACGCTCTGCGGCGTTCAAATCGCCTCCAAAGGCAGCAAAACGAGGCAATTGCGAAGACATCAACACAATGCTGAAATTGAGCGAAACAGGCCAGTTGGTCAGCAGAAATCGACCAACGTTCGAGCGGCCCTTAAACCCACCGAGAATATGATCCCAAACGCGGTCAAAAGCCAAATGCGACTGTCCAACATAGAAGACAACCGTCTCGTCGCGGAACAGGTACAAATCCAGCCCGCGCCATTCCGGCGGACTGGATTCAATTAACATGAACTTCTTGAGCGCGAGAGTCACTTCCTGCGCCAAATCGGGATTTTGCATAATCAGATGGCGGCGTCTTCCAGACCATCCTGCCGCAGGGTCTTAGCGTCGGTCGTCTTTCAGGAAAGTTGTCAACACTACGCTGACGATACTGACAATCAAACCACCCAGAAAAGCCGACCAAAAGTCAGCCACCTCGAAACCAATCCCAAACTTTTGGCCGATGGTTCCGGTTAGCCAGAACAGGAGGGTATTGATAACCAGCGTGAACAGGCCGAGGGTGAGAATAATCAGCGGGCAGGTCAAAAACTTGAGCAAAGGCCGCACCAGCGCATTGAGCAGGCCAAAAATCAACCCCAGGCCGAGGTATGAAACCCAGTTTGTGTCAGACACGGCCTGAATGCCATCGACCAGCGAAACCGCCGCGTAGAGCGCCACAGCGTTAATCAGTAAACGTAGCAAAAATTTATTCATGGCTCAATCTCCTTCTCTTATATATACGTTCTTACCATTAATTTGGTTGCCTACCGGGCGCTTGCATCCACAACAAAGTGCGCTTGGGTTCAAACCCGGCAGCGGCAATTGCTGAATCGGCTGGCCCAACCGGATATTCAAGGTTCAATCCGCTCAGGCTGGAGAACATGCGGCGGGCATAAAAAAGCAGTTCAACCAGGGCATTTTCATCAGGATTAGGCGGGCAGGCCAGCCAAACCTGCGGCGATTTGCCACCCTGGTAGCGACAACTGACGACGCCGCGCAAATGATCATCGGCCTCAACCGCATACTGGCTCACCTCCATATCGACCAGCAAGCGGTAAATCTTGCGCCACAGCGACGGCCCAAAAGACGGCCAGGACTGCGGCTGGTGATACCAGTCCATTTCACGCGGGTAGGCGCGTGCCAGCCAGCCATGTTGCTGCGACCAATCACGGCTGGCGCGCGCGCGAATGTGAAAAGCCGGGTCGTTGCCAACCCGGTTAAGGGTGCGCGAGGGCGCATACCATTCCGAGCGCCGCAAACGTTCCAGAAATCCGAGTCTTTGATAAATCTTAATCGCGCCGGGGTTATCTGCCCGAACATGCAGCCAAAGCGCGCTGGCCCCTTTTTCGCGGGCGCGTTGCATCGCCATTTCAGTAAGGGTTTGCCCGATGCCCCGGCGTCGATAATGGGGATGCGTGGCAACGTTCGCTATCAGATAAATGCGTTGTCCAAAGCGATGAAACGGAATCAGGCTGGCGTTGCCAACCACTTTGCCATCGGCCTCCCAGACAAAGCCCGAAAGCGGCAGGGAAATGACATCGACCATGCGCGGCGCCCAACTTAAAAAGACATGGTCGCGCCCATGCTGACGCATTTCATTCAAGTGCGAACGCCCGCTGGCGTCCATGCTATCTTCAAAGCACAGTTCCACCAGATCGGCTACGGCGGGCAAATCGCGAACAACATTCAAGGGGCGCGCGTGGCCGGTTGTGGCTGGCGCGGCTGTGAGCGTGAGAGTCATTGGGGCAATTATACCGCCCGCCTGAAATCGAGTGTAGAATAGACTCATACAGATTTCTAACGGCGTTCTTTGAACGCGTTAGCATTCCTTTTGCTATAATTCAAGGGTCTTGAACCAATTGTTTTGTCTGAAACTAACGAGGAAACCCCAACCATGATGCGATTTGACCGTTTTACCGAACGCGCCCAGGAAGCCGCCCAGCGCGCAGCAGAAATCATTCAGCGCTACGGGCATAACCAGATTGATACCGAGCATATCCTGCTAGCCTTGATCGAACAGCCCGGCGGGGTCATTCCACAAATTCTTGAAGCCCTAAACGTCAATGCCCAGGCCCTGGCCGATAGGCTCGATGCAACCCTGCGCGCCAGCCCCAAGGCCAACATCTTTGGCGGCGGCGCGGGGCAAATTTTCATCACACCGCGCGTTAAGCGCATTATTGACGTTGCCAACGAAGAAGCCAACCGCCTGAAAGACGAATACATTTCCACCGAACACATTTTTCTGGCAATTTTGACAGAACGCAATACCCCCGCAGCCCGCATCCTCGAAACAACCGGCATTACCCGCGAACGAGTTTACGATTCCATTCAACAATTGCGCGGCGGGCAGCGCGTCACCGACCCGCAAGCCGAAACACGCTACAAAGCCCTCGAAAAATACTCGCGCGACCTGACCCAAATGGCGCGCGAAGGAAAACTCGACCCGGTCATTGGGCGCGACAAAGAAATTTTGCGTCTGATTCAAATTCTTTCGCGGCGCACCAAGAATAACCCGGTACTGATTGGCGAGGCCGGAGTGGGCAAAACCGCCATCGTGGAGGGCCTGGCCCAAAAAATCGAGAGTAACGATGTGCCAGAGATTTTGAGCGGCAAAAAAGTGGTTGCCCTCGATTTGGGCGCGATGATTGCCGGTTCGCGCTTTCGCGGCGAATTCGAGGAACGCCTTAAAGCCGTTATCGAAGAAGTCCAACGCGCCGAGGGTGAAATCATTATGATGATTGATGAGTTGCATACCGTCGTTGGCGCGGGCGCGGCCCAGGGAGCCATGGATGCCTCGAACATGCTCAAACCGGCCCTGGCGCGCGGCGAATTGCAGTGCATTGGCGCAACCACCCTCGACGAATTTCACAAGCACATCGAGAAAGACCCGGCCCTTGAACGCCGCTTCGCCCCAATTTATGTGGATGAACCCTCGGTGGAAGATACCATTAAAATGCTGATGGGCCTGCGTGACCGTTACGAAGCCCATCACAAAGTCCGCTTTTCAGACGAGGCCCTCAAAGCCGCCGCCCAACTGGCCGACCGCTATGTAACCGACCGCCACCTGCCCGATAAAGCCATCGACCTGATTGACGAAGCCGCCGCCAAATTGCGTGTGGCGCTCTACTCGATGCCGCCTGAACTAAAAAGCATGAAAAACGATATCGACAAACTGGCCGCCGAAGAGGAACAGGCTGGCCTTTCACGCGAGTATGAACGCGCCGCCCAGAAAAAAGTCGACCGGTTGCGACTGGAAGGGGAATACAAAGCCTTGCGTGACCAGTGGGAACGCGAACATCACATCGACGAAGTGGTGGATGTGCAAGACATTGCTGAAGTCGTTCATCAATGGACGGGCATTCCGGTAACGCAAATGATGGAAACCGAAGCGGCCAAACTCCTGAACATGGAAGAGCGCCTGAAAGAACGCATTATCGGCCAGGAAGATGCCATTCACGCCATCAGTGATGCCATCCGCCGGGCGCGAGCCGGGCTAAAGGATCCCTCGCGCCCGATTGGCTCGTTCATCTTCATTGGCCCCAGCGGGGTTGGCAAAACCGAATTGGCCAAAGCCCTGGCCTGGTTTATGTTCGACGATGAAGATGCAATGGTGCGGATTGACATGAGCGAATACCGCGAACAACACGCCGTCAGCCGCTTGTTTGGCGCGCCTCCTGGCTATATTGGCTACGAAGAAGGCGGACAACTGACCGAGGCTGTGCGCCGGCGTCCATACCGGGTGGTGCTTTTCGACGAGGTGGAAAAAGCCCATCCTGAAGTGTGGAATTCGCTGTTGCAAATTCTCGACGATGGCCGCCTGACCGATGGACAGGGAAATGTGGTCGATTTTCGCAATACGGTGATTATTATGACTTCGAATCTGGGCACCGAGTTTGTGCGCAGCAGCGGCGCGTTGGGTTTTGTGCAACGCAACGCCAGCGAGGAAGATCGCGAATCACACAGCAAAATTGAGCGCGCTCTAAAAGGCACGTTCAGGCCTGAGTTCCTGAACCGTATTGATGAAATCATCATGTTCTCGGCCCTGAGCGTTGAGCAAATGGAACAGATTGTTGATTTGCAAATGAGCGAAGTCCAAAACCGGCTTAATGAGTATAAAATCACGGTCACGCTCAGCCCCGAAGCGCGCACCTGGCTCGCCAAACAAGGCTACGACCCGGCCTTTGGCGCGCGTCCTCTGCGCCGCGCCATTCAAAAATTTATTGAAAGCCCGCTTTCGATGGAACTTTTGGCGGGTAAATTTACCGATGGCGGCGCGGTAAAAGTAGATGCGCGGGATGATAAGTTGGTGTTTGAATCTTGATTTGACTGCGGGTTGAAAGGCAAGACACCGAAGCAAAAAACGAAAAAGACTGCCTGGCGTAGAGCGACATCAATGTCGTGCTACGCCAGGCAGTCTCCTTTTTTATTTGCCCTTTTGCGAAAGCCCTATTTTTTGACGTAAGGTTTTACACAGAGCCAGGTATTCCGGGCTGTTGCGGTAATCAGGCGTGCCAGCCGCGGCATTTTCAATCACGAGCGGGCTGCGGTTAGCAGGCTGGCCCAAGAGCAGAATTTTACGCCCGAGCATGGCGGCTTCTTCAATGGCGTGGGTGATTGTTACCAGCGTCAGATTTTGTTCGGCACATAGTTCCAGGGTTAGGGTTTGCAGGTCTTCGCGGGTGGGGGCATCGAGAGCCGAGAAGGGTTCGTCCATCAGCAGCAGGTCGGGTTGCAGGGCCAGGGTGCGGGCGATGGCTGTCCGCTGACGCTGTCCGCCGGAGAGTTGGGCGGGGTATTGGTCGGCAACCGGGCCGAGGCCGAGTCGCTCCAGCCAGGCATGGGCCGATTTGGCGGCGGACGGTTGGAGTGGGGCGTGAACGCCATCGGCCCCATAAAAGGTGCGAATTTGGAGCCCAAGTTCGGCATTTTGACGGACGGTGGCCCAGGGCAGCAGTCCAAAGTCCTGCAAAATAAGGCCGGTTTGCGGGCGCGGGCGGGTGAGCGGTTGGCCGTTGATTTCAATTTTTCCCCGTTGGGGGTGACGCAGGCCGGCCAGCAGGTAGAGTAAGGTAGTTTTGCCGCAGCCCGATGGCCCAAGTACCGACCAGGTTTCGCCTGGCTGCACGGCCCAGGTGAAATTTTCAAAAATAATGCTTTCGCCGTATTGAAAGTGAAGGTTTTGAATGGAAATCATAAGGGTTGAAGGCGATTATACCCGCCCCGGTCACAAATTGCGTTTTTTATAAGTGCATGAGCGCGCAATTTGTGACCACGGGCATTGTGTACCTTCAGCCTATGATTTTACTGGATGATGAGGGTGGGCAGGTAACGGTCGGTGACAGATTCTTCGTAGATTGGGGCGGTTTCGAGCAGGCCTTTCTCTTGGGCCCAGCGCGCGGCTTCGGCCCATTCAATTTGGGAGGGAACGCCCATCATGGGGAAGGGGGGGATGACGTAACTATCGAGCAGGGGCGGCGGGACGATTTGTTTTTCGGCCAACAGACTGGCGTAGGCTTCAGGCTGCAAGTTGATGAGGATGACGGCATCTTCAATGGCGCGCAGGAAGGAACTTACGACGGCAGGATTTTCGTCGATGAATTGTTTGCGGAAGGAGATGACCGATGCGCCGTAGAGGGGGTGCTGGGTATCATCCAGAACGATTTTTGCGCCTTGCTGAACTGCCAGGGCGGCCAGCGGGTCGGGCATGACGGCGGCTTTGAGTTCGCCACTGCCGAGCAGGGCCATGCGATCAGGGATGCGCGGAACGGAGGTGGTTTTTATTTGGCTGGCGCTCAGGCCGTTTTTTTCGAGCAGGCGGTCGGTCACGTATTCGATGATGGTTCCTTGCGAGATGCCAATTTCGACATCGGCGAGTTCGGCGGGGGTGCTGATTCCGCTTTGGCCGGAGGCGAGGATGAAGAAATGCCCGAACCCGGGGGCGGCCATGTGTCCATAGCGGACGACCTGCATCTGGACGCTTTCGCGATTGAAGAACATGACCGAGAGAATTTCGTTCAGGGTGCCATCGGCCTGACCGGCGGCGAGGAGTTGGTCACGTTCTGGGGCTGAGGCAACGGGAATGAGTTCGACTTCGATGCCGTAGGCGGCATACAGTCCTTCAGCCTGGGCAACGAACATAGGCAGAGTGTCAATAACCGGGATCACTGCCAGGCGCGCAACAGGCAATTTTGCCGGTTGGCTTTGGGGGGTTGGCTCGCTTTGGGGGTTGGCCTGGCTACCGGGGGCGGGTTGCGGCCCAGCGCAAGCCGTTAAGATCAGTAGAAGGCTAATTAAAATATAAAGCGACTTTCTCATGGTTAATGGGTTTCTCCTTCTTTGGTGGGGTGATGGGCTGGGTTTTCAGCCGGGGGAAAATCATATCATAATTCAGGCAACTATTTTGGGTTGCATAAATTTGAAGTTGACGGAAGAAAAAATTAGAAGTATACTCAAAACTATACAATCCCTAGCGAATTGATATAGTTTCGAGAAATTAAAAAGGAATCTCTCATGCGGCTTTCCAAACGTGGCGAATATGGCTTGCGGGCAATGTTGGTGCTGGCTGAACCAGGCGAAGATGAGCAGCCACGCAGAGTGCAGATTAAGGAATTTGTGGCGCGAGAGAAAATTCCGGCAAAATTTTTGGAGCAAATTTTGCTGGCGCTCAAAAACGCTGGTATTTTACATAGCAAAATGGGCGTTGGCGGCGGCTATTACCTGGCCCGCCCGGCAAACCAGATTACGCTGGGGCAAATCGTGCGCATATTGGATGGGCCGATTGCGCCGGTTAAGTGCGTTAGTCAGATGGCTTATGAGCCATGCGGCTGCCCCGACGAGAACAGTTGCGGGTTGCGGATGGTGATGTTCGATGTGCGCGCAGCCATTTCGAAGGTGTTGGATAAAACCACGCTTGCTGATGTTTGCCAGCGGGTGAAAGCCCGGCGTGAAAGCGAGGCATGAAGCTGTTTTTTATTTTTTTCAAAAGCATACTTTTTCTATAGACTTTATTGTACTATGTAAAAATTGCGTTCAATCCGTCCTTTGGCTGCGCTGAGATGCGCTCCGCTCAAGATTATGTTCACAAGGAGAATCTATGAAAAAAATTTCTACCCGTCCGGTTGTTTTTGGCCTTTTGGCTGCCGTGGCCCTGATTGTGAGTGCTTTGGGGGCTTTTTTGGGCCCGCAGGGCGCGCAATCGTATGGAGGGCTGAATATTTTTGCCTTTATTCTGGTTGGGTTCGTAGCCCAGATGATTGATGGCGCGCTCGGCATGGCTTATGGGGTGAGTTCCAATACCTTCCTGCTTAGCCTGGGGCTTCCGCCGGCATCGGCCAGTGCCAGCGTTCACATGGCGGAAGTTTTCACTACCGGTGTTTCGGGCGCATCACACTGGAAACTGAAAAATATCGACACGAGCCTGGCAAAAAAATTGCTTATTCCCGGCGTTTTTGGCGGCGTTACCGGGGCGTATATTCTGACTTCGCTGGATGGCAACCTGCTCAAGCCCTGGATTTCGGCCTATTTGTTGGTGATGGGATTGATTATTTTGTATAAAGCCTTCAAGGGCGTGCGCAAAAACCAGACGCCGGTCAAACATGTCAGTCTGCTTGGGTTGGTGGGTGGATTTTTTGATGCGATTGGCGGCGGCGGTTGGGGCCCGGTGGTAACGACAACGCTGGTGGCGCGCGGCAATAATGCGCGCGTTTCAATCGGAACGGTTAATTTTTCTGAGTTTTTTGTCACCCTGGCTCAGTCAATTACTTTTATATTAACCCTTCAGTTTGCTGATTACTGGCAGGTTATTCTTGGCTTGCTTCTCGGCGGGGTCATTGCCGCGCCGATGGCGGCTTATATCACCAAACACCTGCCACTCAAGTTTTTAATGGTGTTGGTGGGCGTGGTGATTGTGGGTTTGAGCATTCGCACGATTGCGCTGGCAATAGGCGGCTAAAAAGATTGCCCCAGGGCTTGCAAAAAGACGGCTGTCATCTTTTCGAGGTTGATTTCTTCAGAAACGATGCGATAGGATTCGCGTCCCATGCGGCGCAGGCGGGCCACGTCGGACAGGGCTTCGCGCAGGGCTGCCGCCAGGGCGGGGTCATCATCCGGGGGAATGAGCCAGCCATTGGCACCGGGGCGGACGAGGTCGTTTTGGGTGCCGTCTCCCTCGGCGACGATGACGGGCAGGCCGTAGGTCATGGCTTCCTGCACGGCCAGGCCGCCGGTGCCGGGTAAAACGAACAGGTCGGCGGATTCAAAGTAGGGGCGTAGAGTCGGCCCGTGTAAAGGGCCGGGGAATTCGGCGGCGGGGTAGGTTTGGGCGGCGAGCGATTCGAGGTTTTTTCGATCAGGCCCCTCGCCAATGATGACCAGGCGGGGTTTAAGCGGTTCGGGCAAGGCGGCGCAGGCTTGCAGGAGGGCGGGTATCCGCTTGCGGGTTTGCAAACGCCCAACGAAGAGGACGACAGGCTGAGGGTCGAATCGTTCCGCGCGGGCGGGGAGCGGATGGGCCGGTTTGGCGGCGACGGCGTTGGGGGCGACGAAAATCCGATTTGACGGGAATCCTACGCCCGCGTATTGTTCCGCGCCCCGCTCGCTATACGCAACAAGCGCGTCAAATTGTTTCAGAAAATTGGTTCGCAGGTGAGAAAGCAGCCCCCTGCTGAGCGGCGCGCCCAGTCCCCAGCCGATGACGGGGCGGGCGCGTTTTTTCATCCAGCGCATGGCGGCGGGGCTGGCAAGGTAGCGGAAGTTGGCTTCGAGGATGAGCGCGTCGGGATTCCAGGTTTCGAGCCAGTTGAGCAGGCCGCGCTGATAGCAGAAGTAGAGCGGGTGCTGTGGGTTGAAGATGTGCAGGTTTTGGGCCGCGACGAGTTGGGCGCTTTGCAGGTGGCTGGCAGTGGCAATGCTCTCAACCGGTAGGGGTTGCCCGGCAAAGACCGACAGCCCGCCCGCGCAAGCGGAGGCGAGATGGTCAAAAAACGGGGCGCGGTAGGTGGGAACGACGCGCTGGAGGAGGGCAAGGCGGCCTGGGAAAGATGTTGGCATGTTTGCTTTACTCTGTGGTTACAAACTGAGCAGTCAGGCTAATGTCTTCTGTCAAAAGCAGGGGTAGGGTTTCTTGTGTAGAACCCGTTTCCTGCCAACTCGCAAAGCGATAGCCAGGGGCCGGCACGGCGGTGACTGTAACGGGTATGCCCTGGAAATAAATTCCTGACCAGTTTGCCGGGTTGTCAACGCCAACCACGCCTTCGCGAATATCAATGCTATTGATTTGGATGTATCCCTGTGTGGGGTCCGCCTGTAGAGTCACGCTGGCAACACCCGGCAGATTAAATTGCTCAAGAATATGCTGCCGCTGGTAGCCGGGCCGCGCAAGAGCAAAGTTGCGAATCGAATCAACATTTTTACGCCAGGAAGCCAGAGACCTTCCTGGCACCCCCCAACGCTGAATATGCTCTTCTATCTCTGGAAGATATAATTTCTCGAATTCATTGACCTTGCCGACGACAACCTCCTCGTGGAAGATTGTATTAAGATAGTCTGCAAAGCGGTTGATAAATGCTATTTTAAATTCTTCATTTTTCAATAATGCGCGCAAAATATATGTTGAGGGTTCATTATCAAGTTCAACTATTAAACGTTTCAAATTATTATGCTCCGGGTTAATGAATCCAAAATCAACGTCTGTAATCATCCAGCGCAACCGACCGTCATGCCCATAGGAAATGCCTGCTTCTGAGTCGCTCAAGTTGGTTGTCTTGGCCCATGTGAAAACATTGGTTCTGGGCCAATCAGTATTATCGAAATAGGTTTGGGCCACAAAGTGCGAGATAAAATTATCAATATCAACCCTGGCGGCAACCTGCTGATAAATTCTGTCATCGGTTAATGAACTTGGTGTAGCAAAAGAATTTTGGGAATAGTTTTCATCAAGCAACCTAAACAGGTTTGAAAAATTATTTCCATCATCTGTGTTGCTCCCCAAGCGGACAAAATCCATTCCCCTTTCAAAAACAACCAATTCGTCTGGTTCTATGCCGTAATAAGATTGGAAATATTGCTCATCGTACCTTGTACGAATGGTATGAATTCCCCAATATTCCCCATTGATAAAGAGAATAACCGGCTGGTATCCTTGAATATCCAAATGAGTGGATTCCAAAAGGCTTTGGGCCAGGGCATCCCGAAACAAAGCCCGACCAATGTCATTACCACCATTTCTTAGTATCAGCGTTTTGAAAGAATCCGCTCTTCCTTCATTCAAGCGGTTATTTAATCGAGGAAAGAAATCATATTGGATTAAATCCGCTTCGTCATATTCATCGCCTGCTACCAGACGGAGAGATTTTGGGGAAAAAGCACGCGAGTAACCGCCATGAATTCGCAAGCCAATGTTTTGCGCAAGCAACATCTCACCATCCACGCCGAACATCTCAAAAGAAGCGGGGCGTTCCCACTTCAGTCCACGTTGCGTAAAGTTGGCGGGGTTTTCCCAGGGTTCATCAGGATAAATATTCTGATACAGGTTCCCGAATGTGTAGATGCCGATCTCGTCATCAAACAAGTTATCGGCATCGGTAACAATTGAAACGACCGGAAAGGAGTAACGCATATACTTTTCCGTATCCACAAAATAAGTTTGGGTCAGCGCATTACTCCGATTACCTGCGCCATCAACAACAATGGCACGCACAACTGTTCCCTTGAATACATTTTCAGATGGAATGTGTTGTCTCCATTTATCTGTCACGATACTGGATAACTGGTTCGGCAAGTCAGTTCTATCCTGAATAAAGATGGGTTCGGTATAAGATTTCGTAGTACCCATCATCTCCATCTGTGAATTAAATGATGGATCAGAGCCGTCTAACGTATAGTAAATCATTTCGTCCGACTCTTTTGTTGAAATCGTCAAATAAAACCCGTTTGTATAAAAACCGCTTTGATGTGAAAACAACGGAGGACCGACTGAATCAGGATAATATGGCAGGTTGATGGGGTAGGTATAGGAGATATTGTCCCAATATCTCCTTAAACTCAAGTACGAATCACTGCCGTTATCGGGCATCTCGCTCTCAAGCAAATCGACATAAGCATAAACACCCGCTTCGACATTGTCCTGCAGAGAGCCAGATTGCATCAAGGTGGCAAGGACAGACAAGTCAGCAATTGATGAATTGCGGATGTTCAACTTTTGGAGTTTTTCCAGGCTTGCTAAAAAGTGAGAATTCTCGCCTATGAAAACATTCCTCATAATCAGCGTCTGCAAATTCTGGAGATTTGACAGCGAATCCAGACCAATTATGACCGGATTGGAATGAATGTTCAGATAAACAAGGCCGGTTAAACCCGTAAGCGGTTCAACATTTCTGATTCGATTTCCCCTAAGATTCAACTTCTCCAAAACATAAAAATCGGACAGGGACTCAATGTTTTCTATGAAATTATCGCGCAAGTTTAGAGAACGGATGGGCAGGCGTTTGATATGGTCAAAATTAATAGCATCCAGATCAGTTATCCGGTTGTTTTGTAAGTTCAGTTCGACCAGCATGCCCATATCTGCCAGCGGCGAAAGGTCTTCAACCGCATTATTGGCCAGATTGAGCACGGTCAGCCGATTCAGAGTCTCGATGCCTTCCAATCGCCTGATTTCGCGCCCCGAAGCATCGAGTTCGGTGATTGCCAATACATCCAGGCGGGTTATTGGGGCGTTTGGCTGGTTTATCTTCTCCCGTACGGCTTTTTCCAGGTTGGGGTCGGCAAAATTCACCACCGAATCGACCCGGCTTGACAAGCCCAGCAAGCCGCCCAGAAACAGCAAACTGAACATAACAAAAAATAATTTCCTCGGCGCTCTCCAGGTTACATTCTGTTCCATACTACCTAACCAGCATCCCTTTAAACAGGCAAAGCAATCTGCGGCCTCTTGGGAGCGAATTCTGCTTTCTTTGGCATAGCGATTGAGCACTTGCCCTATCTGATTGGTTGCTCAGCCAAGATAACGTCCAAATTATCATCCACATGACAAATATAAAAACATAAAACCGAAAGAAGAAGGCCGTATTTTTGGGTGCAAGCATGCCAACTTGTGGCGCGCGCGCACCGGTCTTGTGAAATTAAATGTAACTGCCTACGAGCTGATATTCGTAGGGCGACATTTATGTCGCCTGAAAGCGAATTCTCAAATGCCTTACTCTAAACGCGACTTGAAAGTCGC
>DAOUML010000130.1:0-3608 GCA_034411635.1 Anaerolineales bacterium
AGGGCTGGGGAGGCTGGAGAGTCAATCCGGTTCTGGACTGTTCCCCACCTCCTTTCCGCGAGAAGTGGACGAACGAACCAGAGCGGGCGACCTGACTTACCGGGGTCGAGATTGCTTCATCAACAGTCGATGCTCGAACCCAGATTCACAGTTGCGCGACAGTGCCGGATTTTCACCGGCTTCGCCGCTGGCTGGTTCACAAACAGGTTGGATTGTACCGCGAAATGCGTCATTTGGGCGTAGGATCAAACAATTGAATCAAAAATTCTGCCGCGTTTTTGGTGCCATCCCAGGCAGTTGAAAGGGCCTGGATCTCTTTGGCGCGTTGGCGCGCATGGGCATCGTTCAGCAAAAACTCAATCGATTCGAGTAGTTTGGCGCGGGTAAAGCGACGTTTGCTCAAACGAATGGCGCAACCCTGGCGGGCAATCATATCGATATTGGCTTCCTGTTCGGGCTGTAAACCGATGCCCACAAAGGGCGTGCCAGATGCGCAGGCGGTTTGCACAGTTCCCTGTCCGCCGTGAATAACGGCAACATCCGCCAGCGGGTTGACCTTGTGCGCGGGCAGCCAATCGTACAGCAAAACATTGGCCGGAACGCGCAGTTTTTCTTTTTCAAAGTGAGCCTTCATCGGCGCGATGACGGTGTAAGGCATTCCATCGAAACTTTCCAGCACCGCGCGCAGGATGGCGCGGTTGGCCGAACTGCCCATCGCGCAGTAAATGAGCGGTTTGTCTTTGGGCAGGTTCAAAATTTCGGCAGGCGCCTCTCCGCTCAGGTGGGCGAAAATGGGGCCGACATAACGCCAGTTTGGCGGCAGGTCTTTGACGCCCGTCAGGTCTGGGATGTCGGTGATCAGGTTGTAGTCGCCTTCAAGCAGGTCAAGCATCTTTTTGATGGGCCTGATTTTGTATTCCTTTGATAATTGATGAAACGGGCCAATCCATAAGGTTGTTGTCTTGAAGAAATGAGTGATCCAGCGTTTGCGCCAGATTTGGGGGATGATGCGCAAGATGGGATAATCAAACATATCGGGCCATTCGGTCATTCCCGCATCAAGAAAGGGACGGGTCAGCGGGAAAGGCATGACGTACACCAATGGCACGCCGGCCACGCGCGCCGATAACGCCACAGACAGGGTAAAACCCATCACAACGGCAACCGGTTCGAGGTCTCGAAAGAGGCGGATTTCGCTTTCCACCCGCTGACGCAGATAATCCACGCTGAAAGGATTGCTGAACGTCTCGCCCCGGTCTGCCCTCCAGAGATGTTCGATTTTGGCCTCGGTCAGCCAGGGTTCCATGCGCCGGAACTCGAACCCGGCTTCGGTGATGAGATGGGAGAACTTGTCGGTGTAGCCGAAGAAGATGCAGTGGAAGCGTTCGCGCACGGCTTTAGCAATTTCGACCATGCGTGATGTTTCGGCGATATTGATGGTTTCGGGAGCGAAGACGAGGGTTTTCATTTTTTATCTTCTATCCTTTTGGCCCTGGCTCATAATTCTTTCGCAATGGCGTTCTCTGCAGTTGGGTTCATGCGCAAAACCTTGATAACTTCTTCGGGCGCTTCTTCGGGCGGATAATGACCGATTTTGTTCAAAACTGTCAGGGTGTGATTCTCCATCAGGTCGGTCCACACTTTGAGTTCGCCTTCTTTGAAGGCGATATCCGAATCGCCCCAGACAATGGCGGTGGGAATGCGCCGAATTTTTTCGCGCTGCGCCCACAACGTTTCCAGCCACGGCGTCGAGCCGATGATCTCGCGCGGAAAAACCCAGGTGCCAATGCGGGCATTTCTCTCTGCATGGGGCATATAGTAATGCTTTCTCACTTCTTCGGGCATCTTTTTCCGGGGGCCATAGGCAGCCGTGGAAAGGATTTTTCCCATTACGTTGAAGTTCATCGTGAAAAATTTTCCAATCGGCCCGCCCGCCAGGCCGCTAAAGTTGACGAAATTGGGGACGTGCTTGACAGGCCAGAACCACGAATTGGTGACCACCAGTTTTTTGATTTTTTCAGGGTATTGAATGGCATAAGACATGGCGATTGGCCCACCCCAATCGTTGAATACGAAGGTGATGTTATCCAGGTTCAGGCTGTTAAGCAAATCTTGCACATGCCGGGCATGGTTGATGGGCAGGTAATCCCAATCGGCAGGTTTGTCAGATAGTCCAAAGCCGATGTAATCAGGCGCGATACAGCGCCGGGTCTTCGACATTTCCTTGATGATTTCGCGGTACTCAAACGACCAGCCCGGGTTGCCGTGCAACAGGACGATAGGGTCGCCGCTGCCCTCGTCCACATAGTGCATTTCACCTTGCGGGGTTTTGAAATAATGCGCCTTGAACGGATATTCTTTCTCGTTCAGCCAATTGGGTTTGGATTGATTCATGGATTCTCCTCCGAATTTTCCACAATGATCGAAATTTGATGCAAACCGCGCATTAGCGCGTCCCATTGCTCCGCGCCGATTTCATCCACAATGCCCGATTGCGCCTTCTGCCAGTAAGGAGTCGCCTTCTCCAGCGTGGACTGTCCTTTCGCGGTCAGACGCAACAGACGGGCGCGGCGGTCGCTGCCCACCCTGACCTCGACCAGCCCCTCGCGCAAGAGCGGATTCAGGTTGCGGGTCAGGGTGGTTCTGTCCATCGCCAGCACATGCGCCACTTCCTGCATTGGCGCTTCGCCCATCATGGAGAGCAAACTTAAAAGCGAATACTGCGTCGAGCGGATTCCCACCGGCGCAAGCATTTTGTCGTAATACTGGCTAACCAGCCGCGTGGCGCGGCGGGTATTGAATCCCACGCATGGCACGGCCTGGCGCGCGAACTCATATAATTTTTCTTTGGATAAGTCTTTAAACATAATATGTGTATATACACTCATTTCCAAATTATGTCAAGCGGAACTGGCGCGCAATGGTTATAATTGCGCTGATGACAACAAATCCTCTCGACTCTGCGGCCTGGGAAATCTGGTACGAAGATAAATTTGACCGCGAATGCCCGCCTAAAATAGATGTCAGCGGCTTTGGGCTTGCCCAGGGACTATCCGAACTTTGGGTCAGGCACCTTTTTGAAACCGCGCAGCCCAATGGACAGCATGGCTTCTCTCAATTCTGGTTGTATTGGACTCAGGTAACTCCCCACCCTCTCCCGCCAGAAGAAAACGCATGCCCTGAGCCTGGCCGAAAGAGACCGGGAAGCAGGGTAATCGGGCAGTTACAAAACCAGGGCAAAATAATGATTAGCGGAGATTGGCGTGGAGAAAAGAATCTCCGCGAATGGCTTTTTCGCAATGAAAAAAACACGGCGCAAGGCGATTTCCCACAAGCAGATTCTTCACTCCTGGCCGCGCTTGTCGATGCGCACATCAAACTGATGAAAACCCCCTCATCCACAGAACAAATTCTTAATCTGGCGGCAACAGCAAAAGACGCAACAGATTTCAAGAAATCGAGTAGGGAGCGGTGGCTAACCGCTCCCTCTCACACCACCGGACATGCGGGTCCGCATCCGGCGGTTCAATGAGAATAACGTAGTTGGTTGTATCGTTCGGCAATACTTTCAAGCCCTGTGCTGCGCCAAAAGGCGTTGTTCAGGGCTT
>DAOUML010000131.1:0-7335 GCA_034411635.1 Anaerolineales bacterium
CTTGCCGTGATCATCCTCCTCATCCTCGCCCTCCTGTTCGCGCTGCCCTCCATGTCGCAATCCTACGCCAGCGCCAAACAGGCCCAGGCCATGATTGAAGTTGGTAAAGCCGTCCAGATTGCAAGTGCCGGGAATCTGATCATCATCGCAATCCTGTCGCTCCTGCTGCTGGCTGCGCTCGGCGTGATTGGCTACCTGCTCTGGCGCACCCGCCAGACATCGCAGTCGCGCTGGGTCTCCGGCCCGAACGCAAACTGGGGACAACAGCAAATCCAGCAACCAGACGCCAACGCCATGCTGCCCGCGCTGATGACCGCTCTGCTGGTTCAGGCGATGAGCAACCAGCCGCAGCAATCCCGACCCGCAGAATCCGATTCGGTTTTCCGCCCTCGATACGAACTGGAATCACTCCAGACCGATGCCGACGACGATTTCCCCTGGACAAGCCCATGAAACGCCTCGTTTTGCCATTCATCGCCCTGTTGGTTATCACGCTCGCGGCCTGCGCAGACAGAGCCGACCTGACCGAGCAACGCGCAGCAATTCCGAGTGCTTCCCCGTCGCCCAGCGCTACTCCCAATCCGGTCGAACTTATCCAGAAAAACATTGAAATGCAAGAAACGCTAAACGCGCTGCAGTCTTCATCGTATCAGGTTGCTGCTCATCTCACCGCCACCTACCTGGCCCCAACCTGGGCCGTCGTCACGCAGCAGGCGGCAATCAGCGCGACCCACCAGAGCGGCAGCGCTACGGCAGCATTTATCGCCACATCAACATCCGTTGCAAAAACTGAAATCGCTGAACAATGGACACCCACCCCGCAGTACACCGGGACAGTGGAAGCGGCTGCCGCCTCCGCAAAGGCGACTGCGCTGTATGCCGAGTCTGTGTCGGTAGAGTTGGCCCTGGAACGCGAGCGGCTCATGAATCAGGTCTGGGCAGTGACGCCCTGGGCCGCCGTGGTCGTCGTTTTAGTCTTCAGCCTGGCCCTGGCCTGGCGCTGGAGCCAGGTTCGGGTAATCCAACGCGACCTGCGCGGCGACGCCCCGATCATCATCACCGGCGCAACCGTCTACGACGCAGACCGCAACCCCGGCCCCGTGCTGGATATGTCCAGCGGACGCCCACAAGCCCCGATCTTGGCACCGCCCGAAATGCAAGCCGCCACCACCAGCCGCGACCAACTCGTCGACCTGGCGACGCGCGGCGCGGCAGGCATGCCTCCCAGGCCGCAGCGCCAGGCCATCGCCCAGAAAATGACTGAACAGGCCAGCCTGCCTGCGCCAACCCAATCCATTCAGGTTTTGCCGCCTGACCAGGCGCGACCCCTGCTCGGCGATGTCATCCCCGGCATTGCGCGCGATGCGATGCAGGACGAGTTGAATGAAGAATGATGACACTTGCACCGCGCTGCGGATGCAGTGCAGGTGATGCAGAATGCAGAATGAAAGGAGAGACCATGACCCCCATCACCATCTCCCATCGTGAAATGAGACTGGCCGAGAGTGTTTCGCACAAACTGCGCAATGCGCTCATCCGCCGCAAACTTGCCCCGGTTTTCAGCGACTTCTACATCACTCGCCTGGCCGGGATGACCCCGCTGATAGCCGTGCTCGACACCAGCAAACTCGGCGACCACGCCCCCTACACCCGCCCCGACCTGCTGCACCAGCTCTCCACCGACCTGGGCGGCATGCCAGTCTATCTCTCCAACCATTCCGGTATCCGCTATGTCGTCCTGCTCTCGGCGCTGCCCAAACTGCCGCGCAAGATTGAACTTCCTTTTGATGTGCCGCGCGGAAAACTGGCAGTCGGCCAGGGATTCACCGGCCAGCCAGTTTTGCTGGATTGGGACGCGCTGCTGCACTTGGCCGTGCTGGGCGCAACCGGCTCCGGCAAAAGCATTTTCCTGCAATCTCTGGCAATGCAGGCCATCCGCGACGACATGCGGCTGCTCCTGTCCGACATTGACCAGGCCACATTCGGGCTGCTGGACAACCACCCCAACCTGGCCGCCCCGATTGCGACTTCCCCGCAAGATGCGCTCGGCCTGATCGAACAGGCCATCGCCGAGTGCGACCGCCGGGCCGAATTGTTCAAAGGCACGCCGGAGCGTCCGCAAAAATTGAGCGAATACAACGCGCTCATGGTCAAGCAAGGGAACGAACCGCTGCCGCGCATGCTGGTCGTACTGGACGAAGCCAGTTCGGTGCTGACTGCCCTGGGCGGCGCAAAAGGACAGATGGGCCAGGCGCTGGCCACGCTCGGCTGGCGTGGACGCAAGTTCGGAATCCACTTTGTCTTCGCCGCCCAGGAATTCACCAAAGACCTGCTTGGCCCTGTCCGCGACCAGGTTGGGATGAGCCTATGCTTCCGGGTACGCAACGCCCAGATGGCCGAGCGCATGGGCTGTCGCGGCGCGGAGCGCATCTCCGAATCCCGGCCTGGGCTGGCGATCAGTTCGCGGCACGGCCCCATCCAGACTTACTGGGTGGACGGGTCGGGCCTGGGCAACCCGGAGCGCGTATTGCCGGTGATTACAGATTCCGAGCGCAACTTGTTTGAGCGCGCGAGGGGCCTGCATAACGGCAAGTTGTCGCGTGAAGTACTGATCTTGCTGGGAGTGGGGCAGCAGGAAGCGCGACGCTTGCAGACTGATTGGCGCATGCGTGGCTGGGCCTGGAATGACCCACAACGAGCCAACGGACTGTACATGACCGATAAATTGGCAGTTTTGCTGACCAACCGACCAGCCCAACCAACCCCAACCAGCCCCAACCAACCCAACCAACCCGAAAACGAGAGGAAAATCCCGGTATGACGAACCTTGCCCCTCGCACCTTCCGCATTCCCTATGAATTTCACGAGCGATACGATGCTATTCGAGACTATCTGCGCAAACAGGCCCGACAGAATGCAGTCACCATGTCCCAATTGGCAGACGCCATGCTGTACTATGCGCGCGAGGCGTACGACAACCTCCGCCTCGAACTGCCTGCTTCCTGCCTCAGTCGTCAGGCAAAAAATATGAGTGAAACATCTGAATGCGCCGCGCCTCTGCCCAGGCCTGCCGATGCGCCGCTGAAAAACGCAACCTATCGTATCTCCAACGATAACCACGATCTGCTGCTGTACCTTTGTCGTAAAGATTTTCTGCTCCTCTTTGGGTATGCCAAAGGCGAGGCCTTGATTTTGTTGTTCGAATACGTCATCGCCGCCCTCAACGAAGGCCGCGCCCGCATTACCCCCGGCGACCCCATTCTTATTGAAGCAATCGAAAGCCATCCAGAAAAGGAGAATCCCAAAAATGGAAACAACTGACACCACCTTCCCCCTCGGCGAAGACCTCGGCATGGGGGCCAACAAACTGTACGGCGGCCCAGGTGGCCTGCAAACGCTTTCCCAGATTGCCACCAACGGCAGCAGCCACCTGCTGAACATCGATGGACTGCGCCAGCGCCAACGTCCACTCGAAATCCAGACCGGGCATGGCTCGTTCTACGTCGGTGAGGGCGCGCATGACTATGGCCGCCCGGTCGAAAACATGGACTTCGATCGCCTGACCGGCGCGCCGGAGATGGTTGCTCTGCTGTACGGCTCACTGACCCGCTACCAGCAGGCACACGGCCCCATCCACCTGCCGATTTCCATGATGGTTGGCCTGCCGCTGCAAATGATGTCTGGCGACATTTCCCGCGAATACGCCAATCAGGTACGCAAATGGTTGAAAGGCCCGCACGCCTGGCAGGCGGATGGAATTCCCTACCAGGTCGAAATCGCCGAAGTAAAGCTCACGCCCCAGCCCGTCGGCGCTCTGTTCGACCACGTTCTGGACGATACCGGCCAGTTCATCCCCGATCGGGCCGAATTGCTCAAATCTGAAGTCGGCATTCTCTCGGTGGGATTCAACACCCTCGAAATGTTGGTCGTCCGTGACCGCGCCCCGGTCGAGCGTTTCACCGCGGGCCGCACAGTCGGCGTGCGCCGTCTGCTCGAACTGCTCAACCCCGGCGGCAACTATTCGCTGGGTGAACTGGACGTGGCCCTGCGCGCCAGGCGGCTGGATGTCAGCGCAGCCCTGCCGGTCTGGGCCCGCGAGGTCAACGGTGAGATTGAAAAACGCTGGGGCAACGCTGCCAAACGCTTCGCGCGGGTGCTGGTGGTGGGCGGCGGGGCTGTGCTGCTGCAAAATGCCCTGACGCGCCAGTTCGATGGCAAAGCCGTCGTGGCCGATGACCCGGTCCTGTCCATCGCCCGCGGGCTGTACAAACTACTGTTGATGAAGCGCAAATAATGGCCCGCGGACGCCCCAAAAACCAGACCCGCGCCGTGCGCATCGCCATTGCGGGCTGGCTGCACCCAGATCACGACGCAGACATCCTGGCCTGGTGGCAGTCCGTTCCCAAAGGCGAGCGCATGGCCGCCCTCAAAACCGCCCTGCGCAGCGGCGGCATGGGCCAAAGCACCCCGGCCACCTCAGAAACCGACGAAATCCAGCGCGCCGCCGACGAAATCCTCGGCAACTGGGAGTTCTAATTTCTGGTTAGCAAAAATTCGCCGCTGAATTTTTAGTCACCAAAAAATCAAGCAAAAGGAGAAACAAAACTATGTTACCGATCTTGTTTACGAAACTGCACGCCGTGAGTAGCGCAGACATGGGCTATCACAACCCGGACGACCCCGTTCAGGGCGTGGTGCAGGCCCCCGGCTTTGTCTGCATGAAAACCGGACGCCCGCTCTACAACGGTGTCGTGGTGCGCAACGGAGATAACCTGGCCCTGTGGGCCCCGCTGGGGCGCGAAGGCGAGGGGCTCACAGACAACACCGTCTGGGAGGACGAAATCGACCGCAACCTCGGTCTGTTCAGCCTGGCTGATAAACAAATCTTCCAGCACTTGCCCAAAAAACAGCGCGCTTATTTCCGTTCGCTCAATTTCTACCGGCGCATACTGCCAGAAGACCGCCTGGTGGCCGAACTATGGGCTATCTATCACGATGGCGGCGCCCTGACCATCACGCAACACAATAGGGTCGACCGGATGCTGTTCGCAGGCAGCGACTACCACGAACTCTCGTATGCCTACCTGACCTATGCCGCGCTGGATGTGCTGGCCAGTCTCGGCGAGCAACCCGGCCTCGACCAGCGCGCCGTGCAAAAATTCCAGACAGCCGTGCGCGTCAGTGGTCATCATGTACCAGCCGAGGAGTATGTCCTCGAGAAAATCGAACAGTTCAGTGACCTGGTTCGCCCGCTCAGCGAGCGGCTGGTAAAACAATGGCCCCCCACTGAGCATGTTTTGTCGCTCTGGTAATTCATCCATCTTACTCCCACCTCATCAAACTTTCAGGAGAAAAAATGAACGCAAACACCTTACCCAACCTGTATGCCCTGACCGCTTCAGAACTTGGTTTTGACGAAGTCCTATCCGCCGACAGCCGTCAACCCAATGTCATTTTGCTTGGGGCAGTAAATGCGCCAGGCTTTATCTGCATGAGAACTGGACGACCGTCTTCTTGGGGCATTGTAGTCCAGACCCGTTCAGGTTTGGAATTTTGGGCTTCATCAGGGCTGGGATTACCAGACAACAGTTTTGTCAACGATATGTTTATCGACCGGGCAGGATTATTCAACCAGAATGATCAGGATCTTGATTTGCAGATGCCAGATGCCCAACGCGTTTACTTCCGAGCTATCAATCTATATCATCGCATCTTCCCTGAGAATTCCAAAGTGACTGAATTACTCAGCATATTTCAGGATAAGGGGACGCTGACGCTTTCCCAAAGACGCTGGGTGGACGAAAACCTGTACCTGGGACATCAATATAAACGTGTCTACTTTGTATACAACGCCTTGTATGAGTTGTATCTTTTATCCAGGCACGTCAACAGCCCCGAACTGGATATGCAGATTGTCCAAAAAGAGGTCGACGCGCTAAAAAAAGAAGGATTATCTATCGAATCTGAAAAATTTTCATTCGAAAAAACTAATCAGTTTCGCCGAATTTTGCGGCCACTCAGCGAACGCATTGTTCAGGCCTGGCCGCCAAAACAACATGTACTTTCGATCTGGGAACAGGAATAAGCGTGGATTTTCGCGATTTTGATGCCCACCTGACTGCCCAGGGATTTCGGCCCGCATCGCGGGCAGGCTACATCGCAGACCTGGGACGGTTCGCCGAATGGCTACAGTCTCACGGTACTGCCCTCACCCCTGCCGCCCTGAACTCAGAAGTCATCGCCGCCTATCGCCAGCAACTACTCAACCTGGGCTATCAGCCCAGCACCATCAATCGTCGCCTGGCTGCCCTTCGTGCTTACACGCAGTTCCTGAATGATCATGCGCTTCAGGCCAGCCCTGACTTCCAATTTGTTCAGCGACACCGACCTGCTCCGCGCTGGCTGAACGATGACGAGTTGGAGGGTCTGCACTTTGTCATTGAGCGAAACTTGTCGACTCAGGGCAGCGCGCGTGGCCTGACCGCTCAGCGGGATGCGCTGCTGCTACTTTTTCTGCTCCGTACCGGGTTGCGACTCTCTGAAGCAATTCAACTACGCGTTTGTGACCTGCAACTGGAGCAAAGCCAGTTGCAGGTCACAGACAGACGGGTTGACTTGAGCGACCCAGCCATTCAGACTCTGCGCGAATGGCTGGCGCGGCGTCCTGAAGCAGACATCCCGCAGATTTGGGTGATCGCCCAGGCCGGACAGTATCGACCCTTGAGTCTGCGCGCCGGACAACGCATCTTACAACGTTTGGCCGAGCAGGCTGGTCTCGACTGCCTGAACTCTCACATCTGCCGCTATACCTATGCCATCCATGAAACCGAGCGCGGCGTCCCGCTCGACAAAATCGCCCATAACATGGGGCATGCCAATGCCAGCTGGCTTTATCGTTTTCTTTGGCTGTCCAGGCATGAATTCGCTTATTCCAACTATGGAGACTACGATGATTAAAAATACAATCGCCGCCGGGCGCAATCCGGCGGCAATCAAAACGGGTGCAGTCAAGGCATCCAAAACCTTCTGCAAGTATACCATTACGCAATGCAATCTTTGCTTGTGCGCACTCTTTTCAGGGGGTAAACGATGAGCGGACTACTGATGGGACTCACCTGGCAACTGGAACTCAGCGACGCGCTCACCCGCGCCGAGAAATACGTCCTGCTGGCCTATGCAGACCACGCCGACCAGAGTGGACGCAACATCTACCCCTCCGTCGACCTGGTCGCCCGCAAAACCGGTTACTCCGAACGCGCCGTGCAAAATTCCACCCGCAGGCTGGAGGAGAACGGCTATCTCATCCCCGATGGGCAGGGGCCGCATGGCACCAAC
>DAOUML010000132.1:0-22919 GCA_034411635.1 Anaerolineales bacterium
AAATCGGAGACTTTGGGCAGGTTCGGGTGATCGAGGCGCGCGAGAACAGTCGCCTCGCGCAAAAATTGCTCGCGGGCTTCGCTCAGGATTTTCTTGGGGAGGCTGCGATCATGCTCAACTTCCTTAAGCGCGCAACGCCGCCCGGCCAGCACGCGGTCATCAGCAAGGTAAATGTTACCCATGCCTCCCTGACCGATGCGCTCGCGGATGGTGTAGCGGTCACGCAGTACCTCCCCCGCTTTGAGCGGGATCGGCATTCAAAAAATCTCCGTTGGCGCGCAAATGGGTTTCGGCGTGTTGGCGCGTCCAACATCATTATACCCGCCCTGTTTATGATTCGGCTATAATCTGCCCATGCTTTTACGAATTTTCAATTCCATCCTGTGCCTGTTGCTGCTTCTGCTTGCCAACGCCAGCACCCCCTGGCCGCTCACCCTGCGCGAGAAAGTCCATAAACTTTCTCAGGATAATGCCTTCGACTACACCTCCTGGACGCTCAACGCTCTGTGGGTCAAACTCGGGCAATCGGCCCTCGGCGCGCCGCGTTATCTCGATTCGAACAACCAGATTGCCACCGTGCGCGAATACCTGCGCCTGGTAGAAGAACTTGAACAAATCGAGCAGGAAATTGACCGCATCTACGCCGACCCAACCATTGAAGATGCCCGGGCCGCCAGCGCCAGCCAGCGCGCCCACCTCAACGAACTCACCCGCCGCTACCAGGCCATTGCCCCCTACGCCGAAGCCACCCTCGAAATGCAAGTGACCGAAATCCTGCGCGAACTCGGCCTGACGCTGGGCGGCCAACCCATGCCCTGGGTGTTGTATCACATCACGCCCCTGCCGCAAAACCTGGTCGTCTCATCACGCGCCGCCATTCAGCAAGAAACCAGTTATCTGCTCGACCCCAACCTGACCACTGAACAGGCCGAACAACTCGAAGCGCAAGTTGATGCCAGCATGAACGTCTCATCGCTGGTTGTGCCGGTGGGCGGCATTGCCCTTTACCCCACAATGGTCATGCGCACCACCGCCCTCGGCTGGCTCAGCGACACCATCGCCCACGAATGGATTCACATCTACCTGGGTTACAAACCGCTTGGTCGGTATTACTTTGAACGGCCCGAAGTACGCACCATGAACGAGACGACCGCATCCATCGCTGGCAACGAAATCGGACGCCTGCTAATGGAACGCTACTACCCCGAAATGCTGCGCCGCTACAACCCGACCGAGCAACTGGCTTCCGTTATAAGCGGCCCCATCGGACCCGATACCTTCCCGCCGCCCTTTAACTTTCGCCAAGAAATGTACAAAACCCGCCTGCAAGCCGACCAACTACTCGAGGAAGGCAAAATCGACGAAGCCGAAGCCTACCTCGAACAGCGCCGCCAGATTTTCTGGGCGCGTGGCTACCCAATTCGCAAACTCAACCAGGCCTATTTCGCCTTCTACGGCGCCTATGCCGATACTCCCGGCGGCCCCGCCGGCGAAGACCCAATCGGCCCCGCCGTGCGCGAACTACGCGCCCGCAGCGCCACCCTGAAAGAATTTCTAGACCGAATCGAGCGCATGAGTTCCTTTGCCCAGTTACAAGCCGCTTTAGAAGAAATGGATTGACAAAAAGTGATGCGCCCACTTTGGATTTTCTGCCTGCTCTGCCTGGCCCTTTCTGCCTGCGCCGCGCCACCGCAACAGACTCCGACTCCCATTCCCCTGCCAACCTTCCCCCCGACGGCCACGTTCGCGCCCCAATCCCCTGCCGCGCAATGCCGGCGCGTCTCGGCCCAGCCAACGCCCGATGCCAGCGCCGCCTCGATTTTTCCACGCGCCGGCGAATGGGAATACGACCACCTGCTCGGCCCGAAAATACCCCCGGTGATCATCACCGTCTATTCTGATTTTGCCTGCCCAACCTGCGCGGCCCTGGCAGAGGTTCTCCTGCGCCTGGCGGCGGAATATCCGCAGCAGGTACAGTTGGTATACCGGCATTTTCCAATTCTCACGGCATACCCCAATTCGGGGGCGGCGGTAGCGGCGGCAGAAGCAGCCCACCAGCAGGGAAAATTCTGGGAGATGCACAACGCCCTGTTCGAGAATCAAGCCGCATGGGCAGAACTGGATGAAGCGGCGTTGGAGCGGTATCTCGTCAGCCTGGCGGGGCAAATCGGGCTGGATTCAGGCCAATTTGAGTCTGATCTGAATTCGTCTGTCATCCGCGAAATACCGCAAAAGGCGTTTGAATCAGGCCTGGAAATGGGTCTGCCGGGCGCGCCGCTGCTGCTCATCAATGGACAAATTTACACCGGGCCAGTGAATTACAGCAGTTTGCATTACATCGTTGGGCTGATTGCGCTGGGAGAACGGCAGTTTTCGTCGTGTCCGGGCTTGGAAATTGACCCGGCGCGGCGTTATTTCGCCACCCTGCAAACCGAAAAAGGCGAGGTGGTATTGCGCCTGTATGCCGACCAGGCCCCGCTAACGGTGAATAATTTTATCTTTCTGACGCGCAACGGCTGGTATGAGAACATTACATTTCACCGCGTTATCCCTGGTTTTGTGGCCCAAACTGGCGACCCTTCTGGCACGGGTTCGGGCAACCCTGGCTATTTTCTCTCCTACGAGGCAACCCCCGGCCTGAGTTTTGACCGCGCCGGCCTGGTGGGCATGGCGAATAATGGGCCAGATACCAGTGGCAGCCAGTTTTTCATCACGCTCGCCCCGGCCCCGCATCTGGACGGCAATTACACCTTGTTTGGCGAGGTGATTAGCGGCCTGGAGGTGCTGGCCCAACTCACCCCGCGCGACCCGTTGCCCGGTCAATATGCCCCGCCCGGCGACCAGTTGATGGGGGTGGTGATTGAGACGCGGTAGGGTATAATCGCGTCTTGTATTTTTAATTTGACAAATAATGGAGAACTATGCAAACCCAAAACCGAACTTTCAAAGATTATCTTCGCTTGCTCCTGAGCGGCTTTTTCGTTGGCTCGGCAGATGTCGTTCCCGGCGTCTCAGGTGGAACGATGGCCTTTATTCTGGGTATTTACGACGAGTTGATTGACTCGATTCGCGCGGTTGTGCCTTTTCTTAAAAGCCTGCTGGCCCTGCGCTGGCGCGAGGCCTTTGAAATTCTGCCCTGGCGCTTCCTTTTGCCGGTTGGGTTGGGCGTTGCCACGGCTATTTTGAGTCTGGCAGGCTTTTTATCATGGGCGCTGGAAGAACATCCGGTTTATGTTTTTTCTCTTTTTTTCGGGCTAATTCTGGCTTCTTTGTATGTGGTGCGCAAACGGGTTAAGAACTGGAACATCGCCAATCTGATGGCTCTTGTGCTCTCTGCCATTGGCGCCTATGTTCTGGTTGGCCTGACCCCAACCAATACCCCCGAAAATCTGTGGTTTGTGTTTCTCAGCGCAGCCATTGCGATTTGCGCCATGATTTTACCGGGCATTTCAGGCGCGTTCATTTTGTTGCTGTTGGGCAAATACAAATTTATTATCGATTCGCTGCTGGCTTTTGATATTCCGGTTATCCTGGTCTTTATGCTTGGCGCGGCGGTCGGGATTGTGACTTTTTCCAACATCCTGCGCTGGTTGCTTAACCACTATCATGACCTGACCGTTGCCATCCTGATCGGATTCATGCTCGGTTCTCTAAGAAAAATCTGGCCCTGGAAGGAATATCAACCCATCAGCGAAGATTTTGTGATTGAAACCAACATTCTGCCCGCCGGGCTGACCCCGGAACTGTGGGTCGCGCTTGGGTTGATGCTGGTAGGGGTGGTCATTGTGATAGGGATTGAGGCGTTTGCGCCAAAAGAACGGTAGAACTCAGCGGCGCACCGAATCGACCATAGGCAGGAAGACCGTTTCATAGAGGGCTTCGCGCTCATCAGGGCTGGAAAAAAGCATGAGAACCACGGTCCAGCCCTGTTCTTCAGTCATGGCAAAATCAACGGGCCGACCATACGATGTGGATGTGAAAAGTTGCCAGTCGTATCGGCCCGTTTTGCGTTCCCCAATGGGCCGCAGGGGGCCATCCAAGCCGCGATAGCCGTATAATTGCGAGCCAAAATGTTCCTCAATGCTGTCAATGGAACCGCGCGCGCGCAACAAACCAACTTCGGTGATGTCAAAAGGCGAATTTCCCCGATAATAATAACCACTGCCGTCAGGTTGCCAATCTCTCGGAACGCTCATCCGGTAGCCGTCGCTGATAGCGGTTTGCAAAAGCAAAGCCGGTTCGCCTGTATAAGGGACGACAAAAACCGGGGGTTGCAGGCTGTTCATGCAGGCGCGGCCAGGTTCGCGGGCCGGGTTGGCGAGAAACTGACGCGTAATGCCAATGGCGCAGCCCGTTGAATCTTCGATGCTGACGGCGTGCCCGAGATTGGGAAATTCAAAATAGTAGTGATTGCTTAAATCAGGCGCGATTTGTTTGCCGTAATCAGGCGGAGTGGTTGGGTCATAAGCGCCGGCCAGGATCAGGGTTGGAATATCGCTAACCAGCAGGTCATTTTCACCATAAGCAGGCGGCAACGCGCCCCAACTCTGGCAGGTTTTGAAAATATCGCTCAGGCCGCCATGAAAAGGATGCAGGGAAAGTTCGCGCATGTATTTTGGGTCGGTTGCGGCGGCGGTTGCTTCAAGCGTGGTGGAAAGGATTTGTTCATGGCAAATCATGTTGATATATAAGCCAGGGGCAATGCTTTCAAGCGAGAAAAGCAAGGAGGATTGCTGCATAATCAGGGTTGAATAATCGCCTGAACTAAATCGCGCAATGGTCTGCGGGGCCGTGCCAATAAAGGTCGCATTTTTAATCGAACCGGCCACCAAATTCATCAGCAAATTACCGTCCAACATTTGGGTAACAATCCCGGCTGGCGTTTTGCTGCTCACCGGAACCGGATTTTCGTCCAGATCGTGAACCAGATTCCAGAAAGTTTCTTCCAGATTGGGGTAGGCGCGATTGCATGCCGGGTCGCTGGCGCATGCAGTGAAGAGGGTCTCAAATCCTGAATCGATTGCGCTGAAATAGGTTTCGACAACGCTCGCGCTTACCGGCACCACCGAATCGAGAATGGCCGTGTGGACGACTTCAGGATACTCACGCATGACCACCTGAGCCAGGCGCGTGCCGTAGGAAACGCCATACAGGTTGGCTTTTTCATAGCCCAGGGCCGTCACCAGGTCGCGCACATCTGCCGCGCTTTCGAGGCTGGTATAGGCCTGTAACTGGATTCCGTTGGCCCGCATCAGGGCGTTGCATTCGTTAAAAGCGTTGGCATATACCAGTTTGCGGGTTGAGGAGTCAATCAGTCCGCGCAGGTCTTGCGAATACATTTTGGTCAGTTCATCACAGGCCATGTTTGGCTCAGAAAACCCGGTACCGCGCTGATCAAAGACAATAAAATCGTGATCGGCAAGAAAAGGGCTGACCATTTCATCATAAGCATAGGCGCTCAAGAGAAGCGCCCCGGCCCCAGGGCCGCCTTGCAAAAAGAGAACCGGCTCGGCGGGGGTTTGGCTGCGGGAACGATAAACGGCCACCGCCAATTGAATGGTGCGGGCCGGGTCCCCCGTGCGGCTTTCAGGGACGGTTAAATAACCGCAACTGGTTGCGCGCGGCGCGTCAAATGGACAAGCGACAGATTCATAAACAGGCGTATAAACAATGGTAGGGAGCGGGGTTGGAATGGGCGTAGGCGCATCAGACGTGGGGCTGGGCGTGGGCGACGGCACGCGCGTAGAGGCGGCAGTGCCAGAGAGTGTAGGTATCTCAGAAGCATTATCGGCCCCCCAGCCCAAAATTCCAAAGCCGACCCCCAGAATAGCAATTGCCGCTATCAAAACTGCCAGCATGGTCAGGGCCATTCTGAGCGGACGGTTGGCTCTCTTTTTCGCATGAGATTCGTCATCAGTCTGCGCATCGCCGTCCGCGTCAAAAGTCTGCTGGGCGGGTTCGTCATCGTCCCATAAATCTGCGCTAAAAACAGACGATTTTTGTGGGGTTGGTTCTTCTTGCGACAAGCCGACGGGCGGCGGGTCGTCAAAAGAAAAGGCCGGGGTTTTCTGCCCGACAAAAGGCGAACTTTGCGCCGGGGATGGCGCAGGAGGTTGTGGAGGGGGCGGGGCGGGCGGTTTGGGCTGGGGCGCTAATTCTTTTGCTGCCAGCGGGTTGGCCGGGTTAATCGCCAACACGCGCTGGAAGCAGTACGCCCGCCGCTGCGGGTCAGACAGGCAAAAGCCCAAACCCAACCAGGCCTGCTCGTTGTTCGGGTCAAGTTTGACCACCTGGGTAAACAACCCGGCGGCCTGCGCGCGGTTGCCCGCTTTAGTAGCAGCAATGGCCGCTTTTAGAAGTTCATCTTTTGACAAAGCCTGCTCCTAACTCACCGCCGGAAAAACCTTCTCCACAACTTCCGGCGCGTACTGCTCGACCATCTCGCGGGTGATGCCGTTTTCTTTGCAGATGGCCGCGTACAGGTCCACGCTTGGGCGGCGGATGCGGGTCTGGGTCTCGACATCGAGACCCCACAGGCCGAAGCGCTGCGTCCAGCCGCGTTCCCACTCGAAATTATCCACCAGCGACCAGTGAAAATATCCCTTCACCGGCCAGTTGAAGTTAATCGCCCGCCACATCTCACGCAAGTGCTGGACGAGGTAACGCGGACGCATGGCGTCGTCCGGGTCTTCGACGCCGTTTTCGGTGATGAGAATGGGCAGGTTGGGATAGGTTTTAACAATCCAATGAATCGAATCAAACAAGCCTTCGGGAATGTTGGCAATGAAATTGGTGGCGCTCAGGTCTGAATCTGCCGGGTAGTAGCGTTTGCCAAACAATTGCTTGAAGTTGGCCAGGTCGAATTTGACGGTATCGACCGAGTAGTAATTCAGACCGAGAAAATCCTGCGTGCCTTTGGCTTCGGGGATATTGAAATTGCCCAACGGCGTGCGCATGACCCCGGTGGAAATACCGGAAGGGAAGGCCATGTTGATGCCGTTATATTGAATATTGCGCATGAGTCTATCGAGTGGCGACCAGGGGTTGGCGGCCACCATCGGACGGTAATGCAGGGCATACCCGGCCCGCGCCTCCGGCTGAATTTCATGAATAACGCGATAGGCCGCCGCGTGTCCGCGCAGCATGTTGGCTTGCACTTTCAGGGCCACGTTCAGCCCAGTGTTACAGGCCGGGAAATCGCCAGCGACATAGCCGCTCAGGGCATAAATATTCGGCTCGTTAATCGTCGTCCACAGGCTGACATATTCCTTGAGCGCCTCGACCACCTTGCGCGCAAATTTCTCGAACAGCGGCACAACTTCTTCACGTTCCCAACCGCAGCGGTCATACAGCCAGAGCGGGTCGGTGAAGTGATGGAGCGTGACCATTGGCGTAATGCCGCGCTCGACCATGCCGCGCGCCATGCTGCGGTATTTTTCGAGCGCGTCTTCGTCCCATCGATCCGGTTCGGGTTGGATGCGGCTCCACTCAACCGAGAAGCGGTGCGCGTTTTGCCCGGTTTCGGCGGCGCGATCCATATCCTCGCGCCAACGTCCGCCCCACCAATCACAGGCCAGGCCCGAAAGGTGTTTGGTGTGTCCTTCCTGCTCCCAACGATACCAGTTATTGTTGGTATTTTTGCCTTCAACCTGGTGCGCGGCGGTAGCCGTTCCCCACAAAAAACCTTTTGGAAAGTGGTATGCGGTCATGGTTATTCCTCTTCCGTCCGTATTCGTACCGCCGCCTTCAGGCGATTTGCAGGTGAAAGCCCACGGTACTTATTTCTGCCTCGCCATCAACGCCATATACAACGCCACCGACCCGGCCACTGCCGCATTGAGCGACTCGATCTGGCCGCGCATCGGTAATTTCATCAAAATATCACAGGACTTTGCCACCAGCGGCCTCATCCCCTCGCCCTCCGAGCCAACGACGAGGCCCAAAGCGCCACCCAACCGCACTCGCTCCGCGCTCGTGGACGATTCTCCGCCTTCCAGCCCAATCATCCAAACCCCGGCTTTTTTCAACTCCTCGATGGCCTGGTGCAGGTTGGCCTGAGTCACCAGCAAATGTTCGCTGGCCCCCGCCGAAGCATTGACCACCGCCGGCGTAACCGTCACCGTTTGCCGCAGCGGAATGATGACCCCATGCACCCCGACAATTTCAGCGGTGCGCAGCAGGCTGCCAAAGTTCTGCGGGTCATTGAGCGTATCGAGCAGCAGCACAAAGGGCGGCTCGGAGCGTTTCTCGGCCAGTTCCAGGATGTCGGTCAGTTCGCGATACGGGTAGGACGAAGCCTCCAGCAACACGCCCTGGTGGTTGGCGTTAACCTTCTCCAGCCGATTACGCGACACGCGCCGCACCGGAATTTTACGCTGGGCCGCCATTGCAAGGATTTCTTGCAAGCGGCCCTTCTCCTGGGCCCCTTCGGCCACTTCCAAACCAAACACATGCCGCCGCCTGGCGCGCAAGGTTTCGTACACTGCATTTCGTCCGTAAATGAATTCTCGCATAATTGAAAAACCTGTCTCGCGCAAAGCCGCACATCGTCCCGATGTCCTTCGGGAAAGGACGCAAAGGTTTTATTTTTTGGTTTTCTTTGCGCTCATTGTGACTTGGCGTAAAAAACTGTCTCGCGCAAAGCCGCACATCGTCCCGATGTCCTTCGGGAAAGGACGCAAAGTTTTTGTAAATTCTTTGGTTTTCTTTGCGCACTTAGCGCCTTTGCGTGACCAGAACTTAATCCGGTAAGCCGTTCGCTACCCGTGTGATACCATCCCGTATCAGTTTTGTGTTGAAGTTGATGAGCAATCCCAATCGCTTTCCTGTCAATTTCAAGTAAGTCTGTAATTGCTTGGCATAAACCGGGTGCATCTGCTCAACCGATTTCAACTCAAGAATGAGCAAATCCTCAACAATCAAATCAGCGCGGAAAGCGTCGCTGACAACCAGGTCATCATAAACAATCGAAACAGGCACCTGGCGTTCAACGCGCAGGCCGCGTTTGCGCAATTCATGTTCCAAAACCGTTTCATACGCCGATTCGAGCAAACCCGGCCCCATTTTCACATGAATTTGATAAGCAGCATCCACAACGATTTTGGCTACTTCATTTTCAGTCATAGTTTAAGCCTCGCGCCATGTTTTCTAATTCCACGCAATACCCAATGGGCACACGAGCCGCGCATCGTCCCAATGTCCTTCGGGGAAGGACGCCAAGATTGAAAAATCTTTTGGATTTTCTTTGCGCTCTTTGCGTCTTAGCGTGAAATTTTCTGGTTTTCTTTGCGCTCTTTGCGACTTTGCGTGAAAATCGCCTTTATTCATCGCCAAGTTTCAGCACCGCCATAAACGCATCCTGCGGGATTTCGACATTGCCGACCATCTTCAGCCGCCGCTTGCCCTTTTTCTGCTTCTCAAGCAATTTCTTCTTGCGGGTAATATCGCCACCATAGCACTTCGCCAGCACATCCTTGCGCAGCGCCTTCACGTTGGCGCGGCTGATGACCCGTCCCGCCGAATAAGCCTGAATGGCAACATCAAACATCTGGCGCGGAATAATTTCCTTCAACTTGGTAATCAACGCCTGGCCCTTGTGGTAGGCATCTTTATTATGCACAATCGCCGCCAGCGCATCAATCGGGTCATTGTTTACCAAAACCTCCAACTTTTGCAGTTGGTCCACCCGATACTCCAAAAACTGATAATCCAGCGAAGCATAACCCTTCGTGCGGCTCTTCAAGGCATCGAAAAAGTCCACAATCAACTCAGCCAGCGGAATCTCAAAATTCAACTGCACCCGGTGAGGGGCCGGGTATTCCTGACTCTTAAAAACGCCGCGCCGCTTGGTCACCAAATCCATAATCGTGCCATAGTAATCCGTTGGCGTAATAATCTCAATCGTCATCCACGGCTCACGAATTTCGGCCACCTTGCCCTCATCGGGCAATTCCGCCGGCGAATCGACCAGCAGCGTCTCGCCCGTCAGCGTCAGCACCTCGTACTCCACCGAAGGCGCAGTAAAAAGCACATCCAAATCATACTCGCGCTCAATGCGCTCCTGAATAATCTCCATATGGAACAGACCCAAAAAGCCTGCCCGGAAACCGAAGCCAATCGCCTGCGAAGTTTCCGGCGCGTAGGTTAGCGAAGCATCATTCAGTTGCAATTTTTCGAGCGCATCGCGCAGGTCGCTGTAATCTTCGGCATCCACCGGGTAAATACCCGCAAACACCATCGGCTTGGGATGGAAATACCCCGGAAGTGGTTCTGCCGCAGGAGCGCTGGTTTTGGTGACGGTATCTCCCACGCGGGCATCGTGGACCGTTTTCAAGCCCGTAGCAATATACCCGACCTCCCCAGCCTTCAACACGCTGACAGGTTTCATCCCCGGCGAGAAAATCCCCACTTCGATTGGCTTAACATCCACCTTCGTCGCCATCATGCGCACGGTTTCATTGGCCGAAATCGAACCTTCGACCACGCGCACATAGCAGATAACGCCCTTATACGAGTCATAGTGCGAATCAAAAACCAGGGCGCGCAAAGGTTTGTTATCAACGCCGGTTGGCGGTTTCACCTTCTCAACAATCGCCTCCAGCACATGCTCCACATTCAACCCATCCTTGGCCGAAATCTGAAGCACATCCACCGGGTCGCCGCCGATGAGCGCGGCCACGTCTTCGGCCACTTCGTCAGGACGGGCTGAGGGCAGGTCGATTTTGTTGATAACAGGAATAATTTCCAGGTCGGCATCGAGGGCCTGGTAGAGGTTGGCAAGAGTCTGGGCTTCGATGCCCTGAGTCGCATCGACCACCAGCAGCGCGCCTTCGCACGCGTTCAGAGCGCGGCTCACTTCATAGCCAAAATCGACATGGCCGGGGGTGTCAATCAGGTTCAGTTCATAATCCTGGCCGTCTTTGGCGCGATAATTCATGCGCACGGCTGAAGCCTTGATGGTGACGCCCTTTTCGCGCTCCAAATCCATCGAATCGAGCACCTGGGCGGTCATATCGCGGTCAGAAATCGTGCCGGTCATTTGCAGCAGGCGGTCAGCCAGGGTCGATTTGCCATGGTCTACATGGGCAATAATACAAAAGTTACGAATATAGTCAGACATGTTTCTCTTTCAGATAATTTATCGGTTTTCTCGGAAAGCCGCGCGCATTTTACGCAGCGTCAGCCGCCATTCAGATTCGACATCCTGCTTACGGCGCATCTCTTCAGCGCGTTGACGCATAATAGACAGCACGCGCTCATCTTCCCCGGCGTCCAGCCAGAATCCGTGCTCGTTTTCGGGGCAAAAATCGAGATACAGATGATAAAGCCGGTACTGGAACTCGACCAACGGCGCGCCGCAGTGCGGACAGGGCAGGTCGGTGCGCGTCTCGCGGTGGATCAGCGAGCCTTTCAGGTGGTCTTTGTCGAAGGCCAGGTCTTCCAATTGGTCAAGTTCGTGGAAATCGAGCCACATGCCGCGACAATTGGGGCAGCATTCAACGTCCATCATCCCTTTATAGGACTTATGAATCAACGGAGTGGCGCATTTTGGACATTTCATCATTTTTTATTCCATTTATAAGACGACGCTATTATACTTGCACTCTACGTTTACAACGAAAAAAGGCAACCAATGACATCACAACGCGAAAAGAAAAGTATGCTGGCCGTCAATCTCGGCCTGGGAACCAACATTTTCCTCTCTGCGCTAAAAACCGGGGTTGGCATCATCGGCAACAGCCCGGCCCTGCTGGCGGAAGGCATCAACTCAACCTCAGACGTGGCCTACTACGTTGTGGCAAGCGTATTTTTGCGCATGGCCCGAAAACCCGCCGATAACGAACACCCCTACGGCCACCGCCAGTTGGAAAGCATCGCTTCCTTAATCGTTGGTTCTTTTATTGTGACCACCGCCGTAGCCGTTTTTTGGGATGCAATTAACAAAATCTGGCTATTGGTCACAGCGCAGGCCAACGATTACGGCGGGGCATCGCCCATTGCGCTCTGGGTGGCAGTTTTTACGGTATTCGTAAAAATTTTTCTGGCCCGCTATGTAGGCCGTTTGGGCAAAGAAACCAGCAATCCGGTGGTCAATGCAATGGCTGAAGATCACCGCAACGACCTGTTTTCGGCGGCAGCGGCTTCGCTGGGTATCTTTCTGGGGCAACAAGGCTTGCCCTGGGTCGACCCATTGGCCGGGGCGCTGGTAGCCCTGCTGATTCTGCGAACAGGTATTCACATCTTGCGCGAATCCTCAGTCGAACTGATGGATGCGGTGCCTAGCCGCGAGTTGGCCGAACAAATTCGCGAAATTTTGCTGGATCTGCCCGGCATCAAGCAATTGGAAGAAGTGCAAGCCCATCGCTTTGGCCCGCACATTGTCATCAACCTGACAGTCGGCGTAGATGGCGATATGAGCGTGCGCGAGGGGGATGAAATCGCCAACAAGGCCGAGTTTTTGCTGTGCAGGGTCATTCCGAATGTTCGCCGCGTACATGTCCACTACCACCCCGCCCGCAAAACCCGCCAGGATATGAGCATTGAAGAACTACTCGCAGAATCACGCCGCCGAGTGAACGAGCCGGAGGAGCCGGTTTGAGCAGGTGAATTTTTTGTTAGTGCGCCAAACCGATGGGACACAGGCAAAAGTCGGGTTTAACCGACTTTGTAAGAATAGCGCCGTCGTTTACGACAGCGCGGTGTCCGGGCAAGAAAACGCCCCAACAACGGCAGATTTTTCAGCCAGGAGAGCTTTGCTGGGAAAATTCTCCGTCAAAAAAGCCAGATTCTTCTGCCAAACCGCCCTGTGGCCCGTGCTGACGCACTGGGTCAGTATGAACCACAGGGCTACTCCTACAAAGCCCCGTAAACGGGACCACTTCCCATCACTTTGGCGCGCTAACATTTTTTTCAGAATCACTTTTCAGAAATATCAACAACCTGATTGACCATCCCGGTACAATCGGCCTGATTCTCCCCCAGGCCCAACCACGCCAAAAACTCAACATTGCCCTTTGGCCCCAAAAGAGGCGATTTCGCCAACCCTAGCAAACGATAACCGCGCTCAACCGCAAAAGAAAGCACATCCAGCAAAATCTGCGCATGAACCAGCGGATCACGGATGACGCCTTTATGTTTGGCAGCCTCCTTGCGCCCGGCCTCGAACTGCGGCTTGATCAGCGCAATCAACTCTGCCCCTATCTCCGCAGGAGATGGAGGCAGCCGGAGGGGGGTTTCACTCCCCTCTCCCACCGGAAGAGGGGCTGGGGGTGAGGGCAGCAACCACTCTTTCATCACTGGCAGCAAAACCTTCAACGAAATAAACGACGCATCGCACACCACCAGGCTCACCGGCTCAGGCAAGGATTCGACAAAACGGGCATTCGTCTCTTCCATCACCACCACGCGCGGGTCGGTGCGCAACTTCCAATGTAAAATCCCCTTGCCAACATCCAGCGCATACACTTTGGCTGCGCCGTGTTGCAAGAGGCAATCGGTAAAACCGCCGGTAGAGGCACCTACATCCGCGCACACCCGGTCAGACGGGTCGATGCCAAATGTCTCCAACGCGCCGAGCAATTTTTCTCCGCCACGCGAGACAAAGCGCGGCCCTGAATCGATCTCCACCGCCACATCTGGCAGGAAACTGGCCGAAGCCTTATCCACCACCTGCCCATTAACGCGCGCCTGCCCGGCCATAATTACCGCCTGGGCCCTGGCGCGACTCTCCACCAATCCACGTTCCACCAGCAACAAATCAAGACGAGTTTTTTGCATGGGGTAATTTTATCAGCAATGCGGCTATTTCCATTCCTGCGGAATTTTTTGAATATCGTAAGGCACATTCTGGTAAACGTAGTAATTTAACCAGTTGGTATAAAACAGGTTGGCATGAGAACGCCATAAGACAAAAGGCGGCTGGGCTGGGTCATCATTGGGGTAATAATTGCGCGGCAGGGCAATCGGCAGGTTTTTGCTCACATCGCGGTCATACTCGGCCTTGAGGGTCAGCGGGTCATACTCAGAGTGACCGGTAACGTAGAACTGACGCCGATTTTTGGATGCGACAATATAAACCCCCGCTTCAGGCGATTCGGACAGGATTTCGACTTCGGCAACCCGCTCGATGTCGCTGCGGCGGATTTCGGTGTGGCGCGAGTGCGGGGCGTAGAAGATGTCGTCGAAACCGCGCAAAATCGGTTCGTTGGCAAAGTTGGCGGTGTGCGGAAAAACGCCAAACATTTTGGCTGGCAATTCGTATTTCGGGATTCCGTAGCGGTGGTACAGCCCCGCCTGGGCCGCCCAGCAGATGTGAAAGGTGGAGTGAACGTTTTCTTCGCTCCAGTCGAGAACGTCTTGCAGTTCACGCCAGTAATCCACTTCTTCAAAATCGAGCAACTCAACCGGCGCGCCGGTAATAATCAGGCCGTCGAATTTCTGGTTGAAGACATCACGCGGGGCAACGTAATGCTCCAAGAGATGTTGCTGCGGGGTATTTTTTGAGTCATGCGTGAGCGTATTCAGCAGAGTAATTTCAACCTGCAACGGCGAATTACCCAACATGCGCAGCAGTTGGGTTTCGGTGGCGATTTTGGTCGGCATCAGGTTCAGAATGGCGATACGCAGCGGACGGATGTCCTGGTGGCTGGCACGGTCTTCGTCCATGACGAAGATGTTTTCACTCTCCAGCGTGACTTTGGCAGGTAGGGTTTTGGGGATGATGACGGGCATGGGACTCCTTAAAATGCAGAATATAGAATGATGAATGCAGAATGGGGCAAGGTAATTAGAAATTTGATGGAAAGAGAGAATGCAGAACACAGCCTTTTATTCTGCATTCTGCATTCTTCATTCATCATTTGTTACCCTAAGGCCTGTCCCAAATCCCACAAAATATCGTCGATATCTTCCAAACCGATGCTCAGGCGGACGAAATCGGGGCTGACCCCGGCTGTGACCTGCTGTTCTTCGGTCAACTGGCTGTGGGTGGTGGTGGCGGGGTGGATGGCCAGGCTGCGGGCATCGCCTACGTTGGCCAGGTGGCTGAAGAGTTGCAGGCTTTCGATGAACTTCTTGCCCGCTTCCGCGCCGCCTTTAATGCCGAATCCGAGAATTGCGCCCGCGCCTTTGGGCAGGTAGCGTTTGGTGCGTTCGTAATCCGGGTGACTCTTCAGGCCAGGATATTTAACCCAACTGACTTTGGGATGTTTCTCCAGATACTCGGCCACCGCCTGGGTGTTCTGGACATGGCGGTCGAGGCGCAGGGAAAGCGTTTCGACGCCGAGCAGGGTCTGCCAGGCATTGAAGGGCGACTGGCAGGCGCCGATGTCGCGCAGGACATGGACGCGGGCTTTGATGGCGAAGGGTGGCAATCCGGCTCCGAGCAGGTCAGCGTAAACCAGGCCGTGATAGGAGGGGTCGGGGGTGGTGAAGTTGGCGAAGCGCCCGCTAGTCCAGTCGAAGTTGCCGCCATCGACGATGACGCCGCCGATGCTGGTGCCGTTGCCGGTCAGGAATTTGGTGGTGCTGTGGGTGATGACGTGCGCGCCCCACTCGAACGGGCGGAACAGGTAGGGGGTCGCCAGGGTGTTGTCAATCAGCAGGACAACGTTATGGCGGTTGGCAATTTCCACCACTTCTTCAATCGGAAAAATGGTGATATCGGGGTTGCCCAGGGTTTCTCCGTACAAAATCTTGGTATTGGGCTGGATGGCCTTCTCGAAATTCTGCGGGTCGGTCGGGTCAACAAAAGTGACTTCGATGCAGAGTTTGGGCAGGGTGTACTTGAACTGGTTGTACGTGCCGCCATACAGGCGGCTGGACGAGACGATATGGTCGCCGGCTTCGCACAGGGTGAAAATGGCCTGGGCCTGGGCGGCGTGTCCACTGCTGGCCGCCAGGGCGGCCACGCCGCCTTCGAGGCTGGCAATGCGCTGCTCGAGCACGTCGGTGGTCGGGTTCATCAGGCGGGTGTAGATGTTGCCGAGTTCCTTGAGCGCAAATAAATTAGCGGCGTGCTCGGTGTTCTTGAACTGGTAACTGGTTGTCTGGTAGAGCGGGACGGCGCGCGAACCGGTGGTCGGGTCGGGGCTGTAGCCAGCGTGCAGTTGGCGGGTGGAAAATCCTAGCGTGCGAGTGTTGGTGGTCATGATGTCTCTCCTTTGGTGAGATAAGAATGGCCCTTCGATGACGGGTCTCGATACATTTCATTACTCGAGCCTCGGTTCAGGGTTTGGACGGTTGAGTGCCGCTAGCGGGTCTCGATACATTTCATTACTCGACCCTCGGCAGAAGCAAAATAAAAAGCGGCGGACAGTCTTGCGCAAACTTGTTGATGTTTGCGGGAAGACTGTCCGCCGCCTGGCGGGCGCCCATGCCGGACGCGCTCGGGTTAAGCGCGAAGCCTAACCTCCGAGGCGGTGGGTACAGCCCCCGCCGGGGGCATGGACATGGGCATGGACATACAGAAGATATTTTTCATCAGAATTATCGCTTTCAAGATTTCGCGCAATTATACGGATTGTTGTGAACTTGTCAAGACAAAAATCAAAATTGAGACCAGAACCAGGCCCAAGAAAAAACCTTGACTATCTGCTGCTGATTTACCATCACGAAAAAAGCACCTTAAAGCGTCAGCCCCCGGCCTGAGGGGGGCAGGTCGGGGACTGACAGGCAATATTTTACCCGAAACTGGTTCGGTGTAAAGTTACATTTGTCATGTTATAGAGGGTGACAAATTACAAAAATCACTCATCCAAGAGTACTACCCGTCCTGGTCTAATGAGCATCAGTGGCAGACCGCATCAGCAGCGCGGCGGCCACGATCCATGCAAACGCCCACAACAGCAACGCCGCCAGAACCGCCAGCGCGGTTCCTTCCTGACCATAGAGCGACGGCCAGAATCCGAGCGCAAGACCGTCGAAAGCCAGCGCGCCTGCCACAGCCCAGAGAAGCACCATGCGCGGATTTTCAGCGCGAAACCGCGCCACACCCCTTGCAATAGGGATAAAAACGAGCGCAGCAGGCACCTGAACTGCGTAAAGCGCAATTCGGGGCAGCACTTCGTTAAGCAGATTTGCCGGGATGAGCCGGATAAGCAGCGCGAAGCCAAAGGCGATTAAGACGCCCAGAATGAGCCCAGAAATGAGACCTTCGCGTGGTGACCGATTTTTTAACATGTGATTTGCCTCCATTTTTTATGGGAATGTTTTTTGCCAATTGTTATATGAGAAAATCAAGGATGCTACCCAAAATATTTGCTCTCATGATAAACTTCACTGGCAAGATTGTGTAGCACTCGCTACGCAACAATTGTAGCACTCGCTACAAAAAATGTCAAGAAAACAGGAGATAAAAATGGAAAAAACCGAAGCCCGCAGGAAGGCCATTCTGGAAAAAATAGCCGACCACCTGTTGGAACAGGGCATGAAGGGGTCAAGTCTTCGTCCGCTGGCTGCTGCGGCAGGTATCAGTGATCGTATGCTCCTGCATTATTTTGAAAACAAAGAAGAAATCATGATGGCTGCCCTGAATGTCATTGCCGGGCGAATGATCCACCTGCTCGAAAGCGCCCGTTCTGCGCCCATGCCCTTTCGCATACTCATGCCACATCTCGCTGGAATGTTGAAAGACTCCCATGTTCAGCCTTACCTGCGGCTATGGCTGGAACTGGCAGCCCTTTCTGCCTCAGGCGAAGAAATCTATCGCAAAGTTGCCCAATTATTAGGCGACCATTTCTACAACTGGCTTGCTGGTGAATTGCTGGTGGAAAAAGAATCAGATCGAGAATCGCTGGCCGCCCTGGCCTTTGTCACCATCGAAGGATTTGTTTTTTTAGACGCCATTGGTCAAGATGTAATTATCTCGAAAGCCCTTCGATCACCGACCCTTCGCGCTCATGGCGATAATTAGAACTACACTGGTCGAATCACTGCGCGGCTTCAGGCAGGGCTAAAAAGTCCGATTGAGCGGGTATTACGCGATAGCCCGGGCCTAAGGGCCCGGGCTGAAATAACAAACCACAAATTGGGAAGCAGATTTCTACTCGCTGTCACTCGTCGAAATGACAAATTACCAGTTTCTTGCTCGAAACCCGATTTGAAAGTCGCGCTACGATAGGCAGTTACGGCTAACTGCTTTTTTGCTCGTCGTCGGTAGAACGGAACTCTTTGATCTCGCCAGTGGCAATGAAGAGAGTGCGCTCGCAGATGTTTGTAACACGGTCTGCCATGCGCTCGAGGTTGTGGGCGGCCCAGAGCAGGAAATTGGCGCGCTCGATGCTGGTTGGATCCTGAATGATGAAGGTCATCAATTCACGGTAAATCTGATTGTACAGGTCATCCATTTCGTCATCTTCGGCGGGAATCATCCTGGCTACTTCGGCATCAACGCGGACAAAGGCATCCAGCGCGCGGTGAAGCATGTCGGTGGCTTTCACAGCCATGCGCGGCAGGTCAACCAGCGGTTTGAGCAAAGGTTGCTCGCCCATGCGAATGTTGATGTTGGCAATGCCTTTTGCGTAATCACCCATGCGTTCCAGTTCGGAGGCAACATCAAGCATGGAGGCCAGCAAGCGCAGGTCTCCGGCCATTGGCTGTTGGGTGGCAATTAAAATCATGACTTTTTCTTCGATTTCAAAACGTTTCGCATTGATTTTCTGGTCTTTTGCGTAAATTTCTTGCGAGGCCTGAATATCGCGCTTTTTCAGCGCGTCCATAGAGGCAATAACGGCTTCTTCTACCATGCTGCCGAGCAGAAGAATTTCATCTTTGGCATGTTGCAGTTCCTGGTCAAATGTTTTGCGGAGCGCCATAAGAACCTTCTTTCTTGTAAGGATGTTGTTTAATTGTACCCGATTTTAGCCGGTTCGATTCCCTGCTCGCGCAGCCAGGCCTGAATTTTGGCGGACATCTGATCGCGGATAACGCGCACACGCGCCAGGATTTCTTCTTCGCTGCCTTCAACGGCTGCCGGGTCTTCAAAAGGCCAGAATAGGTGTTTGCCCATGCTGAGGAACACGCGCGGACATTTCTCTTCGGCCCCGCCACAGACAGTGACCGTGTAGGCAAAGTTGACCTTGCCCAGATATTGGTTAACGCCTTTGGCGTGTTGACCATCCATATTCAGCCCAATCTCGGCCATGACGATGCGCACTACCGGCAGGATTTCATCTTTTGGCTCCAGCCCGGCGCTAAAAACCTCGAAATGGTCGCCCGCGTATGCGCGCAAGAAGGCTTCGCCCATCTGACTGCGAGCCGAGTTGCCGGTGCAAAGGAACAGGAATTTGGGGTTGCTCATTTTAGCCGAACCTTCCGGTAACGTAATCTTCCGTCCGTTTGTCGTTGGGACGGGTGAAGATGACATTGGTCTTGTCATATTCGATGACTGTGCCTGAGCGGGTTTCGCCATACAGCATCATCATGGCGGTAAAATCGGAAACGCGCGCGGCCTGCTGCATATTGTGGGTGACGATGATGATGGTGTAATTTTGCTTGAGTTCCTGCATCAACTCTTCGATGCGCAAGGTCGAGATCGGGTCGAGGGCCGAGGCGGGTTCGTCCATCAAGATAATTTCAGGCTGGATGGCGATGGTGCGGGCGATGCACAGACGCTGCTGCTGACCGCCAGAAAGGGCGTAGGCGCTTTCTTTGAGTTTGTCCTTGACCTCCTCCCACAGGGCCGCGCCGCGCAGAGATTGCTCAACCAGTTCGTCCATGTTACCTTTGTAACCGTTGATTTTTGCGCCCCAGGCGATATTGTCGTAAATCGACTTGGGAAAGGGATTCGGTTTTTGAAAGACCATCCCGATGCGGCGGCGGACTTCGACCGGGTCGATTTCCTTGCTATACAGGTTGATACCGTGCATCAGAATTTCGCCGCTAACGTGGCTGGTGGGTACAAAATCGTTCATACGGTTGAAGGCGCGCAGCAGGGTGCTTTTGCCGCAGCCCGAAGGGCCAATGATGGCGGTGATTTTTTGTTTTTCGATTTTCAAATCGACACCTTTTACGGCTTCAAACGGGCCGTAGAAAATGCTTAAATCGCGGGTTTCGATGGCATATTGGGGGGTGTTTTCAGTTTCCATAGTGGTTTTCTTTCTTGTTGCGCAAATGGACAATTTGCGTTACAGGATTAATATCTTCGCTGGAAGCGGTTGCGCAGCAGGATGGCGGTGGTATTAAGTGTCAGCAACAGGATAAGCAGTACCAGAATGGCCGCGGCGGCTACGGAATGGAATTCAGCCTGTGGCCGTGAAGTCAGCTGATAAATCTGCACCGGCAGGGCGGTGAATTTGCTGAACGGACTGCTGGGGTCAACAGTGATGAAGTGTGACGCGCCAATGATAATCAACGGGGCGGTTTCACCCACTGCGCGCGACATCGCCAGAATACTGCCGGTCAGAATGCCGGGCAGGGCATTCGGCAGGACGTGGCTCCAGATGGTCTGCCAGCGGGTGGCGCCGACGCCGTAGGCCGCCTGGCGGATGGAATCCGGCACGGCTTTGATCGCTTCCTGGGCGTTGATGATAACCAGCGGCAGGACGAGAATGCCCATCGTCAGCCCGGCGGAAAGAACCGTGCGCCCGTTGCTATCAGTGACGCCGAACAGCGCGCCACTGGTCAGGGCTTCCATGGCGCGCACGAAAATTGCCAGCCCCAACATGCCATACACAATTGATGGCACACCCGCCAGGTTGTTGATATTGGTCTGGATGGCGCTGTTGATGAAGTTCTTGCTGGCGTATTCCTGCAGGTAAATTGCCGCGCCAATGCCAATCGGCATGGCGAAGAGCATGGCGATGGATACCAGCCAGAGCGTACCCATCAGGGCGGTGCGCACCCCGGCAAATTCAGCCCGACTCGACATGGGCGTGGTCAGAAAATTCGCCGATAGCCAGGAGCGAAATTCGAGCCGCGCGCCTGGGTACAGTTCGGCTACTTCGGCTTCGATGGCGGCTTTGTTGAAGATGGATTCGAAGAATGGGTAGGTTTCCAGGGTGGTGATTTGGATGATGCGCTCGATGACCAGGTTATACAGTTCGCCTTCACTGCGGTTTTCCATCGGGATTTCATTGTTCAGTTTGTTGAAAGCACCGCGTGAAAGGTTTTCCTGCAACAGGGCAATCAGCTCTTCTTGGTTCAGATCGTCAAGGTCTTTGTCTGTGACCAAAGCCGGGTCTGTTTTGAATTCGTAGGCCACATAGCCGAAAGCGTTGTCGACGACATCCAGAATAAGAGCCGAAAGGCTCAGGATGGCGAATAACAGGGCGGTCAGAAAGATTACCTGCCAGAGCCAGCCTTTGCGATAACGCCAGTCGAGAAAATTTTGCAAATCGTTTTGGGAGGGGTAAGCAAATCGGGTCATGGGGTTACTCGTATTGTTCGCGGAACTTGGCAACAACCCACTGGCTAATCAGGTTCAACACCAGAGTCACCAGGAAGAGCATCAGGGCAATCGCGAACAGGCTGTTATAGTCAAGCGTGTTGTAAGAAAGATCGCCGCCGCTGATGCGGGCGATGTGGGCGGTCATGGTTTCGGCGGAGTCGAGTGGGTTGAAGGTGAAGCGCGAGGTTGCGCCGGAGGCGACTGCCACAATCATCGTTTCGCCGACCGCGCGCGCAATGCCGACGATGACTGCCGCGCCGATGCCGGAAAGCGCTGCCGGCACAATGACCTGCGTGCTAGCCTCCAGGCGGGTGGCACCCATGGCATAAGCCCCTTCGCGCAGCGAATTCGGCACTGCGCTCAGGGCGTCTTCGCTCATCGAAGAAATCAGCGGCAAAATCATGATGCCCATCACCACGCCGGCCGAGAGCATACTGTAAACCCCCAGATTTTCCGGCCCTATGATTTCACGCAAAATCGGTGTCACAAACAAGAGGGCGAAATAGCCGTATACAACGGTGGGAATACCGGCCAGTACTTCCAGAATGGGCTTCAAAATGGAGCGCACGCGCGGGCTGGCATATTCGCTCAGGTAAATGGCCGCGCTCAAACCAAGCGGAACCGAAACCAGGATGGCGATGGCGCTGGTGGTCAGGGTGGCGCTCACCAGGGCCCAGATGCCAAAATCGCCAATCTGCGGCTGCCACTTGGTAGTCAGAAAGAATTCCCTGAAGCCGACTTCAGGGTCATTGAGGAACAGCCAGGCCTGGTCTCCAAGAACGACCACGATGCTGACGGTGATGAAAATAGTCAGGATGCCGACCACAAACAGGGAGGTCTCGATGGCCCCTTCGCCCAGGCGCATTTTTCTACGCAGCGCGTCAGGCGCAAAACCTGTGTTTGTGGTGACGGGTGTATTGTTGGTTGTCATAGTCATTTCCAGTGTTGATGGGGATAAAAATCTCTGGTTTTTCCCATTTCACAAAAACAAGAGATTTTTATTTCCATGATGGGGGGCGGGTTCCCCTGCAGAGGGAACCCGCCCCGATTGAAATGGGGGAGATGTTTTTACTGTTCGAGCATGGACGAGAACCAGGCGCCCCAGGAACGGTAGAGGGCGGTGGCGGGAGCAGGGAAGTAGCCAACGTCAATGATGTTGTCGTCCAGGTTGTTCAGATAGAAGCCGATGAAGGCCGCGACCTGGGGTTTTTCCTGCATGATTTTGGCGGTGGAGTAAATGAAGAGCGGGCGGGCCAGGGGGTAGGTGCCGTTATCGACATTGGCCTGGCTCGGCTCGACATCGTTGAGGGCCAGGGCCTTGAGTTTGTTGGTATTTTCGGCGTAGTAAGCGTAGCCGAAGTAGCCGATGGCGTAGGGCGAGCCGACAACGCCGTTGACAAGCACATTGTCGTCTTCAGAGAGTTGGACGCCTTCAATGGCGAGCAGACCGGCGGGGTCTTCATCGAGAACTTCTTCAACGAAGTAATCGAAGGTGCCAGAGTCAGTGCCGGGGCTGTAGATGATGATGGCGGCA
>DAOUML010000133.1:0-15167 GCA_034411635.1 Anaerolineales bacterium
ACAGGGACGCTTCTGTCACTTTCAGAAAAAAATCCGTTTTATATGTCCGATTCCCTCTCCCTTCGGGAGAGGGCTAGGGTGAGGGTAGGTAGTTACAAAAAAACGCTCATCTTCTCTTAATAAAAAAGGTATATCCTCAAAGAAAGAAAGGAACAAAAAATGAAAAAAATAACCTTGCTGGGTTTCTTAATAATGACCTCCCTCCTCCTGGCGGCTTGCAATATGCCAGGCTCGCTGCCAACCTGCCCTACCGAAAGCCTGCTTCCTCCGGTGCTGGTTTCTCCCCTGAATGATGGCTCGGTCTCTTCCCTGACCCCCACCCTCACCTGGGCCTACCCTGATTCGGGCTGCAACCCTGAAGGCTACCGCATCGATTTATCGCTGGCCGAAGATTTTGCTGATACCAGCCTGAGCGGCGGCACGGGCAACCCCTCCACCACCTGGAGCCCCGGCAGCGACCTCGAAAACTGTCAGGTCTACCACTGGCGCGTGGCCGCCATCAATGGCACCACCCTGGGGACATTCTCAACAGCCCAAACCTTTCGGGTCGATTTGGCTGGCGCTTGCCCGCCCGTAGCCCCGCCTCCCTCCGCGGCGATTGGCGGAATTGTCTGGCATGATTTGTGCGCCCTGCCTGCCGAAGGGCCGCTGCCCAACCCACTCCCGGCGGGATGCGTGGCTGTCGCTGGCGGCGCGCAAGCCAACGGAATCCGCGAAACGGGCGAGCCGGGCATTCCGGGCGTAGAAGTTCGCCTGCACTTCGGCAGTTGCGCCGACCCTGTGGTGGCTACCCAAACCAGCGGTTCTTTCGGCGAATATATCTTTGATGGTATTCTGGCTTTTGGGGCGCACTGCGTTTCAATTGACGCGCAATCTGGAATCAATCAGTCGATTTTGATGCCCGGTGTGTGGACCTCCCCCAGTGGAACCAGCGGTCTGTTGGCGGTTGCCAATGCCAACCTCGAAAGCGGCAGCAATATTCAGCAGGATTTTGGCTGGGATTTTGCCCTTCTACCTCCGGCTGCGGCGGTTGTCCCGACCACTGCCGTTGCGACCATTGCCGCGCCGCCCACCACCCCGCCCTTGAGCGAAGGATTCAACGTGACGGTTGGCGCGAATTGCCGTCAGGGGCCTGGCACAGTTTATGATGTGATTACCGCCTTCTTGCCTGGTACTGCCCTGCGCGTGGTGGGGCGCACCGAGGATAGCACCTGGTGGCGGGTGGAATTTTCTACCAATAACAACTGCTGGATTTCAGCCGTAACCGGGCAGTTTGTGGGCAATGCTGCCGCCATTCCGGTGGTTGCCGCTCCGCCTACCCCCACGCCTGGCGCTGGTTCTCCCACCCCAACCGGCAGCGTAACACCCACCCCGGGTATCACGCCCACACCAAGCATCACGCCAACCCCAACAGAGACACCAAGCCCAACGCCAGCGCAACCATAGGAACTTTTAAGTCTGAGGTTTAGCGCTCATTTGCAGTAAGACTTTTTGTACACGGACACTTGCGCCTGCTCTCCTGGCATCTCCGCCACACTTGCGCAGCACTGCGTTTGTTGCAGTGCAGGTGGGGCAGGCGTGCAAGTGTCCGTGTACGGGTTTTGGGTTTTTCGCGCTCAATCAGCCATGTTTTTTGTCTTTACAGGCGAAACAGAAGGAACTCTAAACTTGAGTTAAGAACCCATGTTTGTCTTATCGTATTATGGCGCAGGATTTGCGCTATCAGCGCAAGTTATGGTTCCCGTACAACAAAATTATCAAAGTGGATGTCGGTTCCGGGGATATCGAAGGTGCCGGCAAGCAGCCCAACATCGCCGCTACTGAAAGTTGCATCCTGTACACGGGCAATTTCTCTGCCGTTTACATGCAAGGCCAGTTCATTGCCGATGCAATCGGCGCGCATCTGATTGGTCGCATCGCCCAACTTGATAGTATCATCGGGCAGCATTTCATCCTGACCGATCATGCTCTGATCGCCATCCACAACCTTGCCAATGGCGTAAAAGCCATCGCTGCTGATATAGAAAAAATAGAAATTGACATTATCTTGATAGCGGCAAATCAGCCCAAAGTTGTTATCGTCGGGGCCGCCTACTTTGGTGGCTTCCACTTCGGTGATGCTATCGGTAAAATTCTTACCCGGATTGGCCCAAATATCCGTGCGAGTCTCATTGACCCAAATACGGTAAACGCCATCGTTGTAATCGGTAATACTATCAGACGTATCCACCTTATCCCAACCGCTAAAGGTGTTTGAAAAATCATCCTGAAAGAGAACCCCTTCAGAAGTTGGCTGCCCGGCAATAAAATTACAGGCCATTGTGGACAACACCAGAGCTGCGACTGCCCAGATCAGGTACATTTTTGCTTTCATTGCTTTCTCCTTGTTGGTGAAAAAAATAATTTTGATTAAGTTTAGCACACACCGAGGGTCTATACAATTCTTCAAATCTGCCAGAAATTCCAAGCCTTACCGGTCTCATGCCCGCTGATTCACCCAGGCCGCCCGCCAGGTTCCGCGCACAGGCAACTTGTCAGTCCGCTTTAGCGGACTTTGTAAAAATAGCCCGGACATTTATGTCCGGGCGGGGTTAATCGCCACAAATCTGCAACCCACCTAGAACATACATTCTGATATACTAAAAGGGAGGAAACCGCGTATGGACGACAACAATCTTTCCGAACGCTACAACGATGGGCTGGCTCCCGCCCCCAAATTGCCCGTTCAACCCAAGCGGCTGCGGCCTCCTGCCTGGCTACCCAACGCCGCGCAGGTAAAATATGCGCGCGGCAGGCTGAAGTTGAACCTGCTCATCATCACCGCGATTGTGATTTTAATCGGCTCGATTGCCGATTGGCTGACCCGATGAACTTTGTACGCTGCGAACTGCCCCACCCCCTCTTCATCATCCTGACCGAGCGCTGCCTGTCGAAGGCCGCCGCCGATTACCCGCACCTTTCCTTTCCGAAAGGCCAGGCCCAGGTCGAGGCGGATTTTTTGGATTCCCACGATGGGGTGCTGGCAGTGGTGGACGAGCGCGAATCAAACGACCCCAAACTTGTCTTCTGCACCCCAGGCTATGAACTCGTCTGTGGCCTGACTCAGCAAAAAGACGCCTGGGTTGCCCTGCGCCTGTCGCCGCTCGGACTGCGCACCCACAACCTGCTCTCCCGCGGCGCCTTGCGCATCCGCCCGCAGACCTGGAGCATCCTCAGCGACATCGGCGAACTCAATGCCCAGCCCGGCAGCGAAGGCCAGACCGGGCTGGTGGCGATTTTGAGCGTCTGGCGGCAGGTTGGGGATGGAGCCGGGCCGAAGGTCGAGCGGGCAGATGCCTCCGCCGCGCGGCGCACTTTCCTGGCCAATATCGAGACGTTGATTGACCTGACCTGCGAAGTGGAACTGGAACAGGCCGCTCGCCAGGAAAAGGTCATGGTGCGCTTCGATGGCCCGTTGCCCGGCTCGCTCTGGCGATTTATCCCCAAAACGAAGGCCGATTTCAGGCCCGGCGACTATGTCCATGCTGGCAGTGGTGAACTGGCCCCGGAACTGGACGCGGTCGTCGTTGAGGCCCGTCCGGGTTCGTTGGTGTTACGCTTCTATAACGGGCCGAAATCTGGTGGGGTTGAGCAGGTTAAATGGCTCATCCCCAAAGTTTCCACCCGCCAGTATGCCATTCAGCGCGAGGCGGTGCAAGCCTTGCGGCACGGACAGTCGCTCAACCCGCGCCTGCTCGCCCTGCTGCTCGAAAACCGATTTAGCGTCTATCCCGCCCCGGACGGCACAGAGAGCGCCGGGCGGCTCAACCCGGCCCAGCAAACCCTGGTCGAGCGCGCTCTGCATGTGCCAGATATGCTCCTGGCCCTCGGCCCGCCCGGAACCGGAAAAACCGCCGCCATTCGTGAAATTGTGCTGCGCATGGCCGCGGAGGGCAAGAAGGTGCTGGTCACTTCTAAAAATAACAAGGCGGTTGATAACGTGTTGGAGGGGCTGGCAAACGTGCGCGCCTTGCGAATTGGGCGCGAGGAAGCCGTAGAAGCGGCGGTGCGCCCGTTGCTGGTCGATAAGCAGACCGCCCAGATTCAAGCCAGTATTCTTGAAAACCTTCAGCCCATGCAGGCGGGCATCAACGGTCTGGATGCCGCCTGGCCGCGTATTCAGGCTCTTTTTGCTCGTCTTTCGGCCCTTACTGGCGAGTGGCAGGCAGCGTATGAGACCCTGGGGCAAGCCCGCCAGCAATTAACCGGTTGGCAGACGGCCTCCTATACCCGCGTCGAGCGGGTGATTGCCCACAAGATTGCTGCCAGCCAGGGGCTTTATGAGCAGTTGCAAAGCCTGGCCGGGCAGGCTGAATCTATTGAAAAGCAATTAAAATTTCTACAAAAGCCTTCTGAAATGCCGGTTGTGGGCGTTTTCTTCATGCTGTTGGCCGAAACAATTGCCCAAACCTGGCAAGATGTCTCACGCGAACACCAGGAAACCCTGCAAGCCTTGCGCAAATCGCTTCAGAGCGCCCACGATGTTTGGCAGGCATATCGTGAAACTGTGACAGCCGGCGAGCAGGCCCTCGATTTCAAACGCGCCATCGTTCAGGCCGAAACCCAATTGGAAAACGCCCAGCAAGAGATTACTGCCGCCCTCGCCGATCTGGACGAAATCAGCGCGCAACTGCCCGGCGCGCCCGATCAGCCGGAGACCGTTTCACCCTCTGCGCTGGAGGCTCTCTTTGGGCAATGGCAAGATTGGCACGACCATCAGGCGGCGCGTCTCTCTCTGCTGCGCGAGTGGCGCGAAATGCTCGAAACCCGTCCCCAGTCGCTCTCTTCAACCGTCATCCGCAGCGCGGACGTGGTTGGCGCAACCTGTATCGGCGTCGCCACCGATGCGCGTTTTGAAGACCTCGATTTTGACCTGGTGGTGGCAGACGAGGCCGGCCAAATCCAGGTGATGGATTTACTTGTCCCGTTGGTGCGCGCCCGTCGCGCCGTTTTGGTGGGAGACCATTTGCAGTTGCCCCCCGTTGTTGAGCCGGAAGTCGTCCAAAAAATCCGCGAGCGCGAACCGGAGAATCAGGAAATCGGCGGATGGCTCGAAAAGAGTTTGTTCGAGCGGCTCATCCTGCGCCCTGATTGGCCTGAAAGCCACAAGGTGATGCTCGATACGCAGTACCGTATGCCGCGCGCGATTGCCGATTTTATCTCGGCCCAGTTTTACGATGGCAAATACCAGACCGGCCTCGATACGCCCCACAGCGACCCGTTTTTCAACGCTCCGCTGGTTTTTGTCGATACGCTCAAGGAAGTTCGCCACTACGAGCAGCGCGCCGGCGAGGGCCAGGGCTACACCAACCCGACCGAGGCGCGCATTTTGGCTGATTTGGTGACGGCTTATCAATCCCGCGAGGTGCAGGCCGGGGTGATTGTGCCGTATCGCAAGCAGGCCGAGGCCATTCGCCGCGAATTGCGCCAGCGCAACCGCGCCTGGCAGGAGGATGACTTAACCAGCCGCGTCGCCACGGTGGATTCGTTTCAGGGACGCGAGCAGGATGTCATCCTGTTTGGTTTTACCCGCAGCAACCCCGACGGGCGGGTTGGATTCCTGTCCGAATTGCGCCGCCTGAACGTCAGCCTGACCCGCGCCCGCCGACAGTTGGTGCTGGTTGGAGATTCGGTCACGCTCTCGAACGCCATCGACCCCGATTTTGCGCGCCTGTTCACCGCTCTGCTGCTGCGCGTCAAAAAGACGCCCGGCAGTTATCTTTCTTCGCATGAAGTGGCAAGGATAATCAGCAAGTCCTGAGCGGAGCGAGCCGACAGGCGAGCGCAGTCGAAGGACGGTACTTGCGAAACCCGCCCTTCGACTACGGCCCTCCGTTGCACTTCGGGCCTCCGCTCAGGGCTTGTGAAACTTTGTAGAAATAAAATCGTCAAGTCCTGAGCGGAGGGTCGAGTAGGCGCGTTCTCTGCGCCATATCGAGACTCGCAGTCGAAGGGCTTGTGAAACTTTATAGAAATAAAATCGTCAAGTCCTGAGCGGAGGGTCGAGTAGGCGCGTTCTCTGCGCCGTATCGAGACCCGCAGTCGAAGGACGGTTTGCAAGAGAACTTTTTTAGACGCGGAATGTTTGTCGTCCCTGGCACTGCCCGCCACACTTGCGCCGCACTCCCGAAAAAAAGTCTTTGACCACAAAGGAAACAACGGAGCACGACGTGCTTGAAGAAAACAAAATCTACGAATTTCGTCGCAAAAAACAAGAAACGTCGTGCTCCGCCGTAACCGTCGTGGTTAAAAAGGTTTTTGCAGTGAACTAAATTTCAACAAAATACTTTGCGCTCTTTGCGCCTGCCTGGCACCGCCCGCCAGGGCAGGTGTTGCGTGAAACAAAAACCCATGCCAAAAAATACCCACCTCCTCTACCACCCCTACAAAGCCCTCGAACAAGTTCAGGAACTTGGGCTAATTCCCGTGCGCCTGTTTCGGGTGCTTTACCCGCTCTGGCGGGTGCGCGTTGAGGGCCGCCAACGCCTGAAAACCGAATGGGACGAGCTGGAATGGTTCATCGAGCGCGGAATCCACGAAGGCGGCTTGCGCTCACCCGCCGCCCTGTCTGAATTCTTCGGGCTGGAGACCGATTTCATCGCCAAACTGCTGACCCGCGCCCGCGAAGCCGGACACCTGAGCGGCAACGACGAGTCGCTCTCTCTGACCCCCGTCGGCCTCGACTCGCTCCGTGAGCGGGTGCGCTACGAGCAGCGCAGGCTGGACAGCATCCTGTATTTCGAGGCCCTCGGCAACCTGCCGCTGACGCTGGAGCATGACAAGGTGCCGATTTTGGAGCAATTGCCCCCGGCAAACGAGACTCCCTTCCAGGCCTTTTTCCACTTCAACCAGACCTGGAGCGCCGACGCGCTCGAACGCTTGCGCGCCAATCCCGAACCGGGCCTGCCCCACCTGCCCGAAGACATCGGCAAAGCCGAACTGGACAGCCCACAGCCGGTCTATTTGCCGGTCTATTTCGTTGAAGCCCGCGAGGACAAGCCGAACCCGCGCTTCAGCCTGTTGGCTTTCAGCCAGGTGCGCGGACTGCGCGACACCACCCTGGAATATGCCGTTAATCGTGACCCGCAAGTCTTCCGCGCCCTGGCCGCCCGCGCCGACAGCCGCGCCGATGCCGTCGAACGCTACTTCAAGCAGATAGGCCTGCGCAAGGATGACTGGTACCTGAACGAAGCCGGCCCCTGGGGGGCGCAGGTTATGCTGGCCGGGGAAGTCTTCCGCCCTGCCGGGGAGGACGAGGACGACAGTCCGCGCCTGACGGTGCGCAATGTGGGGCGTTATCACGTCATTTACGATTGGTGTCTCTGGCTGATGTGCGACGACCCGAAAATCCGCGCCCGGGCCGCCGCCGAACAAGCCCTCGAATGGTTGCAATACGCCAACATCCGCCCCAGCGAGTTCGAGTTCCGCCAAAAGGTGACTGACCTGAGCGCGCGCCTGCGCGTGGACGCGCCGCCCCTGTCCGATTTGCTCGCCCTGGCCCAGCGCAGGAAGATGACCCGCGCCGCTGAGCGTTTGGCTGAGCTGGAAGCAGATTAACGTGCCTGGAGATGATTTTTTGCTGAAAGCGTTATTTTCTACCTGCGGGCATCAAATCAATCAGGCCATTGGCGCGCCTGGTTCAATCATTTGAGTATTTTTCTTTTTCCGAATCAAGAAAAACGCTACGCCGCCAAGTACAAGCGGTACAAAACAGCACAGGCACAGAAACAATACGCCAACAACACCGGCGATAATTGGGCTGCCATCGCCGAAATCAATATCAAAACTTGGGCCAAAGCCGCTTTTTTCTTCGCTGATTGCATAGATATTATTTTCCTGGCCGGGCTTCAGTTGCCAGGTGAGGGTGGTGTCTGATTGCTGGCTGGCGTTGTTTTCGAGAACTTTGCCCGGCATTTTTACAATCCAGAACATTTCAATGTCCATTCCTTCCGTTTCGGCATCGCCGCTCATGTCAATTGTCAGGTCATAGAAGAATTTTCCATCGCTAAATTCCAGGCGGTTAATGCGGGTATCTGTTTCGTTGTAGGCTTCTTCGAGTTGAGCCAAGGATTGGAATTCAACTTCAAAGATGCACCAGGTCTCGGTTTCGTTGCGGGTTTCCTTGTAAAAAGTTGCGCCAGCGGGCATATCTTCGCCCATATCGCTGCAAAAGTCGTCGATGGTTGAGCCAAAGTCGGCCAATGCCGTTTGGTCTTCGGCGGTGAGGCCCATTTCAAATTTGTAAATACCGCTTCCATTTGGGTTGATTTCCGTGATCGTATTGATCTGGCAGGCGGAGAGCAGCAGGGCAACCAGGAGCAGGAATGCAGTGATGATTTTTTTGATTTTCATGATTTTTTCCTTTCTGTGAATGAAGGCATCTTTTGATGGATAAATTGTCCTACGGCACAATTTGCAATATTCCGCCGCCGTCGAAGTTCGAGCCGCCGCCACCGACCCAGACCGCGCCATATTGATCTACGTGCAGGGCCGAGATTCCGTTGGTGGGCAGGCCGTCGGAGGTGGTGAGCAGGTTCCAGCCGGAATTGCTGCCGGCAAGCAGGCCCCGGTCGGTGCCGACCCAGATTTGGTTATCCGGGCCGACGGCCAGGGTCAGCAGGCGGTGATTGTTGAATCCGTCCTTGAGCAGGTCGAGCAGGGTGACGGGTTCGCGCCCGTCGTAGCGGGATACGCCGGTAAATGTCCCGATGATGAGTGCCCCGTCTGAATCCAGGGCCAGGGCGCGGATGTAGATGTTCGGGATGCTCTTGTCGTCCGGGCCGAAGACGACTTCCAGGCTCTCGTTCTCATATTTGGCGAGACCTTTGTCGGTGCCGATCCAGACCCGGCCCGAAAGGTCGCTCAACAGGGCGTGGACGCTATCGCTGGGCAGGCCTTCGACGCTGGTCAGCGTCAGGGCGGTGGAGCCGTCGGGGTTGAGGACGATGATGCCTTTGCGGGTATGTCCAAACCAGATGCGGCCCTGCGCGTCTACGGTCACGTTTTCGTAGGAGTGGATGTCGGGGTAATTGGTCCAGACGCCGTCTTTGTAGTGGCTGGCGTAGCCGTTGATGACACCGACCCAGGCCGATCCATCCGGCGCGAAGGCGATGCCAGCCGCCCAACTGCCGCCCATGCCTTCATGGGTCGATTTGCGGAAGGTCTGCCAGGTTTCTGCCGGGTTGGCCGGGTCGAGGAGGTTGATGCCGCCATCGCTGCCGACCCACAGGCTGCCATCTGGCGCGCTGGCGAAGAAATCGACAAAGTTGCTGGCGAGTGGGTCGTCGGTTTTGAAGGCTTTCAGCCCGTTTTGGTACAGGTGAACCCCCCGGCTTGTGCCGAAAATCGGGTTGCCGTTTTCGTCCAAGGCCAGGGCCAGGATGGCCTGGTTATCCGGGTCGCGCTCGTCCACGTCGCAGGCGGCGGTCTGGGGGTTGAACTGGCACAGGCGTCCGCTGCCGAGTGGCGCGGTGCCGACCCAGATTTTGCCGTCTGGCGCGATGCGGATTTCGTTGATGTCGCTCAGTTTGGCGTCTGAATCGCTTCCGAAAAGCGTCCACTGGTTCGATTTGAAGGACATGATTCCGCTCGATGCGCCAAACCAGAGCGTGCCATCCGGGGCCAGGGCAACCGCGTGGACGCGTTCATCTGGCAGGCCGTTGTCTTTGTTGTAGACCGTCACCTGGCCGTTGCTGATTTTGTTGACCCCGTTGTAGCCGGTGGCAATCCAGATGTCTTGGCCGACCACGGCGAAGTCGCTGATGCCGTCCCAACTCAGGCCTTCGTTTTTGGTGAAACGCTGGAAGCCGCCCGTCGCCAGGTCGAGAATGCCCAGGCCGGAGTAGCCGACCAGCAGGCGGTTGTTGACCTGGTCGCAGACGATGCGGTTGATTTTGCTCTCATTTACGCGGCTGTCGGCGGGGAAGGTCAGGTCGTTGGACCACAGGCCGGTGTTCGGGTCGTAGACGCTGATTCCGCTTTGGGTTCCGACGATGATTCTGGGCTGGGGAATTTCGCAGAAGGCGATGGCATTGGCGCTGACGTGTCCCATGCCGTCGAGCGGGGTGTAACGCATGGAGTAGCCGCTATCCAGCCGCCAGGTAATCAGTCCGCCCAGGGTGGCGGCATGGACGACGCCTTTGTAGACCACCAAATCGCGCGCGACATTGGCGTTGGTGAACGCATACCAGCCGGACGCCAGGCCGGATTCCTGCGGCGCGGCGGGAGCAGGCGGTTCTTGCGTTGCGGTGGGTTCATCCTGTGGAAGTTGCGGCTCCAGGGTGTTGCTGGCGTCTGTCTCGATGGGCGTCGGCTGGCTGCCCGGCGCGGGTGTTGCGCCAAAGTTACAGGCCAGGCTGGTGAAGAGCAACAAAATGATGAGTGAAAGTGGAATGAGTTTTTTCATGGGTGAATCTCCTTTGTTATTTTGGACGCGGATGACGCGGCGTTGGTAACTGCCTATCGTAGCGCGACTTTCAAGTCGCGTTTGGCCTAAGACAGTTGAGTTTAGGAAAAATCAGTTTTGATTTGTTCAATCCTGGAATCCCGTCCTCCGCTTTCCTGTTCCAATCGCCCGGTTTCCTGCTGAATGAACTCAAACAAGGCTTCGAGCGTGGCGAACCCGTGCCGCGCGCCGCTGACGGGGCTTTCGAGCATGGCGCGCCATTCGGGCGGGTTGTTCGGTTCCAGCCACAGGCGCAGGAGGTAAGAGCGGTAGGGAGTTGTGGTCATGTCCTTTTTTAGCGGGTTGGCGTCAAAAAAACGTCAAAGGACTTTGGATTTTAGATTTTAGATTTTTGATTGGAGATTGGGGATTGGGGATTGTTCTTTGCTTCACAGGCGGTAGAATTGGGTAAAATGGTTGGTGTTCAACCTTCAACCTTCAACCTTCAACCTTAAACCTTAAACCTGAATGCTCTCCCTCACCCTGCTCGGCGGAATTTATATAGAAAAAGATGGCAGCCCGATAAGCGGCTTTGCCACCGATAAGGCTCGCGCTTTGCTGGCTTATCTTGCTGTTGAGCGTGAGCGTCCGCACCGGCGCGAGAGTTTGGCCGCGCTTTTTTGGCCGGAGCAGCCTGAAGGACGCGCCCGGCAAAGTTTGCGCCAGGCGCTTTCCAATTTACGCCAGGTTTTGGCGGAAGAAGAAGATGCCCCGGTTTTGACCGTTACCAACAGCGATGTGCAACTCAGCCCCCAGGCCCAAATTCGGGTGGATGCGCAGGCCTTTCGCGCCCTCGCGCAGACCTGCCGCGAGCATCCCCATGCCCGGCTGGAAACCTGTCTGCCCTGCCTGCGCCGACAGCGCGAGGCCGTTAAATTGTATGCCGGCGAGTTTCTGGCCGGGTTTGGCCTGCCAGATAGTTCAACCTTCGATGAATGGCTCTTGCTAACCCGCGAGAATTTGCAAGTGGAAGCCGTGCAAATGCTTGCCCTGTTGGCCGAATATGAAGAGCGGCGCGGCGATTTTGGCGCGGCGCGGCAGTATGCTTTGCAGCAGGTGCGCCTGGAGCCCTGGCACGAAGAAGCCTATGCCCAGGTAATGCGCCTGCTGGTGTATGAGGGACAGCGCAGCGCGGCCCTGGCCCAGTTTGCCGCCTGTCGCCGCGCGCTGGACAATGAACTGGGGCTGGAGCCAACCGCATCCACCCGGCGGCTGGCCGAATCCATTCAACAGGGCAGCCTGTCCGCCCCGCATATTCCGCCCCTGCCGCCCGTTCCCCCGGCCTCGTTTGTCGGACGCGAGCGCGAGCGGGAGGAAATCGCCGAATTGCTCGCCAATCCATCCTGCCGGGTGCTGACATTGCTTGGCCCTGGCGGCGTGGGCAAAACCCGCCTGGCTTTGCAGGTTGCGCTCGACCATGCCGGGTTGTATGCCGATGGGATTTACTTCGTCCACCTGGCGGGCATGGCTGAACCCTCGGCGGCGTTGTTGATGTTGGCTGAAAAGATTGGGCTGCAAATTCCGCCCGGGGCCGACCCGCGCAAAGTTTTATGCGAAATCTTATCGCAGCGCGAGATGCTGGTTGTGTTGGATAACTTCGAACAATTGGCCGCCCAGAGCGAGGTTTGGAGCGATTTTTTCCGATGCGCTGGCGGCACAAAATGGCTGGTGACTTCGCGCGAGAAATTACGCTTGCGCGAGGAGTGGGTCTTTGGGCTGGAGGGGTTGCCTGTAAACGCTAACTCGATATTTGATACTCGATACTCGAATACCGAATATCGAATATCGAGTACCGAGTGTCGAGATTTCCCGGCAGCCCTGCGTCTCTTTGCCGAACGCGCCGCCCAGGCCAATCGCCGTTTTGAACTGACCGCCGCCAACCTGCCTGCGCTGGCGGAAATTTGCCAATTGGTGGAGGGCCTGCCGCTGGGAATCGAATTGGCTGCCGCGACTGTGGCCGAACAGACGGTGGACGAAGTCGCCGCCGCCCTGCGTCAGACCTTTGACAGCCTGACGCCCGACCTGCGCAACCTGCCGGGGCGCCACGCCAGCCTGCGGGCGATTTTTGAGCATTCATGGGAACTTCTTGGCCGCGATGAGCGATCCCGCCTGGTGGCCTTGTCGGTTTTTGTGGGTGGGTTTAGCGCCGAGGCGGCCCTGGCGGTGGCCGATGCCGGCGCGGCGCAGTTGGCCGAATTGATTGCCAAGTCACTGGCACGGCGCGATGCGGACGGGCGCTATGCTTTGCACGAGGTGATTCGTCAGTTTGCGGCGGAGAAGCGCAGCCCGGACGGGGTCGCGCAGGAACGTCACGGGGCGTATTTTGCGTCTTTGGCCGAGCAATGCGCCGGGGCCGATTCGGCTTCAGCGTTGGAGATGCTTCAGGCTGAACGCGCCAATCTGCGGGCAGCCTGGGAATGGTCGTTGCGGGAGCAAGTTGATTTAACGGTCAGCCTGCTCAGGGGTCTGGCGCTCCTTTTTTCCCAGCGTGGGCCGCTCTCAGAGGGCGAGGAACTGTTTGGCGGGGGGCTAAAAGCCCTGGGCGTAGACATTCCCCCAAAAAATCCTGTCGATGCGCTGGTTGAAAATATGGCGATTGAGTTGGCGCGTATTTATAACGCCCAGGCGCGTTATGAGCAGGCAATTGACTTGTTGCGGGATTTTCCGCCTTCGGCGCGGGTTTTGCTGACGGTGGGGCAGTCACTCAGCGCGCAGGGAAAGGGCGCGCAGGCCCGTCCGGTTTTGCAGGATGCGCTGGGCCTGGCGCGCGAGACGCGGTTTGAGGCCGATTGCCTGCGCGAGTTGGGCAATGTTGCCAACCGCATGGGCGAGTATGAGACGGCGGTTCCGTTGTACCGCCAGTCGCTTGCGATATCGCGGGCGCAGGGAGACCGGCGCGGCGAGAGCGCGACGCTCAATAATTGGGGGACGATTGCGTGGGAATTGGGCGATTTGCCCGCCGCCCGCGAGCATTACGAGCAGGCGCTGATGCTTTATCGCGCTCTGGGAAATCGTTTGGGCGAGGCGCGCGCGTTAAATAATTTGTCGAATGTGATGGCCGATCAGGGCGATTTGCCCGGTTCGCTGGTTTATGGCCGCCAGGCCTTGCAAATTCATCGCGAGATGGGCAATCCGCGCGGGCAGTGCGCGGTGTTGCAGAACATGGGCGCAACGTATTTTTGCTTGAAGGAGTATGACGCGGCGCGGGCCAGTTATCTGGGCGCATTGGCGATTTATCGCGAGAGCGGTAATCAGCAGGCCGAGGCCGAAGTGCTGGCAAATTTGAGTTTGCTTGATTGCGTTCAGGGGCGGCTGGCGGAGGGGCGGAAAAATGCCCTGGCCGCGATTGGGCTTGCGCAGGCGGCCAGTGATAAGGTTGGCAAGGCCAATGCCTGTTTTTATCTGGGCCGGATTGAACTGGCTGATGGAAATTTTGAGGCGGCTGAGTCGGCTTTGCTGCGGGCGTTGCGCTTGCGGCAGGATGTGCCGCACCCGGGCCGGATTGCGGAAATTCAAGCCGAACTGGCTCTGTTGGCTTTTGAGCGCGGCGATAGGGCCGTGGCGCGTGAGCGTATTGCGCCGGTGCTGGATTCGCTGGATGCTTTGGAAGGAGCAGACGAGCCGGAGCGAATTCGGGAATTGGTGGAGAAGATTAATCGGGTCTGAATCTGAAAAGGAGAATCAACGTGCAACTGTACTATATTCGTCATGGACAATCACAAAACAATGCCAATTGGGGCAACCAGAGTTATCAGGAAAGTTCTGATCCGCGCCTGACCGATAACGGGATTGAGCAAGCGCGTTTGTTGGCAGATTTCTTGAAGGAGAACCAGGCTTTTCATCCAGACCGCCCGCGCTGGGACGTTCACAACCGCTACGGCTTTGGCCTGACCCATCTGTATTGCAGCCTGATGGAGCGCGCCGCCCATACCGCCGCGCCGATTGCGCGCGCGCTTGATATTCCATTTGCCGCCTGGCCTGAAATCCATGAGACCGGCGGGATTTTTAGCCGCGAGGCCGAGACAAAACATCAGGGATTGCCCGGCAAGCCGCGTTCCTATTTTGAACAGCATGTGCCGGAACTCAGCCTGCCCGATTGGCTGGACGAGAGCGGCTGGTGGAATCGTCCCTTCGAAGCCGACGAAGAACGCCAGCCGCGCGCCGAGCGTTTTCTGGCCGATTTGCTTGCCCGCCATGCTGACCGTGAAGGGCAGCCGGAACATCGCGTGGCGATTGTCAGTCATGGCGGGTTTTTCATGCACTTGATGTGCGCGATTCTCAAAATGCCGTATCGCCAGGCAGCCCATAATTTGCGCTCATGGTTTTTGTTGAGCAATTGCTCGCTCAGTCGTTTTGATTTTCGTAAAGATGAAGTGGTGATTTGTTACCAGAACCGCACCGACTTTCTGCCAGCGGCTCTGGTGAGCGGTTAAACCAGGCCTGCTATCCCCCAAATGGCTGTATTGAATTGGTAACGATATTTCGCTAAAATACGGATAAAATAGAGTATATTACTCTTTTATTCCGCAGACGTAACTGCCTACCCACCCTCACCCCCGACCCCTCTCCCGGTGGGAGAGGGGAGAAAACAGGGACGCTTCTGTCACTTTCAGAAAAAAATCCGTTTTATATGTCCGCTTCCCTCTCCCTTCGGGAGAGGGCTAGGGTGAGGGTAGGTAGTTAC
>DAOUML010000134.1:0-86976 GCA_034411635.1 Anaerolineales bacterium
CCCATTAAACGGGAGACTGCTTCGGCACACCTGCCCTGGCGGGCGGTGCCAGGGAAGAGCGCCTCGCAGTGACACCCTTCGGACTTTAAGAAAGTCCTGTAGGTATTGTATTCTGTGCTTGCGCTTAGCGCTTCATCCGATATAAAATTCAATCATTTCACCCCTGGGAGTTACCAAAAATGACAACCGGCCAACTGATTATTTTTTCGACATTGCTGCTTACGCTTTATTTGTTTGTCTCTGGTCGTTGGCGATACGATGTTGTTGCGTTGATTGCGTTATTAATTGTAACGTTGACTGGGCTTATTCCAACCAGCCAGGCATTTACCGGGTTTAGCAATCCGGCTGTGATTACTGTGGCGGCAGTCCTGGTATTGAGCCGTGGTTTGCAAAATTCAGGCCTTGTGGATTGGATTGGCCAGCAATTGGAGCGATTGAAAGGTGGGATTACCCTTCAACTGGTGGCTTTAACCACGATTGTTGCCATCCTCTCCGCTTTTATGAATAACGTTGGCGCCCTGGCGCTTTTGTTGCCGGTTGTGTTGCAACTGGCGCGCAAGAAACAAATCCCGCCGTCTACATTGTTAATGCCCCTTGCTTTTGCATCCCTCCTGGGTGGGATGACGACGCTGATTGGCACACCGCCCAATATTATCGCGGCCTCATTTCGGCAACAAGCCGGCCTTGAACCTTTTGGCATGTTTGATTTTGCCCCGGTGGGGGTGGGCGTTGCGATTGCAGGAATCTTGTTTATTGGGCTGGTCGGTTGGCGGTTAATCCCTGCCAGGCAGGGTAACTCTTCATCAGAAGACCTGTTTGAGATTGAGAACTATGTGACGGAAGTAATCATTACGGACGATTCACCCCTGAGTGGAAAACGATTGCGTGAAGTTAATCCATTTTGCAAAACTGACGTAAACATTGTGGGCTTAATCCGTGATGGAGAACGCCGCATGGAGCCTTCAGCGATGAGCAAACTACATGCGGCGGATATTCTGATTGTCAGCGCTGATACCGAGAATCTCAAAAAACTGGTCGAAGCCGGCGGTTTGGAACTGGTTGGCCGCAAGCAACTTGGGCAGGCTGATCTTGAATCTGACGATGTCAGGCTGGTTGAAGCCGTGATTATGCCAAATTCCATGACCCTGGGTGGCACGGCGCGCAGCCTGAATTTGCGGGCAAATTACGGCGTAAACCTTTTGGCGATTTCCCGTCAGGGTCAGGTTTTCCGCAATCGTCTTGATCGAATTCGATTTCGCATTGGGGATATCCTGCTTTTGCAAAGTCATATCGAGACCCTGAAGCAAGTCATCGAAACCCTGGGGTGTCTGCCATTGGCGGGGCGAAGTTTGCGAATTGGACATCCGAGACAGATTCTGCCGGCGATAAGTATTTTTGCGCTTGCTTTGGCGGTGGCGGCCTTCGGGCTGATTCCCGCGGCGGTTTCATTTGTTGCTGCGGTTGTCTTGATGATCGTGCTGAAAATCGTTTCGCTGCGCGAAGCCTACGAGAGCATTGATTGGCCGATTATCATTTTATTAGGCGCAATGATTCCGGTGGGACAAGCGCTTGAGACCACCGGCGGCGCGCAACTAATCGCCAATTCGCTGCTTGGGTTTTCCGGGCAAATTGCGCCTGTTGTCATGCTCATCATTGTCCTGGTTGCCACCATGTTTTTATCAGACGTAATCAACAATGCGGCGGCTGTCGTTTTGATGGCGCCGATTGGCATCAGCGTGGCCCAGGGCATCAACGCTTCCATTGATCCGTTTTTGATGGCAATCACGATTGGGGCCTCCTGCGCATTTTTGACACCGATTGGTCATCAATCAAATACGTTGGTGATGGGCCCGGGCGGATACAAATTCGGCGACTACTGGCGAATGGGGTTGGTGCTTGAATTGATTGTTTTGGCTGTGGCAATCCCCTTGATCCTGATTTTCTGGCCGCTTTAATGCCCGAAATTTTCTCTACCCGTTGCGGATAAGAATTGCTACAATTCATATTTCAAATTTCGGGCGAGACTGTTTTTTTTACCCTAAAAAGAGTATACTCGGCTGCATGGCTCCCAAAAAGACAATCGGACGATACCAATTGAAGAAAGAACTTGGGCGAGGCGGCATGGCAACGGTTTATAAAGCCTTCGACCCTATGTTCGACCGCGAAGTGGCCCTCAAGGTGCTTCCGCCTGAATTGCTGCATAATCCGCAATTTCATAAGCGATTTTCGCGCGAAGCCAAAATCGTGGCGAAACTGGAACATGCCGCCATCGTGCCGGTTTACGACGTAGGCGAGCATAACGGGCAGCCGTTTTTCGTCATGCGCGTCATGTCGGGGGGCTCGCTGGCAGATCGCCTGGCCCAAGGCCCGCTTTCGCTGGACGCAACCGCCTCCATACTCAAACGTATTTCCGCCGGGTTAGATTATGCTCACAAAAAAAGCGTCATTCATCGCGACCTGAAACCAGGCAATATTCTTTTCGACGAAGCCGGCGAGCCTTTTCTCTCCGATTTTGGGATCGCCAAACTCGCCAATTTATCGCAGCAAACCAACCTGACCGGCAGCGGCGGCATTGTTGGCACCGCCGCGTACATGAGTCCTGAACAGGCCCAGGGCGCAGATGTCGATTATCGCAGCGATATTTACGCGCTGGGCATCATTCTGTATGAAATGCTAAGCGGCAAATTGCCCTACGATTCGCAGACCCCAATGGGCATAGCCATCAAGCACATTACCGACCCCGTGCCGCGCATTCTGGAAGATAAGCCCGACCTGCCCTATACCGTTCAAGCGGTCATCGACAAAGCCCTGGCAAAAGACCCCGAAGCGCGTTATCCCAGCGCGGCCAGTTTTGCGCAAGCCTTTGAGCGCGCCAGCCGGGGCGAACAGCCCGATTTAAGCGCAGCCGCTCTGGCCCCAACGCGGGCCGTGCCAAAATTACAGGATCCGCCGGTTGCCGAACCTGCCCCGCAACCGGCTTTTTGGCAGACCCTCGCGACAAAATGGCGGATCGCCGCTGTTGGACTTTTGTTGCTTTTTGGAGTCTTTTTCCTGGCCTTCAATTTTTTGAGACCCTCCCAACCGCTCGAAGCGCTCGAAGCTCCAACCATTACCCCGCTCCCCAGCCTTGTCCCAACCGAAATTGTTCCCACTGCCTCCCCCACTCCCGAACCCGAACCTGAACCGGTTGCGCCAACCATCCCCGGCCAGGCCGATTTTGTCGCGTTTGTAACCGCCAATGATATTTGGGTTCTGGATATTCTAGGCAATACCTCGCCCTTTCGTCTAACCACCAACCGCCGCGAAAAAGTTCTCTTTCAATGGATCGCCGGACAGGACAAGATTTTCTATCGCGAGGCGGGATGTCTTTATACGCTTGGCATGGAAGGTGGCGAGCCGCAAACCATCCTTTGCGTGCGAGGCTCTGAAATTGAAGGAGCCAGCATTTCGCCCGATAACTCTCAAATTGCAGTTACGCTTGATCGCGTTCTTTTCATCTTGCCGTTTGATGCCCAGGCGTTGAGCGCCTTACAAGACCGGGCCGCGATTTCGCGCGCGGCAACTTGTTCTTACAATCAAGTAGCCGCAAAGTCGATTCAATGGAGCGCCGACGGGCAGGGGATGGCAATTTCGTATGTAGCCATTACCAATGCAGGCCGCAAGGATGTTATCCGCGTGCTGGATATCAGCAACTGCGCCAGTTCCAGCCCGGTAGCCATGCAAGATTTCCCGGCAGATATTTTTACGCCGGAAGGCTACGATAAAAACCCGACCATCACCACCTTCCATTGGGATGGACAATCACGCTTCTTATTTAATACCTTTGTGCGCAATGATGGCTATGGTCAACTTTATTTTTACGATATGAGCACCCGCCAGGCTCAACAATTAAATCCCATTGACGGGGTGTGCTGCTATCGCGATGCCCGTTTCAGCCCCGATGGAACCCACATCGTTTTCTCTTTTCAGGATGAGCGCAATGGGTTGGAAGCCCGTACTCAACTGTTTTATATCGCGTTGGATGAGGCTTTGCAAGGCGGCCAAACATTCACCCCTCTAAACCTGCCGGTTGATTTGCTCAGAATCGCGCGCGAAAAGCCAATGCTATTGTTGCGCCCGGCAACCGACCTGCCCTGAACATGAGTAACCCTGCTCAAAACATCAACCCGAAACGTTACCAGATTATTCCGCGCGTGCTGATTTTTGCCTGGCGCGGCGATTCTGTTTTGCTCCTGAAGATGAACGGCAAAGGGCGCTGGAACGGCATCTATAACGGTTTGGGCGGTCACATTGAGCGCGGTGAGACCGCCCTGGCCGCGGCGCGGCGCGAGTTGTCGGAAGAATCGGGCTTGCAGGCCGATTTGCGTCTGGTGGGGACGTTGCTGATAGATACGGGCGAAAGCCCCGGCATTGGACTCTATATTTTTAGCGGCCAGGCTGCTGAGGGGGAGTTTGTTGCGAGTGAAGAAGGCGAACCCGCCTGGATTCAGCCTGGGGAGTTGGAAAACCTGCCAGTGTTTGAGGATGTCCCCATCTTTTTGGAAAAAATTCGTGCCATGCGTTTGAACGATGCGCCTTTTTCGGCGCGTTCTTTTGTTAATGAACAGGGCCGCCTGCAGGTGATTTTTGACGGTTGAGTTTGCTTTTGATGCGCGAGGGGTGCAGGGCGGCTTGCAGATGTCTTTCGGCCTGTTCTTCTAAACCCAGGGCGGTAAATAATTCGGCGGCGCGTAGCAGATAGTCTTTCGCCAGTTTTTCTTGTTGCAGGTTTTGCAGCAACCAGCCATAGTTGCCGGTTTGGGCGGCGATGCTGTAACGATCACCGATTCTCAGGTAGAGTTGGTTGGCTTGTTCAAGCATGGTGATGGCTTGTTCAAGTTCACCGCAGAGCAGGTGAATTTGTCCCTGGGCAGCCTGGGTATTGGCTTTGCCCAGCCTGGCCCCGGCTTTTTTGTAGATTTTTTCAGCGCGTAAAAAGAATTGGCGGGCGGTGTCGGTTTCGTTTTTTTGCAGGAACATTTCGCCCAGGCCATAATAGGTGTTGGCTTCTCCGAGTTGGTTGCGCAGGGAGCGGTAAATGCTCAGGGCTTCCATGTATTCGCGCTCAGAGCAGTTGTAATCTTCCATGCGGCGGCATAGGTCGGCGATGCTCTCGGTGCAACTGGCTTCGCCCAGGCGGTGGCCGATGGCGCGATAGCCTTCGAGGGCTTTGCCATAGTGTTTGCGCGCGCTGAGCAGATTGCCTTGCAGGCGCAGCGAGTGGGCCAGCCCTTGCAGGCAATCGGCCTGCCCCAGTTCGTTTTCAAGTTCGATATACTGATTCAGGGCTTCCTGGTAGCGCAATTGGGCGCGGCGGTGTTCGCCTTGTTGCAGCAGGATATCGCCCATGCTTTGCAGGCAGTTGGCGATTCCGAGCGCATCCTGGGCGCGTTTGAAGAGAGGGGCGGCGGAGCGATAGCGGCTATCGGCCAGGCTGTAATCGCCAAAGAGACGGGCGTGGTCGCCCAGGCTGCGGATGCAGGCGGCAATGCCAGATAGGTTTTCTTCTTCGCGGTAGATTTCGAGCGATTCCAGATAGCAAGCCTCGGCCAATTCCAATTCGGCCAGTTGCAGGTGGACATCACCTTTTTTGTGCAGGCAGGCGGCTTTTTGGCTGGATAGGTTTTCCCGGTTATAGATTTGGATGGCTTGCTGGTAATGGCTGGCAGATTGGGCGTAGTCGTCGATCCAATAATAAACTTCGGCCAGGCGCGCCAGGGCCTTGGCTTGTTGGCTGTTTTCGTTCAGGTCACGATAGATTTCGACGGCTTGTTTGAAGTAGGTGGTTGCCAGTTGCCGGTCGGCAAAGCCGGGCAGGGAGGCATAAATATCGCCAATTTCCATCAGTACATTGGCGAGCATGGTTGTTTTCTTTGCCTGGCTGGCTAGTTTTTTGCGCGCCGTTTCGAGCATTTCGAGTTTTTGGCGCTGTTTGATGGAAGAGGTGGGCGGCTGGTGAGTAATGGCCGCGCTGGCTGATTCGCTGCGGGCTGCTGATAAGCCGGAAGGGAGGAAGTGGAAGGTGGCGCTGTACCAATCGAAGAAATCGGGGGCGTTCAGGTCGAGCCGATCCATGGCCAGGTCGGTTAGAAAGAGCAGGACGGGCATGGGCAGGTTGCCGCGCAGCAGGTCGCGTTCGGCGTTGAGCGCGGCGGCAAAGGCCGGGCGTCCGAGCGGGGTGGTGGCTTCAATGAGGTGTTCCATGCCGATAATAGCCAGGGCGGTATTGCGTGGCAAGGCCAGCAGGTGGCGTCCTTCGGGGGTGGCGTTGAGGGCGTCTAACAGGTTGGCGGGGTGGCGGTTGGAAAGATCTAGAATGAAGATGCGAATTTTGCCCGGTTGGGTGGCCTGGGTCAGTTCGCGCAGGATTTCATCTCGCTTGCGCGGGTCGTTGACGCGCACCAGGCCGAGGCTGAATTGTCCCTGGTGGTATTCGGCAAAGCGTTTTAGTCTTTGGAATTCGTCAATGGGGGGCGTTTTTTCATTCATAGTAGAATTTTACATCAGATGCGGGTTTTATGCGCGTAGAATTGTGCCGCGCTCGCGACGGATTTCTTCGATGGAGGCGCGAAATTCGGAGGTATCCCAGAGCAGGGGGTGAACGCCAATCCAGCGGTCGGCATCATACTCGAGGGCGGCGCGGCGGTAGAGCAGGAAGCGGCCATCGTCGTCGGGGTTGATGGTGTTTTCGAGGTGGGTGCGGGCCAGCAGGTCGTAGTGGCGCAGGGTGAGTTTGCGCGACATTTCGCCGCGCACCAGGCTGGCGGCGCGGGTGACGGCGCGTTCGTCGATGCGTTCATCTGCTTCGAGCAGGGATTCTTTGAGCAGGCGCAGCAGGTCGCGTGGACATCCGCCCGAGAGTTGGGCGATGCGCGCGGCCAGGGAGTCGTGGGCGAATAGCGATTGGTCGACGCGCAGGTAGATGGCATCGAGCAGGGCTTTGATGCTGGATTGTTGCAGGCTGTGCGGCGCGCCGCGTGGGTACACCGGCAGCATGGGCAGGGTTTCGGGTTCGTAGCGGTCTTCAACCGTTTCGCCGGGCGGGTTGTAGAGCAGGGAGATGGGCAGGACGAAGATGGTGTGGGCGTTGACGGAACTGAGCAGGTCGGCGTTGGTGAGAACGGCTTTGCTGATCATTTCGGGCGGGTAGCGGTCGAGGTTATCCAGCACGAAGACCAGGCCGCGTGGGTAGGCTTTTTCAGAGAGACGGCGGGCGTCGATGAGCAGCAGGTTGAGGTTATCGCGCAGTTGGTCGGGGTATTTTTCAACCGCTTTTTTGATTTGTTCGCGCTGCGAGCCAGTGGTTTTGCGCAACAGGCTAAGGCCTGAGAGCAACTTACCCAGCGGTGTGTTTGCGCCCAGGCCAACTTCGCCTGAAAAGGAGATGACGCGCTGCACTTCACGTTCTTCGATGTGGGTAACATCTCGAAACCAATCGGTGACGACCCGGACCGTTTTTTCGGGCAGGGATTTGAGGCGCGGGTCGGCGTCGAAGGCTTCGTCGAGCAGGCGCAGCATGAGCAGAAAAAGGTCGCCGAAGCCGATTTCGTTCGGGTCGGCCTGTTCATTGACGACGGCGTAGAGCGGCAGGTAGCCTTCGGCGCGGGCCTGGCCCATAAAACGGGCCAGTTCGGTCGATTTTCCGCATCCGCGATGCCCGGCCAGGGCAATGTGGCTGAATTTGCGCTCGGCTTCAGCCCCGCGCAGTCGACGGGAGAGGCGGTCGTGCAGGTTGGTTCCGCGCGCGGGGTCAAAATCGCACCAGCGCGGGTCGCCGGGGTTGAGGGGTTCATCGGGGTTGCAGCGTCCGATGGCTTCGATAATTTTTTCTTTCATCAGGTCACCTCCAGTGTGTTTTCTGAAGGTGTTGCAAGTTTTGTGCCAGGTTGGGGAGTTAGTCGTTGTTCTCCTGTTCTTTTAGATATTGGTCGAAAAATTGTATGCTGCGATTCATGGCAGTGGTGAAGTAGTTTGAGATGTTGTGATTGTCGTTGGGGTAGGTATAGAGTTCCACCGTGCCGCCGGCGGCTTTGATTTCATCGGCGAGGTTGGTGGAGAAAGCGACAGGCACATCGTTGTCGCTGGTGCCGTGATGTAACTGCACCGGGCCTGAAAGGTCGGCCAGGTACGAATTGGCGGAGACGGATGCCCAAAATTCAGGGTTGGTTTCGGGGGAACCGTATTGCTCCGTCCAGCCGGCGCGCCAGCCATAGCCGCGTGAACTGGGTGAGGGGGTGAAATTACCCGTCCGCCGCCAGCAGCAGAGCATATCGGGGTAGGAGGCGACGACGCCGGCCCAAATGACCCCGGCCTTGATATCGCCAGAGATGACCATGGCGCGCAGGGTCAGAAATCCGCCCATGGAGTGGCCCCACATGCCGATTTTTTCAGGGTTAACGTCAGGATGATTCTGGAGCGCTGCCACGGCATTCATGACATCTATCGTGTAGCCTGGATGTCCATACGCGCCGGTGGCTTCGCCTTCTGATTGGTCGTGTCCGCGATAGTCGATGCGGAAGACGACGTAGCCGCTGCTGGCGAGCCTGTCCACATAGGCGATGTAGCGTTCGGTGGTGCGGTAGACATCTGGCGGAATGTAGCCGTGATTGAAGACAATCGCGGGCCAGCCGCCGGCGGGCATTTCACCGTTGGGAATGGTGAGCAGGGCGTAGATTTTCAGGCCTTCGGCGTAGTAATAGGCGTAATAGCGGCGGTAATTGACCGAGGCAGTCAGTTCGCGTTCGATGACGATGTCGCTGCCGGGGTAGGTTAGGGCCCGCATTCCGTCGATGCTCATCGGGTGCGGGGTTGGGGTGGCGCTGGGGGTGATTGTTGGGGTGGGGGTGACTGTGAAGGTTGGCTTAAGCGTGCGTGATGGGGTGAAGGTGACGACCCGGACGGCAGGCGGGGCCGGTTCGGTGACTGGTGCGGGTTGCGCGCCGCAGGCGGAGAGAATCAGGGAGAGTAGGAGTACCGATAAGATGAGTTTTTTCATGGTTGTCCAATTTTATGGTCTGTCATTTCGAAGAAGCCGCGTAGCGGCGACTGACACCTGCCCTGGCGGGTGGTGCCAGGGGAAATCTTGCGCGATGGGGGGAAGATTTCTCGCTATCGCTCGAAATGACAAACGCTGTCACTCGAAATGACAAACGCTGTCACTCGAAATGACAGGCGATGACACCAATAAAAATTCCTGTTTATCCCTGCTCAGCAGGGATAAACAGGAATAGGTCTTAACCAGTTTAAATCGATTCGTAGCGTTCGATCTGGGCTTCGAAGGTTTTGATGCTGTCTTGCCAGAACTTCTTGGTGCGAATGTCGATGCCGAAGCGGTCGGCCAGTTCGGCGGCGGGGGCTTCGCCGGTGCTGGCGAGCAGGTTCATGTAATCTGGCACAAATTCGTCGCCGCGCTGTTGGTAGATGGCGTACAGCCCGGTGGCGAAGAGCAACCCAAAGGCATAGGGGAAGTTGTAGAACGAGAGTCCGGCTGAGTAGTAGTGCGGTTTCCAGGTCCACATCCACTTTTGCAGCAGGGTTTCGTCCAATCCGTCGCCGTAGGTTTCGCGCTGGGCTTTTTCCATGATTTCGCACAGTTCGTCGGCGCTCAGTTCGGCTTTTTCGCGGCGCTCGAAGACTTCTTTCTCGAACAGGAAGCGCGAGTAGATATCGACGATGACCTGGCTGGCGCCGTTGAGCGAGAGTTCAAGCACGGCCAGTTCTTCCTGCGGGTTGGCGGCGCGTTTGAGCAGGGCCTGCGAGGCGATGGTTTCGCACATGATCGAGGCGGTTTCGGCCAGGGTCATGGGGGTATCCTGTTGCAGCAGGGTTTTTCCGGCGCGGAAGGCGCATTCGTTGTGGAAGGCGTGGCCGAGTTCGTGGGCGATGGTGGAGACCTGGTCGGGCGTGCCGTCGAAGTTGCTGAGGATGCGCGATTCTTTGACGAGCGGAACGCCCATGCAGAAAGCGCCGCCGCGTTTGCCGCTGCGCTGTTCGGCGTCGATCCAGTTTTCGTCGAAGGCGCGCCGGGCGAGTTCCTGCATCTCGGGGGCGAAAGTGCCAAATTGTTCGAGAATGAAGGCGCGGGTTTCGGGCCAGGTGTACTGGCTGGCGGTTTGGCCGACGGGGGCGACGAGGTCGTACCAGGCCAGTTTTTCTTTGCCGAGGTGTTTGGCTTTGGCTTTCATGTAGCGGCGGAACATGGGGAAGGACTCGCGCATGGCTTCGAGCATGGCTTCCAGGCTGGCGCGATCCATGTGGGCGTTGTCGATGGCGCTGTGCAGGGCGTCTTCGCGTCCGCGGCGTTTGTTGAGCACGTTTACGGTGCCTTTGATGCCGTTCATGGCGGCGGCCAGCGGTTCTTTGACGGTTTCCCAGGCGGCGTTTTCGGCTTCGTAGGCGCGGCGGCGGACTTCGCCATCGGGGTGTGAGCGCAGGTTAATCAGGGCGGGCATGGGCAGTTTTTGGGTTTCGCCGTCCAGTTCAAAATCGACGCTCAGTTGGGAGGTGACGGTTCCTTGCAGTTTGCCCCAGGCGCTGGCCCCGCTCAGGCTGAGTTCGGCGGCCAGGCCTTCTTCGGCTTCGCTCATCAGGTATTTGCTCTCCTGGGCGGCCAGTTTAAGGAAGTAGGCATGGCTGGCGGCTTCGCCGCCGAGTGAGATGATTTTGGGCAGCACATCGGACAGCGAGCCAATCCAGGCGGTGACTTTTGTGCTGAGCATCTGGAATTTGACCATGCGTTGTTGGAATTGTGAGTAGATGCGCATGGCTTGCTGGTTATATGAGTCGGTGGCGATATAGCCGTTGATGTAGGCTCCAATCGTCCAGCCGAGATCGCCGACCTGGTTCGAGCGCGCAATGACCATGTTAACGAGTTCGTTCAGGCGTTTGGGGTCGGTTTGGGCGTTGGTTGGGGCGATTTCGGTCTGAAAGATGTCTTCCATCTCTTTCAGGTGGTGTTCGAGTTCGCTCAGGGCGGTGTTGAATTCGTCTGAATCGAGCGCGGGGTAGATGTTGGTCAGGTTCCAGTGGGGGAGTTTGTTTTCGGTCATTTTATTGTCCTTTGATTATAGTGCCCAGGCCAGCATAAGCCCGAACAGGGCGATGATTAGTCCGAGGTGCAGGAACAAATTGGTGGCGACGAGGAAAGATGCTGGGGGTAGCAACAGCACCAGAATCAGGTTAAGCAGAATGAGGACGATGCCGACCAGGGGCAAAAGTCCCTTACGATGGGCCAGAAAAGGGGAGGCTTTGTCTAAAAAATTGGATACCCATTGACTCATAATTCGTTCTCCTGTTCGTTGGTTTCTTGATTCTTTTCAAAATCGCGGAATTGGGCCAGCAACCGGCCTGGTATGCGGCCCTGAATTTTGACTCCGCCGCGGGTGTGTTCGATGCGTTCAACCTGCCCGGCTTCGTGAAATTGTGAAATCAGGTTGCCTTGCTGATAGGGCAGGTAGATTTCGATGGGCAGGTAGGTTTCGTACAGTTCGGACTGAATCATTTGGCGCAGTTCACCCAGGCCGCTGCCTTTCAGGGCTGAAATGGCAACTGCTTGTGGATATTCGCGGGCAACTTCTTCGGCCAGGGAGGGGTCTTGCAGTTGGTCAGATTTGTTCAGCACGGTGATAATCGGGATGTGGCTGGCCTGGATATCGGCGAGGGTTTCTTGTACCGACTGGTATTGGGCCATGGCATTGGGGTGGGCGATATCGACAATGTGCAGCAGCAGGTCGGCTTCGGCGATTTCTTCGAGCGTGGCGCGGAAGGCGGCTACCAGCGTGGTGGGTAGTTTTTGGATGAATCCGACGGTGTCGGTAAGCAGCATGGCGTATCCGCCGGGCAGTTCCACGCGGCGGGTGGTGGGGTCGAGGGTGGCGAAGAGTTGGTCGGCGGCGAGCACATCCGATTTTGACAGGCCGTTGAGCAGGGTCGATTTTCCGGCGTTGGTATAGCCGACCAGTGCGACGGTTGGAATGCGGCTGCGTTTGCGCTGGGCGCGGTAACGCTCGCGGTGGGCGCGCACTTTTTCGAGTTCTTTTTTGAGGTGGCTGATTTTGCGACTAATTTCGCGGCGGTCGATTTCGAGTTGGGTTTCGCCAGGGCCGCGCAAGCCGACGCCGCCAACCGAGCCGGAACGTCCGCCACCGCCGCCGGCCTGACGGGCCAGGTGCGTCCACTGACGGGTGAGACGCGGCAGGTAGTATTCGAGTTGGGCCAGTTCAACCTGCAACATGCCTTCCCTGGTACTGGCGTGCTGGGCGAAGATGTCTAAAATCAGGGCGGTGCGGTCGAGAATGCGCACGTTGGGGCCCATCAATTTTTCAAGGTTGCGCTGATGGCGTGGGCTGAGTTCGCTATCAAAGAGGATGACCTGGGTCAGGGTCTCTTCTGTTAGGGCTTTCAGTTCTTCGACCTTGCCTGAGCCGATATAACTTTGTGGGTTGGGCTGGTCGAGTTTTTGGGTGAGTTCGCCAACGACATCCAGACCGGCAGTATCGGCCAGCAGGGTCAGTTCGGCGAGTGATTCTTCGAGCGTGAGCAGGTTTTTTTCCTGGAAAAGTTCTACGCCAACCAAAAACGCCCGCTCACGCGGCGGGGTGGTCGGCTCAGGGATTCGTTTTGGCATAAGATTTTGTGGTGGTGTAATTCAAGCGTATTTAGAAATCATCTGGCAGGGGCGCGGGGGTATTTTCACCGGCGCCAAATAATTTTGCCAGGTTGGGGTCGTTGGGTTGGGTGCGCAACGGTAGCAGAACATGAAAGATGGAGCCGGGGCATTTTACTTCATCGTAACCTTCCGATTCGACCCACAGGGAACCTTCGTGGGCTTCGATAATTCCTTTGGTAATTGCCAGGCCGAGGCCGGGGCCGCCGCCTTTGAATTTGGTTTTGCCGCTGGAGTGCAGCGAGACATCGCCAAGTTGCCCAAATTTTTCAAAAATAATCTCCTGATTTTCGGGGGCGATGCCGATGCCGGTGTCAGTGATGGTGATTTCGACAAACCCGGGCAGGGTGCGGCCATTGATGGTGATGGTGCCGCCATCGGGGGTGTATTTAATGGCGTTGCTGACCAGGTTTTTGAGGGCCTGGTAGAGCCGCTCAGGGTCGGCAAAGAGCAGTTCTTTGCTGCCCTCAAAGGCTTTGATTAATAGGGTGTGCCTGCGTCTTTTCAGGATGTCGGCAAAATCGGCTTCGAGCATGTTGAAGACGCGATTGAGCCAGACGGGTTGAAAGTGGAGAACGAGCAAGTGATTGTCGATTTGCGAGACATCAATCATGTCGTCTACAATTTCGCGCATTCGACGAATGCCGTTGTGGGTGCCTTGAATGAGCAGGTGAATTTGCTCATTTTCTTGCGAGGCCAGGTCGCCAATCATGGCGGCGTAGCCTTCGATGAGCGTGAGCGGGGTTTTTAATTCGTGGGCGGCAACGGCGATGAAGTTTGATTTGCTCTTGTCGATTTTTTGCAGGCGCGCCTGGGCGGCTTGCAGTTCGTTGGAGATGTAGGCTACCTGGCTGGCGCTTTCAAGGGCGGCGGCTTTTTCGATGGCGTGCAGGTAGATGGGCATCAGCGCGCCTGTTAGTTCGAGGGCCGATTGGGTGTCGAGGCTTTCGCGCACAATGTCGAAGGAGTAGGTGACGATTTTACGCAACAGCCCGCCCAGGTTGCGCTCGCCTTCTTCGAGGTCGGTTTGGGTGCGGGCGGTAGCCCATTCGTGCAGGACCGGGTCGAGCCAGGTGGAATCGCCAGAGAGCAGGGCCTGGGTAAGCAAATCGAAAAAGCGGGTGAGTTGTTCCTGAAAATTTTCGCGCACGCCTGTTCCGCGCGCGAGGCTGTTTGCGACGCGCATTTGCAGGGTGGGGCGAATTTTTTCAAGGCTGTTTTCGATGCTCATGGGTATAGTTTAGCGCAGGATGGGTTTTTTGGCAATTTTATACTCGTTCTGGTCTCAAATTGCGCTTTTTATAAGCGCATGAGCGCGCAATTTGGGCCGAGGGGCGTTCTATCTTTTTGTCATGTATTCTTCAAGCCAGGCCAGAACAACTTCGCCTACAATTTGTAAACTGCGCGGGGCGACTTTATCGGGGGTATCTTCGAGGGTGTGCCAGTAGGGGTAATCGAAATCGATCAGCAGCGCGGCGCGAATGCCGTTTTCGACAAAGGGGGTGTGGTCGTCGAGCATGGCGTATTTGTATTCGGGAATGAAGGCGTCATGATGGCCGAGCCGGGCGGCTATGGCCCAGATTTCATTGTTCAGGCTGGGGTCGGAGTTACGTTCTTTGTAGATGTTCAGGTCGGCATCGCCAATCATATCGAGCAGGATGACGGTTTCGGGTTGGTAGTCGAGGGCTTCGACAAAAGCGCGGGAGCCGAGGATCCAGTCCCAGCCGTCGATTCGTCCCTGGTCTTCGGCATCGAAGAGCAAAAGTCCTACCGGCGCATTGGCAGGCAGGACGCGGGCCAATTCAAGCAGGACGGCGACGCCAGATGCGCCGTCATTGGCGCCTGGCACGGGCAGGCTGTGATTGGCGGGGTTTGCATCTGAATCGGCGCGTAGGCGGCTGTCGTAGTGAGCCATCAACAGGACAGGTGGGCGCTCTTGTCGTGTAGCCAATATATTTGTAATGGGATGGCCCATTCGTTCGGTTTTCTGTAGCGTAACCTGCCAGCCGTTGCGCTCGAAGTCCTGTTGGGCGTACACGATGAATTCGGCGTGCGCGGCGCTGCCGGGCGCGCGCGGGCCGAGGGCGTCTTGAGCCAGGACGTGCTGGTAGGCGCGTTCGCCGTCGAAGGTAGGGGGCGGCGGGGCGGCGGGGGCGCAGGCCGGCAGGAGGGTGATGAAGAGAAGCAGATTAATCCATCGCATGGGGTTGTCTTTTATCTGGTTTGGCTGTGGCGAATTTTTGCGCGGATTTCTTCTGCTTCTTGTTGAAGTGTTTCGGCGCGTTGTTCGACCCTCTTTGCCATTTTTACGAATTCGTGGGCGATTGAGCCGATTTCGTTGTTCTGGTTGAGCAGGTGTGAAATGGTTTTGGGGTTAAATTGGCGTTGTTGCAGGTCTTGCGCGGCCTGGGTGAGTTGTTCAAATGGCAGGTTGATTTGGGTGTAGATGATGATTGCCACCAACAGGCCTAACACTGCAAAGGTTGGGATGGTTAGAATTCCCAGAATCAGGACGAGTAAACTGAAGGCTTCGGCAAAAAGGGTGAGTGTGTCGAATTCGTCTTGCGTGCTGGTGCGTATCATTTCAAGAGTTGCATAAAGGTTGTCGAAGTCGTTGTTGGCTTTCAGGCCGAGGCTGGCTGTTTCTGTCCAATCTTGTTGGAAGTATTCGAGGGCGTCTTGCTTATCTACTGCTGCGATGATTTCGGCGGCCAGGGTTTGAATGGCTGTATTTTGGCGGGCGAGGGTTTCAAGATTGGCGGGGTCTGTTATTGTTTGCTGTTCTTGCAGGTTTTGGAGCGATTCGTCAATGCGGCGTTCCAGCACACTTAGGCGCTCTGCTGAGATTGGTGATGAACTTATGGTGTAGTTTTTGAGCATCAGGTGATATTGCCTGAGCATGTGTTCCAGTTGATAAATATGCTGGTTTTCCTGATAGCGGGTTTGAATCTGGTTATTGAATGAAATCAGTTGTAAGATGCTAAAAAGAAAAACACTGAGCGCCAGCACGCAAAACACAAACATTACGCTGAAGGTTTGCGCGAGGCGCGCGTATAAATTTTTATTTTTTTTCACTGTGGAGGCTGGGTTTTTCATGTTTCTTTACTCCGCTTTTTTTTCTGGCTGGTGAATTTTCAAACGCCGACGCCTCGATTCGTATAGTTGTTGGCGCAAAGTTTCTATTTCTTGTTTGCTATTTTGGTTGCGGATTTGTTCTGCCTCGGCTAATTCCTGGAGGGCATTGGCCAGGCTTGCAGAGGTTCCTTGCGGCGGGGTTGAGCCGGGGCGGTAAATATCTCCGGCGATGCTGGTGATGGTGTTGCGCAGGGTTCCCAGCGGTTGCACGGTGCTTGCAATGATTTGGTAGCCGATGAGCGCGAAAATTAGGGTAAATGTCATGGCAATGACAATAATAAAAATGCTGGCATCGGCATCTTCGGGAAAGTCGGCCAGGGCGCTTTGGCGGTCTTGTTCAATGCCAATCATAATCTCGCGCATTTGCAGGTTGAGTATTTCCTGATTTTCTTCTAGATCAAGGAGCGCATAGAATAATTCTGTGTCGTCTATTTGCTCTGATTCAATTTCCTGAATGATGAATTCAAAAAGTTGCCAATTTTCAGAAAGCATTGCTTCAAAGTCGTTTACTTCAGTGGTCAGGTCGCTGATATAGAAATCTTCATCCCCATAGAGGCTTTCATCTTCTTGCAGTTCGTTCAGAGTTTGAAGGATACGTTGCCGGGCTTGTTGGGCCTGGTGGAAGGCGCCGCTGGATCCCATTCCGTATGCCAGGCTAAAAATCTCCTCGGCCTGGTTTGTTTGCATTTCTGCCAGGCTGAGAGATATTTCTGATTGCATGATTTGCAGAACATCTGTGCGCTCTATGGCGGCGTCGAAGGGCGTAGATTCCTGGCTGAAAGCGGCAAATAACATCACCAGCGCCATCAGCGCAATTACCATGCCCAGCCAGCCTAGTGAAAAAAAGGCGCGAATGTATGTGCGGATTGTTTTCATCGTTTCACTCCGTGATGGCTTTATTTGGCGTCCATGGTGATGGTGCCATCCCAGCGGCTGGGCATGGGCTTGTTGAGATACTCTGAACAGGCAGAAAGATAAAGTTGGACGGCTCTATCGGCGGGGTCGAGTTCCAGTATTTGATTGAAAATTTTTTCGGCTTCGGCGAATCTGGCTTGCTGGTACAGGTCGATGCCTTGCTCAAAGGTGGGTCGGGTGGTTTCGCGCAGGGTAATGATTTCGGGGGTAAGTCCCTGATAGATTTCATAGAGGCCCAGGGCATTGACCCGTCCTTTTACGATCACTTTTCCTAAATAACGCTTTTTGAAATTTGCTGTTGGCGGTATTTGCGCCAGCACATCTTCGCTAATGATCATTGAAGAGCCGTAGAACTTGTTTAAGCCTTCGAGACGCGCGGTCAGGTTTACGTTATCTGAAAAGGCATCGCCTTGCATTCGCAGTTCTTCGCCAATCATGCCGACCATCATTGGGCCTGTGTGTATGCCAATGCCAACGGCGATGGGGGGAAATCCGCGGGCTTTGAGTGTTTCGTTGAAGGCTTGTACGGCCTCGGTTTTATCGATGCCGGCTTTTACGGCGTCCTGAGCCCCATACGGGAAAATTGCCATCATGCCATCGCCCAAAAATTTGACAATGAACCCCTCATGTTCCTGAATGATTGGGCTAACCAGTTGCAGGTATTCGTTTACGAAGTTGAAATTTTCCTGGGCAGTCATTTTTTCTGAGAGTGTGGTGAATCCGCGAATATCCGAAAACATGACGGCCATTTCCGCGCTAACATGGTCGCCCAACTGAACTTTGATAATGCTATCTTTTTCCAGAAATTCAAGGTATTGGGATGGGATGAAGCGTTGCGCGGCACTAAGGAATTGTTCTTTTATACGGTTCGATTCTGTAATCGATTCTGCCATTGCGTTTACTGCCCTGCTGAGTTCTCCCATTTCATCGGGGCGGGCTGAATCTTCGGCCAGCAAATCGGGCTGATAGGTTTTGTTCTCGAAGGCGACGATTGCGCTGGTCAGGTTATCAAGCGGCCTGGAGATGTTTATCATTTCGTACACGCTCCAGATCAGCAGCGCGGCTAGCAGCACAAAGACCACCTGGCCGACAATAATATTAAAGCCTGTGTTCTCCTGAATTTCTGCGATTTGAGCCTGAAGTATTTCTGCATCACGATTGTAAAATGCGCGGATATCGGAATCCAGTTCGGCAATAATTGGGTCTATTTCATTGAGGCTTAAATCTGAAAGGATGCTCCACTCTGGTTCGTCTTTTTGCATTTCTGCGAACAATAACTCTGTTGTTGCGTTGAGGCGTCTCCATTTTTCGTCAATCATGCTCAGATCTTCCCCTTTCAGGGCCTGAGCGTAAATGAAGTTTTCGATTTGTTGTGCGTATTGCCAGTAATCGCCATAATCTTGCGGACGATATTCTTCAGTGATAAACGTATTTTTGATGGCTGATTGCATTTTGAATAAATCGGCGCGCCTATCGGCATTTTGTTTTAATTCATTTGAGATTTGTTGTATCTCTGATAACTGTTGCTGGAATGCCGCAGCATTGCTGATAACCAGCATGGCGGTAAACGCCGCAACCAGAGTCAGGCATCCGGTGAATAAGGCCAGCCTGCCTCGAATGGAGTTTGGAAACATCGTCCGCATAGATTACATCTCCTGAATCTGACCGAAAATTATTATTCGCTTCATGTTAGCATATTTTGACTTCATTATCATTAAAAAATGGTTATGCTAATTAGAGTGAATTTGTTTAATTTTCTAAAAAAATGGTAAAATTGGCTATTCCATACTGTATTCATTTTTGGATTCGTAAGAATACGCATCGAGGAGAGGCTTCATGTCTAAAATTATTTCCGTGCATTCATTTCGTGGTGGTACAGGAAAATCCAACACCAGCGCGAATTTGTCTTACCAGAGCGCGTTGCGTGGACTGCGGGTGGGTGTTGTTGATACTGATATTCAATCCCCTGGGATTCATGTTTTATTTGGCCTGGATGAGCAGGACATGGGGCGTTCCTTAAACGATTACTTGTGGGGCAAGTGTGATATTGAAGAGACTGCCCATGATGTGACCGAATCACTTGGGCCAGATGTGAAAGGCAAGTTATTTCTTATTCCATCCAGCATTAAGGCCGGCGAAATTGCCCGCGTTTTGCGCGAAGGGTACGATGTTGGTTTGCTGAACGATGGCTTTCATAATCTGATTCAAAAACTCAAATTAGACCTTTTGGTGATTGATACCCACCCCGGTCTGAATGAGGAAACCCTGCTTTCAATCGCAATTTCGGATGCTTTGTTGCTCATTCTGCGTCCTGATTCGCAAGATTATCAAGGCACAAGCGTAACGGTGGAAGTGGCCCGCAAACTTGGCGTGCCGAAAATGTTTTTAATGGTCAATAAAGTGCCTGAAAAATTCGATGTCGCCGATGTCAGGCGGCGGGTTGAGCAGACTTATAACTGCGAAGTTGCGGCAGTTATCCCACATTCCGACGATTTGATGACCCTGGCCAGTTCAGGCGTTTTCTCGATGAAATATCCTGAACATCCGCTTGCGGACCTTTACCGTGGGCTGGCAGACCGTGTTTTAGCCTGAGATTGATTTGATCTGATGGTTTTAAGCCACCCGTTCCATAGTTTGTAGCGGGAGGCTTTTTATATTTTTCTGGAAAACGAGCAGTTTCGCCCCTTTAGACAAGAACTGCTCTCTCTGTTCTACGCATCATTTATTGGAAAATTTATGGACTCGCGAATCCCCTTTTTGAACATTAAGCCAGAAGAGCGCGCGCAAGTTCTCTCGCTCATGCTCATTTTAGCCCTGGCAACCCTTGTCTTGGAATTAACCGACGTGATCGCAACAGGTGGATTTGTTAGCAAAGTCGGCCCGGATAATATTGTTCTGCTTTGGATAGCAGATATGGTCATCATTATTTTCACGGCCGGCATTTATTCGATGGCCGTAGACCGCATGAATCGCGTGAAATTGCTCAAATGGCTTTCGCTTGGTTTTGCAATCGTTTTTCTTGGGATGCGATTCTTGTTTTTGGGCAATATCCCTGATTGGGTAACCTATCCTTTGCTATATATTCTCACCGACCAGTTTTACGCTATCTTTCCTCTGGCTTTTTGGGCGATGGTAAACGATTTTTACACATCCTCTGAAACCAGACGTTTGTTTCCCATTATCATCATGGGCGCTACGCTGGGAAGCATCTCTGGCAATGGCCTGGCGGCTTTCTCTGGCTGGTTTTTACAGCGGACGGGCGGCAGCCCGCATTCCTTGTTGATTGTTGGCGCAATTTTATTGTTTATTACGCTTTTGCTGCTTCAATTTGGGCTGCCTAAACGCACCGTTAATGTGCGTCAATCACGCGATACCGGCCTGGATGTTGCCCAGACGGTTAAAGTTGGCTGGGACTATATCAAAAATGTGCCTATTTTTACCTTCCTTGCGGTTGCGATGGTCCTTTCAGGCTTAGCCTTTACCATCATCGAGTATCATTTCATTTTTGCAGTTGACCGGGCCGCCGCTCAAAATCCGCTCCAATTTCAGGCGGTTTATGGCACCTTTAAGATTGTCTTGATTATCAGCATACTTGGCGCGCAGGCTTTTATTTCAGGGCGTTTGTTGGAAAGAATCGGCCTCAAAAATTCCTTTATCTTTCAGCCGATTGCGCTGGTCTTGGGCGGCCTTATGGCGGCAGGCGTTCCGGGGTTATTGGGGGCTTCGGCCGCCAAATACCTTACGCGCCTGACCCAACAGGCCTGGGATGAGCCGGCGCGTAAAGCCTTGCAAAACCTTGTTCCCGATGAGCGGCGCGGACGCGTTGCTGTAATGATTGACCGCTATTTTTACGATTTTTCGACCATTTTTGGTTCAGTCATTCTTGGCTTGCTGCTCATTTTGCGCCACTTTTCTATTATTTCTCCGGCGCAAATTATCAATATTTATCTTGGCTTGGCAATTTCGGCATCTCTCGTTGCTGTTATGGCTGCTTTAAGATTACGCGCTACTTATGAGAAAAGCCTGCTCGATTGGCGGCTTTCTCGTTCGCGCCGAAAAAGTGCTTTGGATGGAATTGAATTTTGACATGTGAGAATAAGTGGGTTAAAGACGCTATGGAAAAAGATAAAATATTGAATGAAATTAAGGCGGAATGGTTCGCGCGATTTGACCAAATCCTGAAAGATCGGGCGATACCTGCCACGAATTTGAAGTGTCTTGAAATTTGCGAGGCGCGCTGTTGTCCCAGGGTCGGAATGCGCGCTATGGATCCCCAGGATATCGGCAGTCCAATTGTGGTGTTATTGCCTTTTGAAATGGAATACATCATTAAGAAGACTGGCGCAAAGCGAGAATCGTTTCGTGTTTGGCCGATCGATCTGGCTCCTGACCTAAACCTGGAGATAGGCTGCCTCGACCTCGGCAAACCTTGCCCCTTTTTGCAGTCCGATTTTCGCTGCGGGATTCATCAAAACTTGCCGCTAGATTGTCGCACTTTTCCATTATTGCCATCCCTTGATCCTGCTGGAGACTTGGCTTGGGAATTGGGCGAAAACTGTCCATCGCTCTCTTATTTGAATCCGCAATTTTCGGATTACATGAAGAAAATCTGGACTGAACTGGCGACTGCCCTGCCCCGCGCCTGGTGGGACCTGTATGCCTTTGCCGACCACTGGACAGGTTATCCCAAACCGGTGGAGTTACCCGATGGCGATTGATTTAAGCGGGCCGAGCGGGGCCAGCCTGCATGTTGTCAATGGTACTTCATCAGGGATGCTTCGGTCTGCCTGCGAGGTTTTCGAGCAGGTTTTTCCAGAAGACCGCCGTTACCTGCCCTATCTGCGTGCCTGTGCTCAGGGCAACCATCCCTCCCATCCTCATACCTACGACCACGTCTGGCTGGTGGCACTGAACGGCAAGTGGGTGGGGGTGCGTATTTTTAGTTATATCAAAACCCGCTCGTTTGGACACGGTGCCTACATTGGTTTTACCCCCGAAGCGCGTGGTTTGGGGTTGGGTACCTGGTTGGTGGAGCAAACCCTAAGTCAGTTGGACGAGGATGCTAAGCGGTTTGGCTGCAAACACTCGCTTGGCTATCTGGTTGAAGTAGAGCGACCGATTGATGCTGAAACAGAAGTACAGCGCATAGAGGACGAAAAACGGTTACAATTCCATCGGCAATGCGGCGCGATTATCCTGCCGGTCCCTTTTGTTGAGCCGGTCATGATCGAAGGAGTCGATTACATTTCCAAAGCGGAATTAAAGGATGAGCATCCCCGTCCGATGCACCTGGCCTTGATCCCCTCTGCCTATGGCAACACGTTGCCGAATCTGGATTTGGTTGACCTGGTTCACGGCTTATATTACGATGTTTACCGCCTCCCCAGGCAACATAATTATGTAAGAAATGCGCTTGAGCATTTGTACAGATAGGAGATTGACCGATGAGCGAAATAACCCAACCTGTTCCACCCAACGCGGGAGCAAAAACCTTGTTTATTAGTTTGCGATTTAAGTTGATTGCTGTGTTGGCGTTACTGTTCTTAATTGCTTTTGCCACAATTTTCTACTGGCTGGACGGCTTCGTGACCAACCTGGCCATGGAAAACCTGCGCCGTGATTTATTGGCGACGGCTGAGGCTGCCGCGGCAGGCATTGATGGCGACGCCCATCAGGCGCTATTCGAGAGCGGCGAGATTGATGATGAAACTTATACTGCAATTGCCGACTATTTGCGTATTGTCAAGCGCACAAATCCACAGGCTTCGGGTGTATACACTTACTTGCAATTACCTGAAAAGCCTGATCAAGTACAGCTGGTGGTCAGTGCAGCATTTCCTCCCGGCGTTGAAGTCGACCCTGCGCTAACTGCCGATAAAGCTGGTGAGTGTATTGTGCCCTCTTATGCGCGTCCTAGATTAGGAGAAGATTATACTTATATTTCTCCCACAATGGTTGCAGGTGTCAGAACTTCTGGTGTAGAGACTGAAATATTGCCGGATGATTTTGGCGTGTGGTTATCAGGTTATGCGCCTATCTATAATTCAGAAGGTGAGCCTGTTGGCGCAGTAGGTGTTGACATGTGTGCTCTTGATGTTGTTCAGTTACAACAAAATATTCGTAACAATACGTCTGTTGCAATGGGTATAACTTTGCTGGTGCTTGTTGTGGTGGTCGGTATGGTGGCCACGGGCGTAACTCGTCCGGTGATGGAATTAACTCGGCTTGCTGATCTAATTGGCGCGGGAGATTACAAACAGGATTTTTCGCATTTGTATTCTGTGCGTTTGCAAGACGAGGTCAATAAGTTGGCTGGGGTCTTTGAGTTGATGGCGGGTAAAGTTTATGCTCGCGAACAAACCCTGCGGGCGCGTGTTGAGCAACTGGAAATCATGATTGATGAGAACAAACGCGATAAGCAGGTTAGCGAAATAGTTGATAGCGAGTTCTTTGGTGATTTGCAGAAAAAAGTTCGTGATATGCGGGCGCGCTTCAAATCACAAGATTCGCAAGATGATTCTTCAGCCTCCTAGATTGCCATGTTGACTGTACGCACCAGCTTGCGCCCCAGCATAATTCATGGGATTGGGTGTTTTGCCGAGGAACCTATCAAAAAAGGACAGGTTATATGGATATTCAATTCCTATATGGATATTCGCCTACCGGTTGATGATGTTCAAAAATTTCCAGATGCTATTCGTGAATTTTGGCAAATTTATGCCTACGAAGAAATGCATGATGGTATACGTACTGCCACGTTATCCTGCGATTTTTCCCGGCACATGAATCACTCAACCAGCCCCAATATTCACAAGGGTACAACTGCACTCTGCGACATAGATGTGGGTGAAGAACTAACCTGCGATTATTACACTTTTGCTCTGGATGCTGACCGCTTACTTTCAAACAAAAAATAGGCTGGATATCCAGAGAGACACAGTAGCTGGATACCTAAAATACAGAACTCCTGCGGCATATTTATTACAATTGCAGGAGCTCTGTTTGTTATATATAGGGGTGTTAGTTATTCAGTTATAGGTGGCTCTTCATTTTTTGCTTTCGCCGTCGCGATTCTATTGTTCAGCGCGCCCCATACACCCTGGGCCAATTTGCTGCCCGCTTTGCGGCGCAGGTTGGCCTGGTAGCGCACTCGTTCGCCATCACCGCGGCGAATGAGCCAGAATTGGCGCGTCAGTTCATCGAGGCTGGGGTTAAGTTCGGCGCGTTCGGTTTGTGATAGGTTTTCTTCGGCCCATTCCAGAATTTCAGCATAGGTCAATTCGTATTCGCGCAACAGGTAGCGCATAATTTTTCGCAACAATGGCGATAGTTCAGCCAGGTGCAGCGGGCTAATGCCGCCTTCCTGAGCATCTACCTCCAACCGTTTTTGTAGTCTTTCGAATACTCCGCTCATGATTCCTCTCACGGTCAATACAATTCCGGCATCGGAATCGGTTCAGGTTGGGGTTGGCACTCGCCGCACCAGATGACATCTGCCACTGCCAGTCCTTTGGGGGTTTGGTTGCCGCCTAAGAACATGGTGATAAAGCCCGACATTTTGCTGGCATGGTCGCGGCATACGCCACGTCCGCAGAAGGAGCAGACGGCGCGGGCATCTTCTTCACAGAACCAACATTTCATGGTTATTCTCCGTTGAACAGATAAAGGTTAGCCAAGCCCAAGGATGGTCTGAGCGGCGCGGATGAGTTCCTTCGACCAGGGATGGGTGGGGAAGCGCAACGAGAAAAGGTCGGCGCTGCCCATGTCTACCATATCTTCACTGAGTGGCAAAACACCCAACACCGGGGCTTCAAAGGTTTGTTCACTGTGGGCTTTAATTTGAGCGGGATCGTATTTGGTAAGCGCTTTGTTGACAAACAAGCGAATATTTGGCACATCAAGACTGCGGGCCACATCCAGCGTTACGGCGGTTCCTTGAAAATCCTGTTGATCGGGGCGTAGTATGATAATCATTTCGTCAGAAATGCCAATCGAGAGCAGGGTTTCCTCGTTCAAGCCGGGGTGGGTATCGATGAACAGATAATCCAGTTGCAGTTCTTTGCGCAGGGTTTTTAGTCCTTTGTTGAGAATGTTGACATCGTACCCATCGCGCAACACCCGGCTGATTTCCCCGGTTTTGATGCTGGATGGCACCAGCCAGAGATTTTTATCGGCCAATTGACGTACGCCCGGTTGGGCATCTGCTTCACGCCCGACCAGATGCGCGGCTTCGGTAATCGAGCAATCGCCATGCAGGTAATCGTTGAGAGTTTTTTGAATGCTATGTTCGTTTAGCCCAAACAAGACGTGAATGCCGGGCGATTGAATATCGGTGTCGATCATCGCGACCCGTTTCCCGGCCAGGGCGGCTTGCGCGGCCAGGTTGGCGGTTACGTTGGATTTTCCCGTGCCGCCGCGAAAAGAGTGAATCGAAATAATTTTGCTCATTCGTGGTTCTCCTGTTTGGGGTGATTTTTTTGTTCTTCCTGACGTGTTTTGAGATTGGCCCATAAATTCATGCCACCGCTTGCGGGGCGCGCGGCGGCTCGTTCTTGGATGAGCGTTTCGAGCCGACCCCATAGCGGGCTGGAATCTTCAGGGAAAGTATGGCGCAGGAAGAGCATGGCATAACTGCCCACTTTGCGTCGGGCCTGGTCTACCTGGGCGCGCAGTTTGACAATTTCTTCCTCGGTAGCGCGTTTCATGCGTTCATCGCTTAGGCGTTCGACAGATTTACGCATAAACCCCAAACGGGCTTGTTTGGTTAAAAAGTCTTTGATTTCAGCGGCTTTTTTCTCCCCAAATCGCTCTGCCAGCGGTTTGAGAATATCGTCCACACTTTCCATGCGGGTTACAACTGCCGCTTCGCCGCTGGTGACACGGTCGGTCATGCCCAGGCTTTCTTCCAACCAGATTTTGCCACTTTTCAGGCCGCGTTTGATGATGTAGGCAATCAGTCCTGCGGAGGCAATTCCGGTCACGGCAGCGTATAGCAATAACAATCCACTGCCAACCCGGGTTACAAGATTGTTAAAACCAACATGCAAGAGCATGGCAATTGCCAGGCCTAGCAGACCAACCAAAATGCGCTTCGGCCAGTCACGCTCAAACCGGGCCTGACCAAGAAAAATCCCCAGAATACTGGTGGCTGCGGCGTGCATCAGGTTCGTAGAAATAACGCGGCTGAGGGCCAATACCAACCCACTTGCCTGGGCGTTTTGAATGTATTGAAAATTTTCAAAGATGGCAAAGCCAATTCCGGCGGCGAACCCGTAAACCGCGCCTTCTACAAAATAGGTGAAGCGCGGGCGGCTGATCAGATACCAAAGGATTAATCCTTTCAGGATTTCTTCGATGATTGGCGCGGAATAGCGGATGACATCCAGCCGAGTTAGCCAGCCCTGGCTGATGGTAAGGCCGTTGGCTTCGCTTGCCATAAAGAAGGCGACGATGCCTGCTAAAAACGATAAGCCAATAATTCGGCCTTCGCCGGTTTTGTAAAAGTCCAGTTTGTAGATTGCAAAAAGCGACAAAGCCGGGATGAGGCTTGCAACCAGATAAGCGGGAAGCAGAATCAACATAGCACTAATATACACTCTTTTTGGTAAATTAAGAAGTTCTCCGGCAGAAATCATCCTGCCGGAGAACTTGATTACAGATTGGTAGGCTTAGTATCCTGTGCTGGAAACATCACTGGAAGGCCGCCACTGTGACCACTTGTCACTTGCAGGGTCAATGGTCATGTTGCTGGCGAAGCCGCCCTGCCAGAAGACCTGGAAGATGTTGGCATCGCCATCGCGCATGGAGGTGAAGGCCAGATTGGTGCCGCCACAGTCCCAGGTTGGGCCGGAGTCGACGCCCTCGTAGTCGGTGACGCGGTATTCAGTGTCATCGCGCAGGTCGTAGGAGTACAGGTCGAGGTTGCCGTCGCGTTCCGACTGGTAGGCGATACGGTCCCCTTCGGGTGACCAGACTGCGTTGATGGTCTTGCCATCGGTGGTGATGCGCTTCAGATTCTGGCCGTCGATATCGACAATGAACAGGTCGGTGCCGCCGTCTACATCAGATATGAAGGCGATTTGCTTGCCATTGGGTGACCAGGCCGGGAAGGTTTCATTGGCCGGTGAGTCGGTCAGCTGGATTTCATTACCGGTTTCGGTGTCGAGGATGAAGACGTCCCAGTTGCCGTTGCGGTTGCTCTGGAAGACCAGCCAGCGCAATTCGGGCGAATAGAAGCCATTGATGTCATCTGCCGGGTTGCTGGTGATCTGACGTTCTTCGCGCGTGACCTGGTCGATGGTGAAGAGGTCGAAGTTACCGTTTCGGTCACTCTGGAAGACGATGGTGCGTTCGTCTGGGCCGTACATCGGGGTGGTGTTATTCGCCTGGGTGTTGGTAAGGCGAACAGGTTCACCGGCTCCATCAAGGCCTGTGTAGTAAATTTCCACGTTGCCATCGCGGTTGCTGTTGAAGGCGACCCAGATATCGTTGGGAGAGCGGCTTGGGCGGCTATCGGCGGCGGTGCTGCGCGAAAGGTTGTACAGGACATGATCTGGGTCAGTTTCGACACCATCCAGGCGGTAGATTTCCAGATAACCATCGCGGAAGGTATGGAAGACCAGGGTTTGAATACAGATGTTCTCGCCAGTTTGGATAGCCGAGACTGGAGGCAGAGGGGTGGGCGTTGGGGCATCCGGCGTGTCGCAGACCACCTTGAACGAGGAGGAACTGTTGTTGCCCAGATAAGTGACCGTAACGGTGTACTCGCCATTGGTCTGTTTGCCGATGTTTTCTGTCAGCGGCAGTTGAGTGTCAGCGGGGTATTCCCGGTTGAAGATCTGGTTGCCCTGAGCGGTGGTGACGATGACGCGGATTTTATCGCTCAGTGGCCCGCCGCTGTTATCGACGGTGAAGGAAATTTCTCCTTGCGGGGTGCATAGTCCGTTGGCCTGGATGCTGGGCGGGATGACCGTTGGCGTGGGCGTTGGGGTTGGGGCCAGGCACTCTACTTCAGTGGACGACGAAGTTTCTTGCAGCATGTAGGAGACAACGATTTCATATTCGCCGGGGGTTTGCTGCCCAATATCAACGGTGAGCGGCAGGGAGGTGTTCTGGTCGTAATCTTCATTGAAGACTTCGTTACCCTGACTGTTGTAGACCGTTACGCTGAAATCGCCTTGCAACGGGCCGCCATTATTGCTGACGGTGAAGATGACCGTATTCTTGCCAACCGGACACTGCCCGGCAACGCTCAAATCAGGCGGAACGGGGGTGTTGGTCGGGGTTGGGGTTGGGGCCAGGCACTCCACTTCAAAGGAAGATGAAGTTTCCATCGGCATGTAGAAGACCTCGATTTCATATTCGCCGGGGGCTTGCTGTCCAATATCAACGGTGAGCGGCAGGGAGGTGTTCTGGTCGTAATCTTCACTGAAGACTTCATTGCCCTGGTTGTTGTAAACCGTTACACGGAAGTCACCTTGCAACGGGCCGCCGTTATTGCTGACGGTGAAGATGACCGTATTCTTGCCAACCGGACATTGCCCGCCAACGCTCAAATCAGGCGGAACGGGGGTATTGGTCGGGGTGTTGGTTGGCGTGAAAGTAGGTGTAAAGGTGGGGGTGAAAGTTGGGGTGAAAGTTGGTGTATTGGTCGGCGTGTTGGTTGAGGTGCTGGTTGGGGTAGCCGTTGGCAGGTTGCAGGTTACATCGTCGCGGATGGGGCCTTGTGCACTGGCAGGGTGTCCGGCTGGCCGATCAACTTCCATCATTACTTTCTGGCCGGGGTAGGGGCCGAATTCAAAGGTCTGGCTTTGCTTTCCGGCGAGTTGCAGGGAGCCGCTTTCGGTCAGGACGCCATCGACGTACATGCGCCACTCGACCGAGTTACGCATATCGCCTTCGCCCGCGTCGCCGGTGTTGGTGACGGTGAAGGATGCTTTGCCCAGTGCAAGGCATTGTCCATTGATATCCAGGCTTGATCGGTCCCAAACGTCAGTGGCGGTTGGGGTAATGGTCGGTGTGTTGGTGGGGGTATGAGTTGGCGTAAAGGTAGGAGTATTGGTAGGCGTACTGGTTGGGCGCTGGGAGCAGAATCCGGTTACGCTCAGGTTGACCGATGACAGGAAACTGGTTCGGTAGGTTACGTTCATGGTTGCATAGCCTGCGCCATTAACGCGTAACTCTTCTCCCGGTCCCAGATTGGCGCTGCCAGACTTGGCGGGGTCTGAAAGACTGTATGACCCATCGCTCACCGTGCCTGAGACATTGGTGATGACGAAGGTGGCCGAAAGGTCATTGTTGCAGAATACTTGCAGGTCAAGTTGGCCATCCAGAACGGTTTCTGTGGGGGTCAATGTGGGCGTATGGGTTGGTGTATTGGTTGCCGAAGGCGTAAAGGTAGAAGTTGGGGTAAAGGTGGCGGTGTGGGTTGGCGTGATGGTCGGCGTCATCGACGGGGTAAATGTTTGCGATGGCGTAAAGGTTAGCGAAGGCGTGAAGGTTAATGTCTTTGTCGGAGTTTGGGTGCGGGTAAATGTTTGCGTGCGCGTTGGGGTTTGGGTGCGTGTATTTGTTGGCGTGCGCGTAGCCGTTGGCGGTTTGGGGGTGCGCGTGTTTGTAGGCGTGCGCGTCATGGTTGGGGTGCGTGTATTTGTAGGGGTATTCGTGATCGTAGGCGTGTTTGTAATGGTGGGTGTATTCGTGATGGTCGGTGTGTTCGTAATGGTAGGCGTGTTGGAAGGTGTGAAAGTAAGAGAGGCGGTCGGCGTATTGGATGGGGTGAATGTGTTTGAAGGGGTGAAGGTTGGGGTGCGTGTTTTGGTTGGGGTACGGGTATTGGTTGGGGTGCGGGTGTTGGTTGGGGTGCGGGTAGCCGTGTGAGTTGCCGTTGGAACAGGCGTATTGGTGAATGTGGCTGTAGGCAGGGGCAAGCAAGTTCCCGTTGCGCCCAAATTGACATTGTCTAATTGCGATGTTGCATACACAACTGTTATGGAAGCATTACCAGCCACATTGAAAGAAATCCGCTCGCCAGGTCCGAGTCTGAATGTGCCGCTCTGATCTGGTTTTCCGGGTTCGCTGATGGTGTATTCGCCGTCTTCGAGCATGGGGCCGCCCGCGTTAGTAATGCGGAAGGTGGCTGAAAGATCGTTATTACAGAGTACGCTTAAGCCGAGATAAGGATCATTGACCGGCGTTGCGGTTTCAGTAGCAGTTGGCGGGATTGGGGTGTTGGTGGGCGTGAAAGTAGGGGTGAAAGTAGGGGTAGTTGTTTGCGTAAATGTTGGGGTAATGGTGGCGGTGTTTACGGGTGTGTTGGTAGGCGGAGGCGGGGTGTTGGTGGGCGGGTCGCCTAATTTAAACTCAACATGTGAAATTTCTTTACAAGTGCTTCCGCTGCCGACGCGGTCAACCCCGGCTCTATTGGTACCGATACCTGAGACAGAATAACAACCGTCATTAACGTTTCCGTCATAGTAAAAATGAGATGTGCCGGACTTAATAATAACAGCAAGAATAATTTTTCCGGAAGGCGCATCATAATTGTAAGATTCGGCTCCATAGTCAAGTTTATCATCGCCATCAGGATGATTTCCTCCCAGCCCAGTAATAACCGTAGCAGCCGGGACGGGGGTCTCTGTGGGGGTGGCGGTAGGAACCGGCGTTTGCGTGGGTTCTTCGGTTGCTTCGGGGGTGGATGTTGGCTCTTCCGTCGCTTCGGCAGTTGGCTCTTCCGTTGCTTCGGCGGTTGGCTCTTCCGTTGCTTCGGCGGTTGGCTCTTCGGTCGGCTCTTCCGTCGCTTCTATAGCCGCGCCTCCCAGTCCTCCATCAGGAAGCGGACCACATGCAGAAAAGAGCATTGCAAAGATAACAAAGATTGAAAAAATATTGAAAAGGTGTTTTGTTGGGTTTTGGGTACTCATGTTGCTCTCTCCTCAACTTCTTATTTTTGGCGTTTAAGCCAGGCGATTAGGGCAATGAGAACGGCCCCTGTAATGATAGCGAGCGGTAACCAGTCAGAATTTTCCTGAGCGCTGCCCGTAAGGGATGTCTTTATTTCTGGAAAAGGCGTCAGCAACAGGCCGATTAAAACAAGTAAAGCCAGGCCTCCAGCAACTGCAAGATTTGGAATTTTGCGGGCAATTGGCATATTATTTACGGTTAGTCTTTCTTTTCTGGCGGCGATTAATAGATTTTTGCGTATGCGCATGCGCGTACTTTCATCCGGTTGCGCGCTTTTCACAGCCGTTTTCAGGTCGATAATCGTTTTTTGTAGTCTGGCGAGTTCGTTGTCCTGAGTTGCCTGGTTCATGTCTAACTCTTTATTATTGTTGTCAAGCGCCTGATCAGCAAATTGGGCGAGTTCTTCATCTAAGCGGGATTCGTTATCTAAATTGTTGTCTTGCATTGCTATTCCTCCTCCTGGATTTTTTCAGAAAGCGCTGCAATAGCGCGCCGGAAGAGGGACTTGGTCGCTTCAAGCGATTGCCCATTCTGACGGGAAATCTCATTAAAGGGCATGTTGTCTACAAATCGCATGAGGAGAATATCTTGATAACTTTGCGGCAGTTTCGACAACCCGCGTTGCAGGCTTTCGAGATTATCTTGTTTTGCCTGCGTTTCTCTATGATTTTCATGAATCTCGCGGAAGACATATTCATAATCTTGTTGGTCTGTGCTGTCTGGCTGTTTTGAGCGATGATAATCAGCAATTTTTCGATTGGTGATTGTGCGAATCCAGGTCCTAAACTTGGCCTGACCGCGAAAATTGCCTAAAGATTTCAGGATCGCAATAAAAATTTCCTGGGTCACATCCTCCACGTCTGGTTCAGGAATTTTGAACCGAACTCTGGCATATACCGAGGGTAGTAATCGTTCGTAGAGCAAATCAAAGGCTTCTTGGCTTCCCATTTTTGTCAGTTGGGCTAATTCTTCGTCACTGGACGCGCTTAGACTCATATTTTGGTGTCTCATAGTATTAGTCGTAGTTGGGGGCCAAAAAGGGTTGCAAATTGGACAGCGTGGGGATTATTTTGCCAAGTTCGTTGAATAACCGCAAGAAGCAACAAGATTATGTTGCTTTCAGAGCGGAAATGCGCAAGATGAGATCGCGCGTTTTCGCTCTAAAAAAGCGCAATTTTTCACCAGGGCGGAAATATATACGATGAGAGATTACAAATTCAACATAAAAATTATATCTCCAATTCGGAAATAAAGATATAATTAGTCGAGTTTTTCTGATATGTTTACGCCATTTTAATCTTAAATTAATGTTTTGCGCGACTAAGTTATTGTCATTTTGTTTTATTCAAACTGGAGGTAATACTATGTTTCGAAAACTGTTTTCATTGACAGGGATTCTTGTTTTCTCTTTGTTCAGCGCGTTCTTGCTTGTCGCCTGTCAGCCGCCAACGCCAACGCCACCGGCTGAAGAACCGCCCCAACCGGCTCCGGCCACAAACACCCCGGCCCCTGTCGAGGAGCCCCAGCCGGAAGATCCCAACGCCTTGCGTGGTGATATTTTGCTCGATCCTGCCCTGGCAACCGATGAAGATTCGCTCAAGGTTAATTCACTGCTCTATGTTGGGCTTGTGACTCTGGATGAGAGCGGAAACGTGCAGCCAGCCATTGCCCAATCCTGGGTAATTTCAGATGACCAACTGACCTACACCTTCACGCTGCAAGAAGATGCCGCGTTTAGCGACGGTTCCGCGATTACCCCGGATGTTGTTGCCGACAATGTTACCCGCTGGCTTGACCCGGAAAGCCCTCTGCGCGGCACGGGCAATTATGAAAACTGGCTGGCCTTTTTTGAGGGATTTTTGGGCGAAAAAGATAGTGATGACCGCCCGATTTCTCCGGTGGATGGCGTGAACAAAATTGATTTCAGCACCCTCGTCTTGCACCTCAATCGACCAGTTCCCGACCTGTTGGTTTATCTGGCCGACCCGGCTTTTGCCATTCTCAAGACCGAATCTTTGCAAGATGGCAGTTATGGCAGCATCAATAGTCGCATTATCGCCAGCGGCCCTTATCAGGTCTCTTCGTGGACAAACGACAAACTGGTTCTTACCCCTAATCCGTTTTTCTGGGGGGCTGCAGCCCAGGTCGAACTGGAATTTAATCTGCGCTGATTGAAATTCTTATCAGAATCAAAACGGGCTGTCAGAGTAGACAGCCCGTTTTGATTCTGGAAGTATCGGTTACGGCACCCAAATCGGCTCAATCGCATTTTCACCGGGCTGGGAAATTTGCGCCACGATGTTTCCGGTCAAATCTGCGACATAGACGACGGATTCATTGTTCGTATTTCGGCTCTGGAAGGTAATATACAGACCATCTGGCGACCAGGATGGGTACACGCCGGGCAAATCATTTGCCACCAGCGGGCGGGCTTCGCTGCCATCGGACTTTATCAGCATCAGAATTTCATTGCCGATTTTCCCTTTGGTGTAAACCAGATATTGTCCATCGGGCGACCAGACCGGGTAATCATCCTGAGCGTTATTATTGGTCAGGCGGCGCGGGTCGCTGCCATCGGCGCGGGAGATATAAATCTCAGGGTTGCCATCACGCCGGGAAGAGAAGGCAATCGTTCCCCCGTCTGGTGACCATGAGGGGCTGGTGTTTACCGAATTGTTATCAGTGAGTTGGACAATGTTTTCGTTACCAATTTCAGCGCGGTAGATGTTGGCATTGCTGCCTTCACCACGATTGGAGACAAAGAGCAGCGAGCGACCATCTGGGGACCAGGTTGGGCGGCTATCGCCGGCAGGGTGGGTGGTTAGCCGAATTTCGGTCAGGGTTTGAATATCGACGGCGTAGATTTCAAAGTTGCCATCACGGTATGATTCAAATGTCACCAGGCTACCATCGGTTGACCAACTGGGCCAACCATCTTTGGCGGGAGAATTACTTAAGCGTGTAACCACTCTTGTGTTGATGTTGACCATATAGATATCAGAAACACCGTTGTTGACACCGGCATAGGCCACATGTTGACCATCTGGTGAGAGTACCGGGGTATCTTTGAGTGTTCCGTCGTTGGTCAGGGCAATTGGTTGGCTGTTTCCGTTGGCATCGGCCAGCATGATTTCGCTTTTTCCGCCCTGATTTTTGCTGATGTAGATGATTTTTCCGCTTGGGCCGGTTTCTTGCGGGGTAACAATTTCAGGCTCGGCGGTAACGATGATTGCCGGCTCCTCGCTGACGGCGTTTTCTGGCTCAGGGGTGGTGCTTGGGTTCTGGGTGGAATCGCCTTCAGCCACGATGGTTTCTTGCGCGCCTGCGCCGCCCAGCAGATCTTCGCCTGTGATCCCCTCATCTGCCAACGCCGTGCCATTTGCGCAACCCGATGCCAGCAGTAAGATGGCAACCAGGGCAAACAGGAAGAAGGGTAAATTTTTCTTGGGGATGAATGAATTGGTTTTCATAATGCCTCGCAATGCTTTTATATTATTCTATACCGTTAGTCGAGCGAGAGATTATGAAAGGGTTATTCCTAACAGCACTGTAAACCAGGGGGTATTTTAAGGTTCTGTTTGGGCCGTCACCTTTCATTTTTGAAAGGTGACGGCGATTATTGACCTAAAAAAAAACAGGCTGAAAACCTTTCTGCCGGTTTTTTCAGCCTGTCATGCGAAGGTATTTTTGATCCATCAATCGTCTTCTTCGCGCATGGCGCGTAATTGGGCTTTCAGGTCTTTGAAATACTCGCTTTGGGTGATTTCGCTGGCTTTTTCGCGGCGTTGTTTTTCATCAATCTGAATGCGCAGTTCGGCGACTTCTTGTTTCAGTTTTTCTTCGCGTTCGCGCACTTGCCCGGCCATGCGCACGAATTCGGCAGCCAGGGCTGAAAGGGAGGTATCTTCAACATCGCCAGGGGTTTTTATCGCTTCGTAGTTTCCTTCGCTCAGGCGTTGCACCCACTGCCTGATTTCGCCGATGAAATCGGTGGTGTAGCGGATACGCCCACTCAGGCCGCTCATAACGCTGGTGGCGACTTCTGGTTGGCTGGCGAGCAAGGCGCGGAAGTTTTCCAGGCTTAGGGCGGCAATCAGGCTGTCGCTTTCAGCGCGGGCGCTGGCCGAGCGCGGCAAGTGATCAATTAAGGCCATTTCGCCTAAAATATCGCCGGCTTTGAAGATGCGCAGGGCCTGGCCTGCTTCGGGGCGAGCCGGATCGGGCATGTAGATGGCAATTTGGCCTTCGCGCACCAGAATCATTTCTTCGCCGGGGTCGCCCAGGTTAAAAAGTATTTGGCCGGCGGGCAGGGAGCGGGTTTTGAACCGCCCGGCCAGGGTTTCGGCTTCGGCGGGGGGCAGGCTTTTGAATATTTGCGTTTTTTGTAAAATATCAGTCAGGTCGCTCATCATTCTGTCCAGTTAAAGATTGGAAGTAGCAATTCAATGTAGGCGAGGTCTTCAAAGGGTTCCCAGTGCCAGGCTTCCCAGGGGCCTGATTGACCTTTTTTGATGCGCGCCAGAGCATTTTGGACGAGGGCGCGCGGGCCGGTTTGCAGTGCCGGGGCCGACTTTGCGAGTTGGTCGAGCGATTCTTCGAGCAGAGTCAGGCTGGCGTGGGTGTCTGCGTTTGCAAGCCAGGTCAGTTCGGCGTGGCGGTAGGCGCACAGGGCCAGGCCGGGGGCGGTTGGGGCGTTTTTCCAGATGGTTTTGGCTTGTTGGTATTGTTCGTTTGCCGATTGGAAGTTTCCGGTTTGCAGATGGCTGTCTCCCAGGCGGATGAGGGCCAGGGAGACGCAATCGGTGAGGCTGAGGACCTGGTACAAGGGGATGGCCGCCGTCCACTGCGCCGACAGGTCATCGAGCAGGGCGCGGGCGCGGACCTGTGAGTCGTTTACCGTGTTGGGCAGCGATGCGCGGGCTGTGGCAGCCAGGTCGGCGGGGTTTTCTCCGGCGCGCCAGGCGAGCCAGGCTTGCAGGGTGCGGCATTGCCAGGCGTTTGCGTTTTGGGCATGTTTTTCGAGGAAGGTGGTTAGTTGTTGGCTGGCTTTGGCGGTTTTGCCCTGCGAGGGCCAGGCCAGGGCGAGGGTTGCGGTGAGCCGGGCGGCGAGGTTGGGGGGCAGGGTTTCTAGCGGGGCGACGGAAAGGGCCGCTTCGCAGGCTGCTGCGGCGGCGGGTAAATCGCCGGTTTGCAGCGCCAGGGTTGCCAGGCCGGTATGGGCCAGGGCTTTTTGTAAGCCGATTTGCGGGTTGAGGTCGGCCTGGGGGGGAATTCGTTCGAGAATCGCGAGTGAGCGGCTGAGGAGCGGTTCGCGTCCACCTTGTTCGGGTGGAATTAGCCCGGCGGCAGTGTTCAGTTGTTGCGCGGCCTCAAGCCATTGTTCCGACATTTCATAATGATGGGCCAGCCTTTCGGCGGTGCTGCGCTGGGGTTTTATGTCGCTTGAAGCATCGAGGAAGGCGCCGATTTTATCGCGCAGTTGACGCCGGGCCGAGCGGTTTTTGATGTGTTCGGCCATGAGGGCGTGCAGTTCGCGGCGGCGTTTGAAGGGCAGGCTGGCGTAGAGGATATCGCGGAAGATGGTTTGTTCGAAGGTGTAGCGTGGGTCTATGCCGGCTTCGTTGAGTTCTATCAGTCGCGATTGTGACAGGCTGCGCAGGTAGCCGGTGAGGGAGATGGGGTCGAGCGCGTCTTGCAGCAGGGATTCTACGTCGCTGCGCCGAAATTCGACGCCGACCACCGAGGCCAGGCGGGCGATTTCGCGCTGGGCTTCGGGCAGGCTTTCGAGGCTGCTTAGCACCAGTTTTTGGAGGATGTCGGAGGCTTGCAGGATGTTTTTGAGGCTGGTTTGGTCGATGCCCTGGGTGCGTTTAATCCAGCGGCTGATTTCTTCGACGAAGAGCGGGCTGCCGTTGCTTTGTTCGTGGATGATGTCGGTGAGGCCTTCGGTGAGGATGGCGGCGGCCATGGCGCTGGTTTCTGCGCGGCTGAAGGGGGCCAGTTCGATGGTGGGGATGTCTTGGGGCAGGCCTTCGCGTGGACGCCCGGCCAGCATGAAGATGACGGGCTGGTTGGCGAGTGATTGGCTGAGGGCGAGCAGGGTTTGGCGCGAGGTTTCGTCCATCCAGTGAACGTCTTCAAAGAAAATCAGCAGGGGAGCCGATTTTGAGAGCATTTTCAGCGCGGTTGCCAGGGCAGATTGCTGGCGGGCGCTCTGGCGGTTGGGCAGGGGGGTGGTTTCGCTGGCGGCGCTGGCTTTGAAATCGTCCAGTTGTTCGAGAATATCGAGGTTGGTGGATTGGCGGCTGGCGCGGCCTCGTTTGATTATTCTGAGCAGATCGTCGCCGCCCGTCAGGGTTTTATCTCGTTTTTCGAGTTGGGCCTGGCGCAGGTCGAGCAGGTCGGTTAGGAGGGCGTGGTCTTCTGGGGGCAGGTTGAGGGCTGTGGTGAGGCGTTCCAGTTTTTCGGCTTGAATGAGCGGGTGGTCGAGTGGGGTGATGCCGGCCAGGGCGCGCGCCAGCCCGATCCAACAGGCGTTGGGTTGTTCGCTTTGGTAGGAATGGCATTGGTAGGATTGCACTTGCCAGCCGGTGGCGAGGGCCTGGCGGGCGAGGGTATCGGCCAGGTGGCTTTTGCCAATGCCGGGGGCGCCGGTGAGGTAGAGCAGGCTGCCCTGATTGTGGTGGGCGCGGGCGAAGATTTCGGTGGCTTTGGTTAGTTCGGCGGCGCGTCCTATCAGGGGCGGGCGGGCATGAATGCGGCTGAGAAGGGTGTCTTCGCGTGGGCCGTCAATCTGAAAGATGGGAATTGGGTTTTTCTTGCCCTTGACGCGCACCGGCGGCAGGTTGCGGCTGACGTAATAGGTATTGACGCGCTCCAGAACTCTTTCGCTGACCAGAATTTGCCCCGGTTCGGCGACGCTCATCAGGCGCGCGGCCAGGTTGACTTCATCACCCATGACGGTGTACTCGCGGCGGGTGGAAGAACCAGCCTGCCCGGCGAAGGTTTCGCCGAGGGTGATGCCGATTCGGTGCTGGATGAGCGGTTCAGAGAATTCGGCCGGCAGGTGGCGGGTCAGTTTTTGGGTCCAGCGGCGGTTGAGGTCTTGCAGGGCGGTGTTCATTGCCAGGGCGGCGCTGATGGCGCGTTGGGGGTCGTCTTCGTGGGCGGTGGGCGCGCCGAACAGGGCGAGTAGTTTTGTGCCTTTGCTGTAAGGGTCGATGCGGCTGACGATGCCGCCAAAGCGGCTGATGGCTTCGTTCATCTCGCTAAAGTAGGCGCTTAACAGGCCGGTGACGCGTTGCGCGCCTTCTGCCCCCCACATTTTGAGCAAAGTTTCTGGCCCAAGGAAGTTGCAAAACATGACCACCGTTGGGCGATATTCGCTGCTGACCTGGCGCTGGGAGGCGTGTGAGATGATGCGGTCGAGCAATTCGCTGGCGAGGTAGGGGGCCAGGGCTTGAATTTTGGTGAGGCTGGCGTGGATTTCGGCGCTCAGGTCTTCTATGCTGGCATCCCAGGGGATGGCGATTCGGGCGCGGCGTTTTTCGGGGCGAATCTCGAAGGTGTCGAGGTCTACTTCGGGGCCGGGAGTCAGGCGGAAGAAGCCGGGTTTGACTTCGAGCAGGCTGTATTCGGCGCGCAGGATTTCGGCGGCTTGCTGATTCATGACCAGCAGCCCCGAAGCGGAGTTGCCTTCGGCTTGCATGGTTTGGGCGACGGTTTCGCCAATGAGGGCGTATTCCATGCGTTTGGGCGCGCCGATGCTGGCGGCCAGGAAGTGGCCCGCCGCCATGCCGAGTTTCATGGAGAGTGAAACCGGCCCCAGTGGGGTGGCGATGTTTTTGAAATCGCTCATGGCGCGCAACATGCGCAGCCCGGCGCGGGCGGCCCAGCGGGCGTGGTCGCCGTTTTCTTGTTCGGGGAAGTAAATGAGGGTGGCGTCGCCGGCGAATTTGAGCAAAATGCCATTCGACCAGGCGATGATGTCGATCATGGCTGTGAAGTAGCGGTTGATGAAGCCGGTTAAGTGCTCGGCGCCTTCAGGGCCGAGCGCGGCCAGCCGTTCTGAAAGGGCGGTGAATCCGCTGACATCTGAGAAGAGCAGGCAGCCGCGCAACATTACGCCATCGACCAGGCCGGGTATGGGGCGGGCCATTTTTTCTTGCGCGAGGTTGGCGGGCAGGTAGGTGGCGATGGTGTAGAGCAGGGAATTGAGCCGCTCGAGGGTGTTGAGGTAAATGCCGCTGCGCGGCGAATCTTCGCTTAATTTGCGCCACAGGTCGGGGGGCAGGTAGGTTTGCAGTTCGGCGGAAAGGCGTGGTTTGCTTTCGGCGTGGGTGGGGATTGCGGCGGCGAGAGGGCGGAGGTTTTCAAGGGGGCTGGTTTCGGCGCCGGCCAGGGCGCGCAAAGAGTCAACTTTCTTTTCTTCGAGAGAATCGAAGAGGGCCGAAAGGTTGGGACGCTGGCGCGGGGTGTTGGGTTGGGGTGCTTCGGGCATGGGTTAGTTTTCGGCTGAATAAAGCACAACCCGGTTGCGCCCGTTGCGTTTGGCCTGGTAGAGGGCTTTATCGGCGTGTTGGATGACTTGTTCCAGGTTGTTGGCGTGCTGCGGAAAACTGGCTGCACCGAGCGAAATGGTCGCCTGCAAGGTTTGGCCTTTGTGTTCGAGTTTGTGTTTTTCAAAGCGCGCGCGAATTTTTTTAGCGATGCGTTCGATGATGTTTAACGATGCGCCTGGCAGGATGATGACGAACTCCTCGCCGCCATAGCGACAAACGCTATCGGCAGCGCGGACGCTTTCTTTCAAGATGTTTGCGGCGGCTTGCAGCATCAGATCGCCGGCGTGGTGCCCGTAGGTGTCGTTGATATTTTTGAAATGGTCGATATCGGCCATGATGATGCCGATGACGCTTTTGCTTTGGATGGCGCGCAAGGCTTCCACGCGCAGGGTTTCGTCCATTTGACGGCGATTGTACAGGCCGGTTAATGGATCGTAGGCGGCCAGCCGGCTCAGGTCTTCGAGGACGACTTCCTTCTGGCGTTCGCGGATGGTGCCGCTCAGCCTTTCCTCGTCGGATTCGCGGATGCGTCCACTCAGGATGCTCAGCAGGGTCAGGCTGAGGGCGGGGTTTTCAGTCAGGAATTGGTGGAAGGTGTCGCGTTCCATTTTCCAGAGGGAAACCGGCTCAAGGGCAATGACGGTTGCCGAGCGTGGGCGGTTTTCGAGCAGGGCCATTTCGCCGATGGTATCGCCGGTTGAGCGGAAGCCAATGACGGTAGGGGTTTCGATTTCGCCTTTGATGACAATGGCCAATCCGCTGCGCATGACATAAAACATGTCTCCCGCTTCGCCCTCATGAATGATGACTTCGCCCTGCTGACATTTGCGTTCGAGCAGGGTTTGCCCGTTTTGTTTTTTATCCATCCAGGCCAGTAGTTCTTTGAAGGGAGGTTGGTCGGGCGAGTGGCTGGCTTGTTGTTGCAAGGCATAGATCGCGAGAAATTTATCCAGTTCTGGGCGGGGGATGATTGGATGAGTCATGGGTTGTTTTTACCATAAAAATATCAATCGTTTTCAGGTTTGCTGATGTTTGCCGTAAATTTTTGGCGCGCGTAACAGCCTATTACGCCTTACGCACGGCCAATAGAGTCACATCGTCAAATTGGGGCGTGTCTTGCTGGAAATCGACCAGCGATTCGAAAATTTTTTGGCAAATCGTCTGGGCTGAGTCATCGCTGGTGAAGGTTTGCAGCAGTTGGCGCAGTTTTATTTCGCCAAAGTGCTGCTGTTGCGGGTCATTGCAATCGGTTACGCCATCGGAATAGAGTAGCAACAGGCCGCCAGGCGGGATGACCAGATGATTCTCGGCCAGTATTGGATCGTCTATAATGCCGAGCGGCAGGCCGCCCGCAGATTGGATCAGTTGGGCGTTTCCATCTGGGAAAACCAGAATGGGGTATTCGTGGCCGGCGCGGACGTAGTGAAAGTCGCCGGTTTGCCGGGTCAGGACCCCATAGATCAGGGTAGCGAACAGGCCGCGGGCATTCATGCCGCAGAGCAGGCTGTTGGCGCGTTGCAAAATTTGGGAAGGCGAATCGGTCGGGTTGCTGGATGCGCGCAGCAGGGCGTAGGTTTGGGCCATGAACAGGGCCGCCGGAACGCCTTTGTCGGTTACATCGCCCAAGAGTAGCACCATGCGGTTTTCATCGAGCGGGAAGATGCCGTAGAAATCGCCGCCAACCGCCCGCGCCGGAACCATCAGGGCGCCAAAGTCGTACCCGGGCAGGGTAGGCAGGCTTTCGGGCAAAATGCTGAACTGGATTTCACGCGCCAGTTGCAGTTCGCGCTCCAGTTTCTCTTTCTCGATGATCTGGGCCTGGGCGGCCTTGAGTTCATCGTAGGCTTTTTGCAGGGCGATATTTTTTTGGCGCAGGCTGCGAATGGTCTGGTTTTGGCCGCTGGTCATGCGCTCGCTAAGGACGCGGGCCAGTTCATAGGCCAGGGCCGGATGGCGCGCCAGCAGGCTGTTGATTTCAGCGTAGGGGACGACCAGTAAACGGGATTTGCTGACAGCCCGGGCGGAAGCGGTGCGGGTGCTATTTTGGTTGAGCAGGCCCATTTCACCGATAAAGTCTCCGGCGCGGCGCAGTCCAAGTCTCGATTCTTCGGGGCTGCCCGCCGCTTTGACGATTTCGACCTTGCCTTGCAGGATGACGAAGAAATGGTCGCCAGGCTGACCCTCTTCGATGACCCATTCTCCGACGGGCGCGTTGTGGACGGGCAGATTCGATTGCAGGCGATCCAGTTCTTCTGCGGGCAGGGTTTTGAAGAGTGGAATATCAGCAAGGGAGAGGGCGGCGCGCATTTTCATCAGAAATCAGCCCTGTTCAAGCAACCGCAGAATGCGCGGAACCAGTTCGCGGGTGGCCTGTTCGCCGCGTTCGATGACGTGCGGGACTTTATCCACATCGAACATTGAGATTGCCCCCTCGAATTCGGGCAGGATGGTGAAAATTTCGGCGTGGTGGGCCAGGTTGTAGAAGGCATAGGTGGCGTTGAGAATGTTGTTCATGTAAATGCTGTTGAGTTGTTCCTGCACGGCGGTCATCGAGCGGAAACGGGTGCGGTAACTGAGTGGGAAGCCCATTGCAATGATGACATCGTTCCCATCTTGAATGGCGATATCGATGGGCAGGGGGTTGGAGGCCGCGCCGTCGATCAGCAGGCGGCCCTCTACTTCCCAGGGTGGGAAGATGATCGGGATGGCCGAACTGGCCCGAACAGCGTCAAAAATTGTGCCATGCGAAAGCACCACTTTGTCGCCGGTTAGCATGTCGGTGGCGGCAATTTTGAGCGGAGTTTTCAGGCTGTCAAATGTCAAATCGCCGAAAACGGTTTGCAGGGTATTGTTTAGCGCCGAATCGTTTACCAGGCCGCTGTGTTCGTTGAATTTGAGCGAGCCGTCCTGGCTGGCTTTCAGGTTGGTGATATAGCCTTGCATCAGGTCGCTCGTCCACAGTTGGTACGAGCGCTCTTCCATCTCCTTCACGTCGGTATGATTGGCAATCAGCGCGCCATACAGGCTGCCGCCGCTGCACCCGACAACACTGTTGACGTGAATGTCGTTTTCTTGCAGCACTTTCCACAGGCCAATCGCGGCGGCGCACTTGATTCCGCCTGATCCAATCACAATTGTAACGCTTTTGTTTTTTGGAGGCATCTGATTTACCCGTTGAGCAATTTTTTGATGTAAGGCAGTTGCGCTTCGGCGGCGCGTTCGCCTTCTTCGATAACATAGGGTAGTTTATCGGTGTCGAAAAGTTTGATGCGGTATTTGAATTCAGGCAAAATGGGGATAATTTCGGCGTGATGCGCCAGGTTGTGAAAAGCGTAGTTGGTTTTTAGCAGGTTGTTGGATGTGACGCTGCTGACCTGGAAGTTGTAGCGCATGAGCGATGTAATTTTTTCCTGGTAGGGGCTTTCAAAGCCCATGGCGATAATCAGGTCGGCGCCTTCTTTGATGGCAACGCCAATGGGCAGCGGGTCGCTCTGGAATCCGTCTACGAGATAACGTCCATTTAATTTGTGCGGGGGGAAAATGTATGGGATGGAAATGCTGGCGCGGATGGAAGCGGCAAGATCGCCCTCAGACAGGACGACCTGTTCGCCGTTATACAGGTCGGTGGCGGTGATGTAGAGCGGGATTTTCGCGTTGGAGAAGGTAGCGCCCTGGTAGCCTTCCTGCAATCGACGGTTAATCAGCCGGTCATCAATCAGGCCGAAGGTTTCATCGAACTTGAACAGGCCCGGCAGGGTAAGTTGCAGCAGGGCGCGCCGGTTTTTCTTGGCTGTGATGTCGCTGGTCCACATGCGCAGGGTGGTTTCGACTGTTTTTTCTGCTGACCAGCCCAGCGCAATGGCGGCGGCATACAGCGCCCCCCCCGAACAGCCGACGACCATATTGACAGCGATGTTTTCGCGTTCGAGCACTTTCATCAGCCCGAGAGCGGCGGCGCATTTAACGCTGCCAGAGCCGATGACCAGGGCGATGCGGTTGGTTGTCATGATTTGCCCCGGTTTTATTCAAAACTGGCAACGGCTTCATCGACATTCTCAAACAATTTGAGAATGTTGGTGAAGCCGCTGATTTTCAAAACTTTCATTACATCTGGCTGGACGGCAGCCAGGCGCAGGTCGCCGCCTCTGGCGCGGGCGTCTTTGACGGCATTGAGCAACAGTCGCAGCCCGGCGCTGCTGGTGAAATCAACGCCGCTCAAATCGACCACCAGCCGAACCTGCCCCGATGAAATCAAACTCCCCAGGTGTTCGGTGATTGCCGGGGCGGTCAGGGCGTCGATACTCCCTGAAAGTTGCACAACACTGATGCCATTTTTTTGCATATCCTGGATGTTCACTTTGCGTTCCTCCTTGCAGATTTCAGGCTTGGTAAAACTTGGTAAAGGTAAGGGTATTGCCCTCTTGCGAGGCCTGGTAATCGATGTTGTCCATGGTTTGGTAAATCAGGAAGAGGCCCATGCCACCCGGCTCGCGGTCTTCTATGGCGGCATCCAGGTCGGGCGCGGGAGCGGAAACAGGCTCGAAGGCATGACCAAAATCGGTTATCTGAACCAGGATGCGGTCGGGTTCGATCCAAAAGGCGAGGATAATCGAGCCGGGATCCATGTCCTTATATCCGTGTTGGATGATGTTGGTGCAGGCCTCGTCCACGGCCAATTTCAGGTTGAAAACAATTTCACCGGGGATGTTATGCGGAGCACAGCACTCGGCAATAAAATTGCGAAAAACTGGCAAGGATTCAAGTTCGGCGGCGCGGGTAATTTGGAAGCGTTGCAACATCGCGACTCCTAATAGGGGGTGCCGGGGCAGGTGTTGACCCCGGCCTGATAACCGATCCGTTTAATCATCTTCAGGTTGTCCCACTTTCGGTCGATGGCTTCGAGGATGCCATCGTGAATTGCCCAGGCGCGCCCGCGCACGCTGTTCCACTGGTGGGGCTGGCGGAAGGGGCTGCTGCCGTCGAGGGCTTTGTGCAATGCGCCGCCAGGCTGGAATTCGCGCTGGATGGTATCCATCAACTGGTGGCCGCGGGCGTAAGCAAAACCACGGCGCTCGAAAATCCAGGCGGAGGCGTAGGTCATCGGTTCGAGGGTCAGGGCGTGGTGGCCGAGCAGGGTCAGGAAGGTTTCGATGTGGGTGAAGACGATTTGCGAACAGCGCAGGCCTTCGCGCACCTGTCCGGGGGCCAGGCTGGCTTGCATGGCGCGTTCTTCTTCCACCAGGTTACGGTGAACAGTGCCAAACAGGGTTTCGCGGCCTTGTTCGTCGAAATCGGTGTTAAATTTTGGGCTGTTCGGGTCGCTGGCGACCAGGAAATTCAGGTCAATTCCCCCATAAGGATTGTCTGCCAATTCAAGATAGAAAAATTCGTTTTCGGGATTTTGACCAAACCAGGCCGAGAGTTTGACTTTTTCGCTGCATTCGTCTGCTTGCAGCCTGACTTGAATTTGTTTTTCAGGGTTTTGCCAGGTGCGCGGGTTGATGTCGAAAGCGGCCAAGACCTGAAGCGGCAGCAGGGTGCGGTACAGGCGCAGTTTCGGGTTTGGGGGTAGGCTGTTGAGGGCTTTGAGCGCCACAGGCAGGCTGGCATCCCCAACCAGTTGGGTGATGGGGATGTTTGCCAACGGGTCGTGCCGGGGTGGTTCAGGACGAAGGCGCAGGTGTTTGAACATAAGAAGTTATTCAGAGTATTTATATCATATATTGTGAGTAGGACGTTACGTTTTTTCCGTGTTGTGCGCACGAAAAGGTTGATCCTGTTGGCGAATAACCATTGCCAGCCTCTATCCCCTGCCTGTGCCCAAATTCTGATTGGAGAATGTGCGCATTTCGGGAAACAGGCTGGTTATTCTATGCAAAGGATCGGTACTTTTGGTCCGTTTGCTGTTGATCCAGAAGACAGACAATACTTATTCTTTTTGGCGCGATAGTCTCTCGGTGAGGCGTCCCTCGGCCAGCAGGCGGCGGGCGGTTTCGATGTGCGGGTACATGACGACATCTTGCGCGATGAAAGGAATGTGCTGGCGGATGATTTCGTAGGCTGGGGCGGTTCCCTGGCCCAGCCTGGCATCTGGCCCCAGGGCTTTACGGCGAAAGTCTATGCCCTGCGCGGCAGACATCAGTTCGAGGGCCAAAATTGTTTCCACATTGCCTGCGATTTCACGCGCCTGGCGGGCCGCCGCCGGCCCCATGCTGACGTGGTCTTCAATGTTGGCCGAGGTTGAAAGCGTGTCTACGCTGGCGGGGTGGGCCAGCACTTTGTTTTCGGAGGCTAGCGCGGCGGCGGGGTATTGAATGAGCATAAACCCGGAATTGACCCCGCCATGTTCCACCAGAAAGGCTGGCAGCACGTTTTTGTTGCTGGCGGCATCCACCAGGCGGGCAATGCGGCGCTCGGAGATGTTTCCCAACTCGGTGAGGGCCAGGGCCAGGTAGTCCATTGCAATTGCCAGCGGCTCCCCGTGAAAGTTGCCGCCGGAGATGACTTCGGCGTTATCGTTTTCATCGAAGAAAATCAGTGGGTTATCGGTAACGGCATTGAGTTCAATTTCCATCACCCAGCGGGCGTAGGCAATGGCATCGCGCACCGCGCCGTGTACCTGCGGAATACAGCGCAGGGTGTAGGCATCTTGCACATTGAGCGGGTCATCGGGGCGGGTAAAGGTTGAGCCGGCGATGAGTTCGCGCATAAAGGCGGCGCATTCAATCTGGCGCGGGTGCGGCCTGGCGGCGTGAATGCGGGCGTCGAAAGCGCGCGGCGTGCCGTGCATGGCCTCCAGGCTGAGCGCCCCGGCCAGGTCGGCAGCCTGGGCCAACATTTCGGCTTTCTCTGTCACCAGTACGCCAATGGCGTTCATCAGGGTTGTGCCGTTGGTGAGGGCCAGGCCCTCTTTGGCGGTTAATGTTACCGGCGCAAGTCCGGCTTTTTCGAGGGCCGCCGCGCCGCTCATACGTTGGCCTGCATACATGGCTTCGCCCTCGCCAATCAGCGGCAGGGCCATGTGAGCCAACGGGGCCAGGTCTCCGCTCGCGCCGAGCGAGCCTTGCTCTGGAATGAGCGGGTAGATGCCGCGATTGAGCATTGCCAGCAGCAGGCGCAAAGTCTGCTCGCGAATGCCCGAATGTCCTTTGGCCAGGGTGTTGGCGCGAATTAACATCATGGCGCGGGTGGTGGGCTGGTTGAGCAGGTTGCCCACGCCAACCGCGTGGCTGATGAGGATATTGCGCTGTAACTGCGCCACCAGTTCAGGCGAGATGATTTTGTCTTTGAACGCGCCAAAACCGGTGGTAATGCCATACACAATCTGACCGCGAGCCACAAAATCTTGCACGGCCTCGGCTGCGCGCCGCACGCGCGCCCAGGCCTCTTCACTGAGCGAAACTTGAATTTCGGGCTGATTGGCAACCGCGACCACGTCGGCAATGGTCAGCGATTCGCCGTTGAGCAGGAGATGGGAATTTTGAATGGGCATGGGCTTCTCTTTTCTTGAAGAGTGTGCCGCCATTTTCAGGCGGTCTTTGAAAGGCGGTACATGTTTTTGTATTTTTTAATGGCGTGGCTTTACGGCCCAATCCGATAAATCGAGCCATTTTCTCCGCTGAAAATCAGCCTGATTTCGGCCAGCGGGGCCAGTTGTTCCGGCCTCAGGACGTGTTCTTTGAAGTTCAATTCGGGCAGGTCAAACCAGATGATGTAACCGGGCGCGGGCGGCCAGTCTTGGTATTCGTTTAGGATGGCGGGTAGGTTAAAGTTGTCTTTTTCGTTGCGTGGGCCTTGGGGCATGTTAAGCGTGTTGCGGCGGGTAAAGAACCAGACCGCGCCCTCGTGGTTCGAGTAAAGCGCGGCATTTTCTAATAACGGATTGACTTGTAAGTGCTTGACGATGTCGGATTCGTTCAGGGCGCGGGTGTTGTATAAGTTTCCGGCGAGTTCACCGTTTGAGATGGATGCGCGCACATATTTGACGTTATTATTGATCGGATATGCCAGCCAGACCAATACTGCCAGGCTGACAATCAGAACTTTTGACGGGCCGTTTTTAGGTCGCCAGCGGATTTCTCCCTGCTCGAACAGGCTGAGTAGTAACAGCAGAACTGGAATGAACAAGAGTATATGCAACCGGTCAACCCGGTAATCCTTATGCTCGGCATAACTGACCAGGAACAGCATCATCCCAAAGTAGACCACAAAAAACAGGCTGGTCGGCAGGAAGGCGGGCGCGCTTATTTTTGCGAGCAGTTTTTTCCATGTTTCCGGTTTGAAGCACAGCGCGGCCAGCAAAACCAGGCCGGCCAGCAACAAAAACGGCCCGGTGCGTCCGACAATGCTATACGGGATGAACCAGTAAAGCAGTTTTTCGAGTGTGATGGTCAGATTTTCGAAGGGGTGTCCGCCGCCGCGTTCCCCGAAAAACGATCCGTATTTCAGGAAGTTGTGCAATATGACCCAGGCAGCCAGCGGTAAACTGGATAATATTGCAAAAAAAATGCTGAAGAAAATGGCGCGAACTGTGTCTACCTGCCAATAGCGCAGGAAGAGCAAAATCCCGCCTATCAGGGCCAATGCCAGACCGGGGTATTTGACCATCCCGGCGGTTGCGGCCAGGAGATGTAATGCGACTGCCGCGTAGCCAATCTTTGACCTGATGGTTGTTTGCCAGTTGGCCATCAGCAGAAGAAAGGTTAGGATCAACATCAGGAAAAGCGGATCGGGGCCAATGCTGGTGTGCAATCGCAAAATGGATGGTGAAGCCAACGTTACCAGAGAAACCAGAGCCGCAGCGGGGGCAAAACCCGGGAACAGGGTCGCTGCCAATCTGCCCGCGAGGTAGATGTTGATGCCGTAAAGGAACAGGCTGAATACCCAGCCAAACAGGAAAACATCTGACCCCAGGGCCAGAATAAGAGGGTAGAGCGGTGGCCAGGCCAGCAGTGGGGTTAGCGAGTAATCCACCACGCCCAACCCGGCGCGCAGATTTTGGGCTGTGGAAAGATAACGTAATCCATCACCAGTGACGCCAGGCCCGTAGGTAGAGGTGGCAAGGTAGGCTTGGAAGGGGGCCAGCAAGGCCAGAAGCGGCCAAGCACGCAACGCAAATTGCAATATTTGCATCAGTATCCTCAACTTATTGTTGCGTTCTTTGCGCCTCGGCTGCGCGCCCAGGCCTCTTCACTGAGCGAAACTTGAATTTCGGGCTGATTGGCAACCGCGACCACATTGGCAATGGTCAGCGATTCACCGTCGAGCAGGAGATGGGAATTTTGAATGGGCATGGGCTTCTCTTTTTGGGTGGGAAGGGAATGTGTAGCGAAATTGTACCCGCTTGGCGCGCAATCTGGTACACTTTTGGCATGAATTCGCTGACAAACTTTTTTCGCATAGGGGTTGGCCCTTCCAGCAGCCATACCATGGGGCCGCGCCGTGCTGCGGAGATTTTTTACCACCGTCACCCGCAGGCCGCCCGTTTTCGGCTGACTTTGTTTGGCAGCCTCGGCGCAACCGGGCGTGGACATCTGACCGACCAGGCCGTGCTGTCGGTTTTCCCCTCTGGCGCGCTCGACCTGATCTGGCAACCGGACGAAGAACTGCCCCAGCACCCCAACGCGATGCGCTTCGAGGCTTTCAACACTGATGGCGGTTTGCTTGAATCCTGGGATGTTTACAGCATCGGCGGTGGCGCGCTCAGCGATGGCGGCAACCTGCCAAAATCGCCACAAATCTACCCGCTAACCACCATGAACGACATCCTGGCCCGTTGCAAGCAGACCGGCCAGTCTTTATGGGAATATGTTGAGGAATGCGAGGGGCAAGCGATTTGGGATTATCTCGCTGAAATCTGGCAGGTGATGCAGGCCGCCATTGAGCGCGGTTTGCAGGCTGAAGGTGTTTTGCCGGGCGGATTGGGGCTTTCACGCAAGGCCTGGGCCTTTTATCGCAAAGTCAGTTTATCGGGCGCGCATTTTCAGCGCCAGGGCGTTTTGGCGGCTTATGCGCTGGCCGTTTCAGAAGAAAACGCATCGGGCGGTCAGATTGTTACTGCGCCAACCTGCGGCTCTTGCGGCGTTTTGCCGGCTGTTTTGCGCTACCAGAAAGAGACCCTCAATTGCTCCGAACGGTCTATTCTGCGCGCCCTGGCAACCGCCGGGTTAATTGGCAATCTTGCCAAATTCAACGCCTCGATTTCTGGCGCGGCAGTGGGTTGCCAGGGCGAGATTGGCGTGGCCTGCGCCATGTCTGCCGGAGCGGCCACCCAGTTGATGGGCGGAACCGTGCGCCAGGTCGAATATGCCGCCGAAATGGGTCTGGAGCACAACCTCGGCCTCACCTGCGACCCGGTTGGCGGTTTGGTACAGATTCCCTGCATCGAGCGCAACGCCTTTGCCGCCGGGCAGGCCCTCAACTGTGCTGATTACGTCCTGTTTACAGATGGCAGCCACCGCGTTTCGTATGATGAAGTGGTGCTGGTGATGCGCGAAACCGGCCATGCCCTGCCCTCGCTCTACCGAGAAACCTCCACCGGCGGCCTGGCTACAATTTATCGTAATCCGAAGAATGATGGAAAGTAGAAAAAAATGACAGAAATCATCACCAGCCCGGCCAACCCACTCATCAAACAGGCGCGCGCATTGCGCCAGAAAAAGACCCGCGAAGAAAGCGGCTTATTTTTGGTGGAAGGCCTGGCGCATGTTGGCAGCGCGCTGGAAGCCGGTTGGCAGGCGCAGACGGTTTTGTATGCGCCAGAGCGTTTGCGCAGCGAGTTTGGGCTGCAACTGGTTGAAAAATTGCAAAAAAGCGGCGTTCGTTGCCAGGCGGTAACGGCGGCGGTCTTTGAGTCCTTTGCTGAAAAAGACAACCCCCAAGGGCTGGCGGCTTTGGTGTACCAAAGGCAAACTCGCCTGGCGGATGTGCTGGCCGCCAGGCGGGGCGCGCATCTGCCGCTTTTTGCCGCGCTGGTAGCGCCCCAGGACCCTGGCAATATCGGAACCATTTTGCGGACGCTCGATGCCGTTGGCGGGGCCGGACTCTTCCTGCTGGATGGCGGGGCTGACCCTTTCCAGCCAGCCTGCGTGCGCGCCAGCATGGGGACGTTGTTCAGCGTTCCGTTTGCGCAGGCGGGTTTTGATGAGTTTGCGGCCTGGGCGCGGCAAAGCGGTTTGTATTTGGTTGGCACCTCGGCCCGGGCGCAGTTCGATTATCGTCAGGTCAGGTTGGGGGCGCGTCCAACTGTCATCTTGCTTGGTTCAGAACAAAAGGGGCTGACGGCGGAGCAACTGTCGGTTTGCGAGATGCAGGTGTCGCTGCCGATGCGCGGCAGGGTCAGTTCGCTTAATTTGGCGGTGGCGGCAGGGGTGCTGCTCTACGCTTTCGCCGATTCTGGCGGGTAATCTGCCCCCAAAAAGCAAAATCCCCGCGCAGGTGGCGGGGATTGGTTCGGGTTGTGGGGAATGTGTTGATTGCGTGGAATACAGGCGCGGGCGTCGGCTAGAACTCGTCTTCCTCGTCGTCGGCCCACAGGTCTTCATCATCGCTTTCTTCTTCCCATTCTTCCAATTCTTCTTCATCTTCCCAGTCTTCTTCATTGTTGGGGCCATCGACCGGGGTGTAGGTGGCGCAGCCGGTATCGGGGTCAATTTCGACAGCGGCTGCTGAGCAGTATCCATCGTCGATGAAGACACAATCAGTGTAATGACAGCGAATTCGGGGCATTTTTCCTCCTAGTTTTCAGCGCGTATAAACCGAGTGAAAGTGAGAATAAAACAGAGTGTCATGGCAACTGCCGAAGCCACGCAGAAGGGGCAGGTGGCCTGGATGATGACGTTGGAAACGTACATCAGATACATGCTGAAGATAAAGCCGGCAAAAGACATGCCCATTGCCAGCAGGTTGCCATATTCTTTGGCGAGCGGGTGACGTTTTTCCATCCACAACACGAAAAGGATGCTCCCGTAGCCGATTGCGCCGATAACGCCCAGCGGAATGCCATACAGTTCGGAGTATGAACTGGCGTTCACGCTGGCGCAACCACCGCTACCGAGGCACATGTCGTTATTATCGGTGATTTTGTAAATTGCCATGTAAATTGAAACAAACAGGCCGGCAATACTGGCCGCGATAGCAAGCAGGTGAAGTTTTTTATCCATAATAAATTTTCTCCGGTCTTTCCTTGTGCCGGGCGCGTGACATTTTACCCCATAGGCCCTATTCAGTAAAGCATTTTTTACTTTTACCCGGCTTTAATGCGTTGGGCTTCAAAGACGTTGCTCAGGTTTTCCATGCGGTTGAGGACGCGTGAGAGTTGAATCAGGTCGCGCACCTCAACCACCAGCCGGATGCTGGCAATATCGGCCCGCAGCGAGTCGTGTTCAACGTTTACGCTTACATCGGTAATGTTTACCCCTTCGGCGGTAAGCAGGTTTGAGATGTCGTTCATCAGGCCCTGGCGGTCGAAGGCTGTAATGCGGATGGGCGTTGGGTAGGTTTTGGTGGTATCGCCCCAACTGACGCGCACCAGCCGCTCTTTTTCGCTGGTAGAGCAGCGCAGAATGTTGGGGCAATCTTCGCGGTGGATGGTTGCGCCGCGTCCGCGTGTGATGTAGCCGACGATTGGGTCGCCGGGGGCAGGGTTGCAGCATCTTGCCATTTGGGTAAGCAACCCGCGCAACCCACGCACAGCGACGGCATCACTGGAGGTGGTTTCGCTCTTGGGCGCGGCGGTTTCAATAACGTCTTCGGTTGGTTTTTCGTCTGAAATCAGGGTGACAATGCGGTTGAGCGACAGGTCGCCGCAGCCGAGGGCCACGAACATTTCTTCGGGTTGGCGGTATTCGAGTTTGCGGGCCAGGTTTTCAAAGTTGATTTCTTCCAACCCCAGGCGGCGGAATTCGCGTTCGAGAATTTGGCGTCCCTGGCCCAGGTTTTGGTCGCGGGCTTGTTTTTTGAGCCAGGCGCGAATTTTTGCCCGCGCGCGCTGGGTTTTTACCAGCCCAACGCTTGGGTTGAGCCAATCGCGGCTGGGGCCGCCTTGTTTGGTGGTGAGAATGACCACCCTGTCGCCGGTTTTCAGGATGTAGTTGAGCGGTTCGAGTTTGCCGTTGATTTTTGCGCCCCGGCAGCGATGGCCGACGTCGGTGTGGACGTGGTAGGCAAAGTCGATAGGGGTGGAGCCTTTGGGCAGGTCGATAATGTCGCCTTTGGGGGTGAAGACGTAGACATGTTCATCGAAGACATCGTTTTTCATGGTTTCGACAAATTCGTCGGCGTTCATGTCTTCGTTTTTGGTATCAATCTGGCTGCGCAGGGCGGTCAGGAAGGTTTCGTATTGTTCGTCGCGCTTTTTGCTGGCTTCTTTGTATCGCCAGTGGGCGGCAATACCGCGCTCGGCGTTTTGGTGCATTTCCTGGGTGCGAATTTGCACTTCGAGCGGTTTGTTGTCTTCGTACATGACTGCGGTATGCAGCGATTGGTACATGTTTTCTTTGGGGGCGGCAATGTAATCGTCGAATTCGCCGGGGATGGGCCGCCAATGGCTGTGGATGATGCCCAGCGAAGCGTAACAATCGCCGGGGTTTTCTACCAACAGTCGCACGCCGCGCACATCCATAATCTGGTCGAAGGTTTTTTCTTTGTTAACCATCTTTTTGTAGATGGAGTAGATGTGTTTGGGCCGGCCGCTTACTTCGGCTTTAATGCCGTTTTCGGCCAGAATCTGCTCAATGCGCTTTTTGATTTTTTCAACCTGTAAATTGCGGGTTGCGCGGCGCTCGTTCAGGCCGGAGGCGATTTCTTTGTATTTTTCTGGCTCAAGGTAATACAGGGATAGATCTTCCAGTTCCCACTTAATTTCGGCAATGCCCAGCCGGTTTGCAATTGGGGCGTAGATTTCGAGGGTTTCGCGGGCGATGCGGCGTTGTTTGTCGGGCCGGGTATAGGCAAGGGTGCGCATGTTGTGCAGGCGGTCAGCCAGTTTGATGAGGATGACGCGCACATCTTTGTTCATGGCCAGCATGGTTTTGCGCAATGTTTCTTTGGCGAGTAGTTTTTTGCGTTTTGAAATTTGTTCTTCGGTTAATTGGATTTCGTCTTCTTGATGGGTTTCATGTTCGCTGCGAGAGACGCGCGGCAGGGCTTTGAGTTTTGTAACCCCATCGACCAGCGAAGCGGTGCTGGTGCTGAATTTTTCTCGAATTTCTTGCAGGCTAATGCTGGTGTCTTCAACGACATCGTGCAAAAGGCCGGCGGCTATGGCATCGGGGTGCATTTGCAGGTCTGAAAGGATGGCGGCAACGGCGATACAGTGATTGATGTATGGCTCGCCTGATGCGCGTCTTTGCGGTTCGTGGGCTTTGGCTGCCAATTGGTAGGCGCGTTGAACAAACTCACGATCTTCATCTGAGAAGTGTTTGGGCAGTGACGCCATTAATTCTTCGATGCCAATGGCTTCTTGTTTCATGGTCGTCTTATTGTAGTCAATTAGTCTGAAATGTCAAAGGCGAATAAGCGCGGGCAGGTTATGCGCGTTGTTCTTGCTGCCTGGTTACATCGCTGGGCAGGTGCATCAGGTCAATGGTTGGGTCATCGCAGAAGAGCATGGCGCGTTCGATGGCATTGCGCAATTCGCGCACGTTGCCGGGCCAATGATAAGCACGCAGGGCTTCTACGGCGCGCGGGGTGATGTCGGTGATGTTGAGACCCATGCGGGCGTTGTTCTGGCGCACAAACAGGCCGGCCAGTTCGAGGATATCGCCTTTGCGCAAACGCAGCGGCGGAATGTGCAAATCGACCACTTTCAGGCGGTAATACAAATCTTCGCGGAAGAAACCTTCTTCGATCATTCGCGCCAGCGGACGGTTGGAGGCCGCCAACACCTGCACATCGACCTTGATCAGGTTGGTGCCGCCCACCCGTCGAAAGGCGCGTTCCTCCAGCACGCGCAACAGTTTGGCCTGGGTATCGATGGGCATGGAGGCGATTTCATCCAGAAAGAGAATGCCGTTATCGGCCACTTCGAGCAGGCCGGGTTTGCGCTTATCGGCTCCGGTAAAGGCCCCGGCTTCGTACCCGAACAATTCTGATTCAATCATCGTTGGTTGGATGGCGGCGCAGTTAATGGCGATGAAGGGCTTGTCGGCGCGTGAGCCGTTATCGTGGATGTAATGCGCCAGAACTTCTTTGCCGCTGCCGGTTTCACCCGTCACCAGCACCGAAACGCCTGTTCCGGCGGCCCGGCGGGCCTGGGCCAGCAAGGTTTGCATTTCGGGGCTGGAGCCGACCACAATATCTTGTCCGTGTCGCTGGGCGCGGCGTAAATGCGCCAGTTCGCGCCGCATGGCGACCACTTCGACAGCCCGTTTGAGCGACTCTTCCAGCCGGGCCAGTTGAATTGGCTTTTGCAGAAAATCATGCGCGCCGTTTTTCATGGCATCGACGGCCATGTCGATATCGCCGTAGGCCGTAATTAGCAAAATTGGCGGCGGCGGCGAAAGGCGGGCGGTTTCTTCGAGCAGGCTGGGGCCGTAGCCATCCGGCAGTTGCACATCCAACAAGATGACTTCGGCCACCCCGCGCCCAACGTGTTCGCGCGCTTCGGCCAGGGTGGATGCGCCAATGACCTCGTACCCGCGCGAGGTGAGAAACTGTGAGAGAATCAGGCGGGCATTTTCTTCGTCGTCTACGACCAGTACGGTTGCGCTCATGGGTTACTCCTCTTCTTTGTTTGCGCCCGGAAGCCGCACCGTGAAAATGGTGCCGCCAGGGAAACTTTCAACATCAATTTTGCCCTTATGGGCCAGGATAATGCGTTTGCTGATGGACAGCCCCAGCCCCGTGCCTTGCGGGCTGGTGGTAAAGAACGGCTCGAACACTTTTTCGCGCACTTCGGGCGGAATTCCTGGCCCGGTATCCGAAATTGAGATATGAACCCAGGGTTTGCCCCCTGCTTCGCCTGTCGCTTCAATGCGGACCGCCAGCGTGCCGCCTGGCTGGTCTTTCATGGCGTTGATGGCGTTGCTTAATAAGTTGGTAAACACCTGATCAAGGGCGCGTCCGTCGGCCAGGGCCGGCGGAATGTTCTCTTCCACGTTATAAACCAGATTGATTCCCAGGCGCGTCATGCGCGGGTGCCAGCGCTCCAGCAATTGCTTCAGCAGGCGGTTCAGGCTGAGGGGCGCGATTTTGTATTCCATCGGTTTGGCAAAGGCCAGCACCGATTCCATTAAATGGGTCAGGCGGTTGCAATCGCCTTGCAAGCGGGCCACCAACTCGCGGTTGGTGTCGTTTTCGGGCAGGTTCATCTCCATGAGTTGCAGGCCGGTTGAAATGTTGTTTACCGGGTTGCGCACTTCATGGGCAAAAATGGCGGTAATTTCACCCAGCAGGGCGCGCTGCTCCAGTTGCTGGGTGCGGGCCCGAATTTGCTCGCTTTCGCTCATATCGCGAATGAGCAAGACGATGTTGCTCAACTCTTCACCCGTTCGCACGGGGAAAACCTGCAAATGAGCCGGAAAAACCTGCCCTGAGCGGCGATGTAATTTGCCATGCCCCAAGTTGGGCGAGGTTAGGCCATTGATGGCCATGCGCAGGGCAGCGGGCAGGTTTTCCATGCCAATCAGAATATTCTCGATGCGTTCGCCATGCACTTCCCGGCCGGCGTAGCCGAGCATCATTTCGGCAGCGGGGTTCATGTCTAAGACGCGCATGGCCGGGCTGAGCAGGATGATTCCATCCAGAATATTCTCGGTGATTGCATCTCGAATGGCGATGGCGCGCATGGCTTCGAGGCTGGCGCGGTGTCGGTTGCTGCGGTTGGCATAGTAACTGAGGGCAACGGTAATATGCGCGGCCAGGTTTTCAAGCATATCGACCAGCAGGCGGCTATCGCGTAGGGGCAGGTTGAAGGCAACCAGCAGCCCCTGGCGCTCGCTTTCCATTTTGATTGGCACTGAAACCAGCGATTCCAAATCCAGGCTGCGGGCCGATTGTTGAATTTGGGTGATGGCGCGCTGGCCGGTTGTCCACATGGAGGGGGTATAAGTCAGTTGCGATTCGCCAAATTCGAGCGATTCGGGCAGGGCCTGGGCATCTTTGCCCTGGCAGGTTACGCGCGCCAATTGCCGGTTTTTGGAATCGAGGCGGTAAATGCACAATCCTTGCGCGCCAAGCAAGGATTGTCCTAATTCAAGGGCCAGGCGCAGGGCCTCCTCCAGTGTGTTTTTTTGGGTGAGTTGGGCCAGTTGCTCGCTGATGTGAATCATTTCGCGGACCTGGGCGTTTTGCTGTTCTCTCCAGCGTTTAACTTCGCTTGGAATTAGCCGTACCACCAGCCATTGCCCGGCCCGATCAAGCCAGGTCACTTTGGCCCACATCGATAGCGCGCGCTTGTTTGGAATGTGAACATCAACTTCTAACTCTTCGCCCGAAGACCAGCCCTCGCCAAAGGCTGGCAGCAGGGTGGCGATTTGCATCGGCGCAGGGTCGAGCGGGAAGAGGCCGGTGAGTTGGTAAAAACCTTTGTTGGCGAAGGCGACCAATCCATTGGGGCGATCCAGCACAATGGTGGCATCGTCGATGTTGTTGAGCAGGGTGGCAATTTCGTTCGCGCCGGGTAATTCGCCGCGCCAAATGGGTTGGGCGTTGAGGTTTTGGGTGGTAAATGGGCCTGTGCTCATGGCTGCCTCTGGGCGCGCTGCTGGGCGCGTTCTTGTGAGTTGGGAATGCCTTCCATCAGACGGTATTTGGTGACCGCCCGGCGCGAGAGTTCAAATCCTTGCTGGTTGAGTTGTTCGGTGAGGGCCTGGTCGCTGAGCGGCGTGGGTTCTGCGGCGATCAGGGTTTTTAGCGCGGCGCGGGCGCTCAGGTTGCGCTCGAAAAAACGTGAGAGCGGCACAATGTGTCCATCAGGCAATTGTACCTGTTTGCCAGAAACTGCCCGCGAAATGGTCGATTCATGGAAGCCCAGGTCTTCGGCCAGTTTGGCGCGGGTGATGGGCTGCAATTGTTGGCTGCCTTGTTTGATGAATTCGCGTTGCAGACCGGCCAGGCGCGCCATGAGCATTTCGAGCGCGGTTTGGCGCTGACGCAAACTTTTGATGAGCAGGCGCCCGCGCGCGATGGCTTCGCTAAAGCCGCCGCTTTCATCTTCGGCGCGGGCTTGTTTGAAGAACGGGTTCAGGCGCAGCCTTCCGGCAAAGGGCAGGGCCAGTTCGACAATGAGCGTGGCCTGGGCTGAATCGTGCCAGCGCAGGAGAATATCGGGGGTACGGTAGACAGGTATCGGGTCGCTTGTTCCGGCCTGGTTGCCCCACCAGGCGCGGGCCGGGTAGGGGTTCAGGTTCGCGCCAATAAAACGGGACGATGTCTCAATTTGTTCCACCGTAAATCCGCTTTTTTGGGCGATTTGGGAAAGATTGCGGTGGGCGAGCAGGTCAAAATGTTCGAGGCAGGCGCGCGCGGCGGGCGGAACTTCTTCGGTTTGTTGGAGAATGTCGAGTTGGGCGGATAGGGCCTCACGCGCCGAGGTGGATGCGCACCCCAGCGGGTCGCCGTGCTGGATGAGTTGGCGGACGCGCTCGACCCGCTGCCTGGGGATGTGAAAATAGGCCGCTACCTCCGCCGGGTCGATGGTCAGCAGGCCGTCGTCGTCGAGGGCGGTGAGCAAGTGGGCGGCGATGGGGCGCTCGTCTGGTTCGAGTTCGGGGGCAATTTGACGCAGCAGGTGGGCGGCCAGGCTGAGATTTTCTGCGGCTTCGGGGGCTTCGGGGTTTTCGTAGGTTTCGCGCCTTCGGCTGGGGCTGGCGGGCGTGAAATCGGCCCCGGGGCTGGTGAAGACGATGGTTTGGGCGTTGGGGCGCGCGGCGCATAGTGGGCAGGGGCCGGGTTGAATGGTTTTTTTGCCACAGGCCGGGCAGCGTGGGGCGCGGGCCAGTTCGAGGGCGGGGTTTTCAGAGAGTTCGCGCTCGATGGTCTGGCGCAGTTCGTCGCTCGTCAGGTGTAGCAGGTTCATGGTCTGCGTCAGGCTGGCGGTGGTTTGCGGGTGTTGGGTGCTGATTGGGCGTTGAATTTGCTGAAACATCGTGTAGTCAATCCTTTTTTATTGTATCACTTTGTGGTAAGGATTGCAAGTTTTGTGCCAATATGTCAGCAATTCTCAATATGGAAGTGAGCCAGACTGTTTTGAATGCGTAGCGCCGCCTTTGCGCAGCACTTCGCAGGCGGCGCTACATGGGGCGTATTGAGAATTGCTGCCAATGTGTTTAGCGTTTAAGGTTGAATGTTTAAGGGTTGGGGGATTAAGCGCAAAAAGGGCTATCCAGGCTGCTGCCGGATAGCCCTTTTTGCGGACTTTGCTAATATTTGCCGTAGTTGATGGCTTCGCTCATCAGGGCTGGCACGGCCAGTTGTTGGTGTTTTTCTGGGCCGAGTTTTTGCCAGTATTCTTCGCGGTTCACTACGCCAAAAACCCATTCATCGAGATAGGCCTGGGTAAGGGCCGGGTCAGCGGAGATTTTGTCCCATTCGAGGTAGAACTCGTTGTCGCGATCATAGTAACCCTGGGCATAACTGGGATGGGCGGCATACGGAACGTGGCAAACCGCGCTGACGATGAAGCCGGGAATCATCGTCCGGTTCGGGTCGGAGCGGATGACGCTTTCGGCGACGATTTCTTCGGCGGTTAGAATGACTTTCTTCGCGGCGAAGGCCACTTCCTTTTGTTCGCCGACGATGCCCCACAGGTGGGCGTTGCCATTTTCATCGGCGCGCTGAACGTGAACGATGGCGACATCTGGGTTTAGGGCTGGCACGGTGATGACTTCGCGTCCGCTGTAGGGGTCGGTGACGCGTTTGATGTTGGGGTTGGCGGCTTCGAGCGAGGTTGCGCCGGTCTGGTTCATGGGCAGGAAGGGCAATCCGCTGGCCCCGGCTTGTAGACGGGTGATCATGCCGAAGTGGGAGTATTCTTCCCATTCGAGTTGGCCTTGCTCGATGGCTTTGCGCACAATGCGCAGCGAGCCGACTCCGGGGTTGCCCATATAAGAGAAGATGACTTTTTTGGCGCATCCGGCGGCGACCAGTTGGTCATAAATCAGATCGGGGGTGGCGCGGGCCAGGGTCAGGTCGCGTTTGCCCTGGCGGATGATTTCGTGCCCGGCGGCGAAGGGAATCAGGTGGGTGAATCCGGCGGCGTACAGGCTGTCGCCATCCTGAACGTGGGTGGCGATGGCTTCTTGCAGGGAGGTGAGTTTGCTCATTGGGGAGTCCTTGCCTATTTTTTCTTCAATTTTCCGAGTAGTTTGCGTAGCGAGCCAAATCGCCCGGCATCTTTGGGGGCTGAGGCGGTGCTGCGCTTGAATCGCCAGGCGAGTACCAGGCTGGCGACGCTGACAATGAAAAGGGTGAAGTCGGTTTCGCTGCTCATGTCGGAGATGATGAACAGCCACAGGGTAGTAATGCCAATTAGAAGCAAGAATGTGCCAATGCGGGAGATGAATTCTTTGCGTTCGCCTTCTTCCATCGCGTGCCTGCCTTTTCTGGTTGGGTTTACTCTATTCTAAACGAAATTGGCGGTTTGGGGTTATGGACGTGTTTGGTCTTAAATATTGGTGTGCTATTACGCGATAATAACTGATATATGTCATCTAAACCTGCGCGCCTGGCCTTGTTATAATCGACCAGCACTTTCAGAAAGTTGACCAAGGAGCATATATGACCGTTGAAATGTGGATTGCTATTGGGATTTTGGCATTCGCAATCGTTTTTTTTGTTACTGAATGGCTACGAGTGGATGTCGTAGCCTTAATTGTTGTCATTGCATTAATGGTGTCAGGGTTGCTGACGCCCGCCCAGGCGATTTCCGGTTTCTCGAATACGCTTGTGCTGACCATCGCGGCCTTGTTCATTATTGGCGGCGCCATTTTGCAAACCGGGTTGGCGGGTATTATCGGCAATTCGGTTTTGAAAATTGCCGGAACCAACCCAACCCGTTTGCTGATTGTGGTCATGGTGGCGGTGGCGCTCATGTCGGCTTTTATGAGCAGCACCGGCACTGTGGCGGTTTTGCTTCCGGCGGTGGTCAGTTTGGCGGCCAGTTTGCGCATTAGCCCCTCGAAATTGTTGATTCCGCTGGCGTATGCTTCTTTGCTGGGCGGGGCCTTAACCCTGATTGGCACGCCGCCCAACCTGGTGGTAAGTGATATTCTGCGCGATAATGGCTACCGTCCGTTCCAATTTTTTGATTTTACAATTATCGGCGCGCTTTTATTGCTGACGGGTGTGGCGTTCATGGCCTTGCTGGGCAAACGCCTGCTGCCAGACCGCGCCCCGGTACGGGAGTTTACCAAACTGCCAACCCCCAGAGAGATTGTTAGCCGCTATGCCCTGGCTGACAATCTTTTTCGTTTGCGGGTGCGTTCGGCCTCTTTGCTGATAGGAAAGACCGTTGCCGAAGCCGAATTTGGTAAAAATTTCAATGTCACTATTCTGGAATTGCGCCGAAAATCGCCAGATCGCACGATGGTTCAGGTGGGCGAGGCCCGTCTGGTGTGGCATGAGGACAAGGATCAGCGCAAAAAGCCCAGCGTTGATACCGCTTTTGAAACAGGTGATTTGCTCATCGTGCAGGGACACGCCGATGATGTCGCTTTGCTGGCCGCCTCGTGGAATTTGGGCGTGCAACCTGCCCAGGCCGAAGACGACCAATCGCTGATGAATCAAGAAGTGGGCATGGCTGAAATTCTCTTGCCTGAAGATTCTTCGCTGGTTGGTAAAAATCTTGTCGATTTGCAGTTTGGCGTGCGTTATCGCCTGAGTGTGATGGGCATTCGTCGGCCTGGCGGTGAAGAAGCGCTAAACCTGAAAACAACCCCGTTGCGTTTTGGCGATACGCTTCTGGTGCAGGGATCGTGGGAAAATATCCTCAATTTGCGTAAAAACCAGCGCGATTTTGTGGTGATGGGGCAGCCCGAAGCCATGCTGGGCCCGGTTAATCAGCGCAAGGCCCCGATTGCGGCGGTGATTTTGGTGGGTATGTTGGTGGTGATGATTGGCGACTTTATGCCGCTTACCACAACGGCCATGCTGGCTGGTGTATTAATGATTTTGACCGGCTGCCTGACCATTGACGAAGCCTATGATTTTATTGATTGGAAGAGCATCGTTTTGATTGCGGGCATGTTGCCGATGAGCATTGCGCTGGAGCAAGTTGGCTTGGTAAAACTTGTGGCCGAAGGCATGGTGAGCACTTTGGGCGCGCAGGGGCCGCTTTGGATGCTGGCCGGCCTTTTCATTGGCACGGCGGTTTTTACCCAGTTGCTCTCGAACACGGCCACAACCGTTCTGCTTGCGCCGCTGGCTTTTGCAACCGCGATTGGCATGGGGGTTCAGCCCCACGCCTTTTTAATGGCGGTGGCTATTGCGGCCTCGATGGCTTTTGCCACCCCGGTGGCAACGCCGGTTAATACGCTGGTGATGGGCGCGGGCAATTATCGTTTTAGCGATTACGCAAAAGCAGGTATTCCGATGCTTTTGCTTGCCACCCTGGTTGCTTTGCTGGTGCTGCCGCTTCTGTGGCCGTTTTAGTGAGAAAAAACTTGTCTCTTTGGCAATCTTTATGGTATGCCTACCCACCCTCACCCCCGGCCCCTCTCCCGGTGGGAGAGGGGAGAAAACAGGGACGCTTCTGTCACTTTCAGAAAAAAATTCGTTTTATATGTCCGATTCCCTCTCCCTTAGGGAGAGGGCTAGGGTGAGGGTAGGTAGTTACAATTTCCGACTCTTCTCGGCAAGTGGCATGTGCCGCGCCATAACAAATAGACAGTCAGGGCGCCCAATGGTTTATTGCCGATTTTGTCTACAATACAAAATCAATTATTACGCCAGAAAATATATTCGCAATTTTTCTATAAGATTAGCAAATATATGACAAATATCACCTTGATAAGGATACAAGCGTAACATCCGCTTCAAGAGTGCTTATGATAAAATCTGGCAGTCCGTTTGTGACGAAAAACCCAATCTACGCGAGGAGGCAAAATGGAAAATCCCTGGGTATATCTTGGTCTTTTCCTAATCGTGTCGGCTATCATCCCTATCGCAGCCATTGTGATGGCGATGATACTGGCACCCAGAAAGCCCAACCCGATCAAACTAAGCACTTATGAGTGCGGTCTTGAAACGGTGGGCGATAGCTGGGTGCAATTCAAAGCACAATATTACGTTTTTGCGCTGGCCTTTCTAATTTTTGATGTGGAAACGGTCTTTTTGTTTCCCTGGGCGATGACCCTGAACATCATGCCAATTTTTGTGGTAGTAGAAGGCATTATCTTTATTCTCATCCTCATGGCCGGGCTGTATTACATCTGGCGCAAAGGGATGCTGGATTGGGTTTAATATCCATTTGAAAAGAAAAGGCTGATAAGGTTCCCCATATCAGCCTTTTCATTGTTTGGAGGAGCAATCCATGGAATTTCTTACAGACCCTATCAAGGTGGTCTATGAATGGTTGATGGGAATCCTTCTCGGCTGGGGCTGGGCCGACTGGGTTTCTGAACTGGTCATCAACTTTCTTGCCATCGTCGTATTTATCATGGCGATCATGGTCATTGACATCCTGCTGGTTTGGGTGGAGCGCAAGGTCGTTGCCCGCTTTCAGGATCGCCTTGGCCCCAACCGGGTTGGCCCTTTTGGCTTGTTCCAGCCTTTTCCGGATATCATCAAACTGATACTCAAGGAAGACATCACCCCTCAGGGTGCCGACCGGGTCGTCTTCAACCTGGCGCCCATTCTGTCGATGGCCTCGGTGCTGATTATCTGGGCTGTCTTTCCGCTTGGCTCGCGCATCTATGGCGTTGATCTAAACGTCGGCCTGCTTTACTTGATTGCGGCTGGCGCGCTCGGCACGCTTTCCATCATTATGGCGGGCTGGGCCTCGAACAACAAATATGCCCTGGTCGGCGCGTATCGCATGGTCGCCAACATGATTTCGTATGAAATTCCGATGGTGGTTTCCCTGCTCATCCCGGCGGTCATTGTTGGCTCAATGAGTTTTGCTGCCATCACCGAAGCGCAGTCGGTTTTCTGGTTTGTGCTGGTCTCGCCGCTGGGCGCGCTCATCTTCCTGATTGCTTCAATTGCTGAACTGGGGCGCGCGCCCTTCGATTTGGACGAAGGCGAATCGGAAATCGTTTCCGGTTTCCACATTGAGTATTCGGGCATGAAGTTTGGCCTGTTCTACGCTGGCGAACTCCTGCATGCCTACACTTTCGGCGGTTTCCTGGCGGTTTTGTTCTTTGGCGGCTGGCAGGGCCCCTGGGCCGAGCAGTATCCGCTCTTGGGCGCGTTTTACCTTCTGGTTAAGGCCATGATTGGCTACTGGGTCATCATGTGGGTCAAATATACCGTTCCGCGCATTCGCATCGACCACATGCTGGCCTTCAACTGGAAATTCCTGACGCCGCTGTCGTTTGTCCTGTTGATGGTGACTGCCCTGGTGCATCGCCTGTTGCTCGATGCGCCCACCTGGCTGTATGTTTCGGGGCTGTTTTTGTCGAACGTCGTCCTGGCCTGGGTTGTGATTGAGTTCTTGCGCTCACATTCGCGTCAAAAGCGCGAGGCAAAAGCCGCGGCGCAATCTGGCGCGGCTGATTAGGGCGGGGAGGATTGGAGATTATGACTGCTGAACAAATCATCTTTTTCCTGACTGCGGCGTTCATTCTGATTTCGGCGCTGATGGTCGTGACCACCCGTAATCTGGTTCACGCGGCCCTGTGGTTAATTGCTGTCCTTTTCGGGGCGGCGGTGCTGTTTGCCAGCCTTGATGCCGCTTTCCTGGCTGTGGTGCAGATTGTGGTCTACATCGGCGCAATAGCGATTATGTTCATCTTCGCCGTGATGTTTACCCGCCGCAACCTGCTCAGCGATTCTCCGCAGACCAACGCGGGCTGGCCCTGGGCGGCTCTGATATCGATTGCCACTTTTGCCGGGCTGGTTTTCCTTTCCGGCCAGATGAACAACGCAAACGCCCAAAAAGCGGATGTGGTTGGCGACCCGCTGATGGGGCTTTCGCTGGCTCTGGTTACACCAGATGCCTATGTGCTGGCTTTTGAAGTGGCATCCATTATGCTCGTGGCGGCGCTGGTTGGCGCGGTCTACATTGCAAACCGCAAATAGGAGGCGCGCAGAATATGGTTCCTTTGTCCTGGTATCTTTTTCTTGCGGCGGCGCTTTTTAGCATCGGTCTGTATGCGGTGCTGGCGCGCAAAAATGTGATTGCAATTTTGCTCGGCATCGAACTGATGCTCAACGCCGCCAATATCAACCTGGTCTCGTTCTGGCGCTATGGCGACACAGCCTTTATGGGCGGACAGGTTTTTGCAATTATTGTCTTCGCCGTCGCCGCCGCGGAAGTCGCGGTTGGCCTGGCGCTGGTTATCGCTGTCTACCGCACTCGAAAGACGGTGGTGGCCGATGAACTCGACCTCATGAAGTGGTAGGAGCGAACGATGACGACTGAAACACTTATCTGGCTTCTCCCCCTGCCGCCACTGCTGGCGTTCTTCCTGATTGTGCTGTTTACCAACAAGAGCAAAGCCCTCAGTCATAGCATTGCGGTTGGCGCGGCCCTGCTCTCGTTTGCTGGCAGTATGGTGGTTTTCTTCCGCGCAGTGGGCATGGAAAATTTCGGCAAAAAAGTTTTCGAGCATTCGATTAACTGGCTGCCGACAGGTGACACCTTCCTGAAAGTCGGCGTTTTGATTGACCCGCTTTCAGCCATTGTGCTTTTCTTCGTCGCCTGGACGATCTTGATGATCTTCATCTACAGCGTCGGCTACCATAACTTCGGCCAACCGGATGGCGACCATGACCACAAGGGCCTGCCGCCGCACGGCGCAACCGTCACCGATGCGCACGGACACAAGCACACCGTCCTCTCGGTCGAACCAATGTACAGCCGCTTCTTTGCCTTCATTGGCCTGTTCGCCTTCGGCATGTATACCCTGGTCGTCTCCGACAACCTGCTGACCATGTTCGTCGGTTGGGAGATTATGGGCCTGTGCTCGTACCTGCTAATCGGTTTCTGGTTCGCCAAACCTTCGGCGCGCGCGGCGGGCATCAAGGCTTTTATGACCACCCGCGTTGGCGATGTCTTCATGCTGCTCGGTATTGCCTTCCTGTACTCGGCCACCGGCACGCTTTCGTTCCGCGAAATCTTCACCCCGGATGTGCTGGATGCCCTGGCCCATACCATCACCCCGGTCTTCGGCCTGTCTGCCGCCGGGCTGATCGCCATCCTGCTCTTCATCGGGACAATCGGCAAATCGGCGCAGTGGCCGCTACACATCTGGCTACCCGACGCGATGGAAGGCCCGACCCCCGTCAGCGCGATGATCCATGCCGCCACGATGGTTTCGGCGGGTGTTTACGCCGTCCTGCGCATGTTCCCGCTGCTCTCCTGGGGTTGGGATCCGCATCACGGACTGCTGCCAGCCATGACCGTTGTCGCCCTGATCGGCGCCTTCACCGCCATCTTTGCCGCAACCATCGCCCTGGCGCAGAACGACATCAAGAAAGTTCTGGCCTACTCAACCATCTCGCAACTTGGCTTCATGATCGCCGCCATCGGCATCGGCGCCTATGTGGCCGCCGCCTTCCACCTGGTGACGCACGCCTTCTTCAAGGCCCTGCTCTTCCTCGGTTCCGGCTCGGTCATTCACGGCATGGAGCACGGCGTGCTGCACACCGGCAACCACAAGGTCGACCCGCAGGATATGCTCAACATGGGCGGCCTGCGCAAGAAAATGCCCATCACCTTCTGGACCTTCCTCATCGGCGGTTTTGCCCTGGCGGGCTTCCCGCTCGTGACGGCAGGTTTTTGGTCGAAGGACGAAATCCTGGCCGATGCCTTTTTCCATGGGCAATGGGCGGTGCTGATTACCCTGTCCATCGCCGCGCTGATGACGGCCTTCTACACCATGCGCCAGATTACGCTGACCTTTTTCGGCGAACCGCGCACGAAGGAAGCCGAACATGCCCACGAAACGCCCTGGACGATGACCCTGCCGCTCGTTATCCTGTCGGTTTTTGCCATCGCTTATGGTTGGGTCGGCATTCCCAAGAACTTCCCGGTGTTGGGTGAGTTTTCCTCGCACTGGTTCAAGTATTTCATCATCGGTTCCTTGCTCGAAAAGCCCGAAACCCCCGAATTCAGTTGGATCCCGCTACTGATTTCCCTGGGCGTTGCCCTGGGCGGCCTGGCGCTCGGATGGCTGGTCTATAAGGACTACAAAGCCGGACAGCCTGACCCGCTCCAGAAGCCGCTCGGCCCGGTCTACACCCTGCTCCAGAACAAATGGTATTTTGACGAGTTCTACAATTTCTTCGTCGTCAAGCCGGTCATCTGGATTTCGGAAGTCTTCACTTACCGTTGGATGGACAAGGGCCTCATCGATGGCATCTTGCACTTTATCGCCAAATTGCCCATCTGGATTGGCGATTTCTTGCGCAACAAATTCGACAAGCCGTTCATCAATGAGTTGATTGGTGATGGCACGGCGGCGGTCTTCCAAAAGGCCGGACACGAATTGCGCTATACCCAAACCGGGCGTATCCAGACTTATCTCATCGCCTCGGCATCCTTCCTCATCGTCCTGGTGGCGGTGCTGGCTTATCTTTTCCTTGCCTAAAGGGAGTGGACAATGGACTTCATTAGCACTCACCTGTTGACAACCATCCTGTTTTTCCCCGTCCTGGCGGCGCTGGTCATTTTGTTCATCCCCAATGACCAGATCAAAGCCATTCGCTGGACGGCTTTCCTCGCCAGTCTGGTTCCGCTCGGTCTGTCCATCTGGCTGTGGACGATTTTCAACCCGAACATGGCCGGCTTCCAGTTTGAAGAGCAATATGCCTGGTATGAGGTCGTCAACTCGACCTTCCACCTCGGCGTGGACGGTCTTTCGCTTTCGATGGTTTTGTTGACTACCATTCTGACCCCGCTGGCCCTCTTGGCCTCCTTCAGCATCAGCGACAAAGTCAAGGCCTACATGATTTTGTTCCTGCTGCTCGAAACCGGTATGCTGGGCGTCTTCATGGCCCTCGACCTGTTGATTTTCTTCGTTTTCTGGGAAATCGGCCTGGTTCCGATGTATTTTCTCATCAACCAGTGGGGTTCGGCCAATCGTAACTACGCCTCGCTCAAGTTCTTCATCTACACGATGGCCGGTTCGCTTGGCTTGTTCCTTGCCATTCAGATGCTTGGCGTCATGTTCCAAACCTACGACATCGTCACCCTGGCCGAACGCTGGAGCAGCCTCGAAAACGGGACCATGCTCGGCCTGCCGGTCAGCACGGTCAAGACGGTGGCCTTCTGGGCTTTTGTGGTCGCTTTTGCCATCAAAGTCCCGGTCTGGCCTTTCCACACCTGGCTGCCCGATGCCCACACCGAAGCCCCTACTGCTGGTTCAATGATTTTGGCGGGTGTTTTACTGAAACTGGGCGCGTATGGTTTCCTGCGGCTGGTGCTGCCCTTCTACCCGGCTGAATCGGCTCAATTTGCCGGGGTGCTGGCTTTCCTGGCGGTCATGGCGATTATCTTTGGCGCGTTCGGCTCCTATGGTCAGACCGACTTCAAACGCCTGGTGGCCTACTCGTCGATCAATCACATGGGTTTTGTGCTGCTCGGCATTGCCGCCGCTGCCAAAGCAGCAGGTACGCTGGATGGCACCATTGCCCTGAGTGGCGCGGTGTTGCAAATGTTCAACCACGGTCTTTCGGCGGCAGGGATGTTCTTTCTGGTGGGCGTCATTTATGAGCGCACCCACACCCGCGATCTGACGAAGTTGGGCGGCTTGTTTCCGCTTGTGCCGATGTATGGAACCATTCTGATTTTTACCAGCATGGCTTCGCTCGGTTTGCCAGGGCTGAATGGCTTTGTCTCCGAATTTATGATTGTGCGCGGTTCGTGGGCCATTCTGCCGGGCTATACCGCCCTGGCGATGCTCGGCCTGTTGATGACCGGCGCATACATCCTGCGCGGAATCAAACAGGTGTTGCATGGCCCGCTCAACCAGCATTGGGCGCACGGCGAACACCGCCTGACCGAAATCAATTTCCGCGAAATTCTCGTCATGGCCCCGCTGATGATTCTCATCCTGATCATCGGCGTCTGGCCGATGTGGATTTTGGACGTCATCAATAAAGCGATGACGATGCTGTTCTAGTCGAGGTGCGCGATGCAATTTCCAATTCTTAGTGTCATCATTTTCACCCCGCTGGTCGCCGCGCTGGTCATCTTCCTGATGAAAGGCGAGCGCAAGACAGAAATCCGCGTGACGGCCCTGGCCGCCTCGGTCTTTGCGCTCATCCTGTCTGTTTGGGCCTATTTCTCGTATGACCAGAGTCTGGCGGGCTATCAGTTCATCGAAAAGTATGATTGGCTTCCCGTTTTGGGCATTTCCTACCACGTCGGCATCGACGGGATGAGCGCCCCGCTCGTCCTGCTCACCGGTTTGGTTATGTTCACCGGCGTCTTGATTTCGTGGGGCATCGACGACCGCCCGCGCGAATTCTTCGCTTTCCTGTTCCTGTTGGCGGGCGGCGTGTTCGGCGTCTTCGTGGCCCTCGATCTGTTCATGCTCTTCTTCTTCTACGAAATTGCCGTCTTCCCGATGTACCTGCTGATTGCCATCTGGGGCTGGAAGCAGACTCGCGAATACGCGGCCATGAAACTGACCATCTACCTGTTCCTCGGCTCGGTTTTTGCCCTGGTCGGCGGGTTGGCGATGTACTGGCAGGTTGGCATGAACACCGGCGTCTACACTTTCGACATGCTTCAGATGGAGCAGGCTGGCGCGATGGCGGGCATGGTTGAAATCTTCGGCCTGTCGATTCCCTTCCAGGTTTTCTGGTTCTTGCCGGTCTTTCTCGGATTCGCCATTTTGGGCGGTATCTTCCCCTTCCATAACTGGTCCCCCGATGGTCACGTCGCCGCTCCCACGGCAGTCTCGATGTTCCACGCTGGCGTGCTGATGAAACTGGGCGCGTTCGCGGCCCTGCGCGTCGGCATTATGCTCCTGCCCGAAGGCGCAATTTTCTGGAAGTATCTCATCCTCGGCCTGGCGCTGGTCAACGTGGTCTATGGCGCATTTATCGCCATGATTCAGACCGACTTCAAATACATCATCGGTTTCTCCTCGGTTTCGCACATGGGGCTGGTGGTGCTTGGTTTTGCCACGCTGAACCGCGAAGGCATGGTCGGCGCGGGATTGCAGATGTTCTCGCACGGTGTCATGACGGCGCTCTTCTTTGCCGCTGTCGGCATGGTCTATGACCGCGCCCACACCCGCCAGTTGCCCGAATTGGGAGGCATGGCCAAAGCCCTGCCCTGGGTGGCGATTTCCTTCATTGTTGGCGGTCTGGTTTCGATGGGCATGCCGGGCTTATCCGGTTTCGTGGCTGAGTTCCCCATCTTCATGGGTGTCTGGAAAGAACAATGGTTGGTTGCGGTTATCGCCTCAATCTCGATTGTGATTACCGCGGGCTACGTCTTGCTAGCCATTCGGCGCGTCTTCTTTGGCGATATGCCGGCCCAATTTGAAGGTCACATTGGCCCGATTTCCGTTCTTGATAAAGTTGCCCTGGCTACGCTGGTAATCGTCATGTTTGCCCTGGGCATGTTCCCCGGCCTGATGGCGCCGCTGGTCGACCTGGGCGTCGATAACGTGCTGCGGCTTTTGGGAGGTGCATAAATGAGCGTTGATATCCTGGCAATCTTGCCTGAAATCCTGATGCTGGCGTTGGGCATTCTTATTCTGGTGCTCGACCCGCTCTGGAAAGACGAAAAACGCCGCCTGAACCTGGGTTGGATCACTGCTGGCGGCTTGTTCGCTGTCATGGCTGTCAGCCTGCTGCTCGGGCGTCCTGGCGCGGATGGTGAACTGGTTTGGGGCGGCATGTTGCGCTTCGACATGCTGGCCTATGCCTTCAAACTGTTCTTCATTTTCGCCGCCGCCATCACTGCCCTCTTCATGATGGATGTGGAAGGCACCTCGCGCCGCGCCGAAGCCTTTGTCCTCTTGCTGGTTTCGACGATTGGCATGAGCCTGATGGCCGCCTCCGCCGACATCGTCATGCTTTACCTGGCGATTGAAACCACCTCCATTCCGCTCTACGTTTTGGCCGGTTTCCTGCTCGACGACAAAAAATCCATCGAAGCCGGGTTCAAATACCTGCTTTTCGGCGCGATGACCTCCGCCGTCCTGCTCTATGGCCTGACCCTGTTACTCGGACAGGCTGGCGCGACCAGTTTCGAGGCCCTGGCGACCACATTCGCCGCTCCCACCCCCTTCACCATCGGTATCCTGATTTTGCTGGTGGTCGGACTCGGCTTCAAACTCTCGCTAGCCCCCTTCCACTTCTGGGCCCCCGATACTTATGAAGGCTCGCCCAGCCCGGTGGCAGGTTTTCTTTCCACGGCTTCCAAGGCCGCTGGTTTTGCCGTTCTCGCTCGCCTGTTTATGACCTCCTTTGGCGCGACGGCTGAACAATGGCAAATCCTACTCGCCATTCTGGCGGCAGCGACCATGATTCTCGGCAACCTGGTTGCCCTCGCGCAGAAAAATCTTAAGCGTCTGCTGGCCTATTCCTCGATTGCCCATGCTGGATACGCCCTGTTGGGTGTTATTGCCGCCACCTCGCTGGGGATTACCTCGGCTGTTTTCTACATGCTGGCCTACGTGCTGACAAACCTGGCCGCCTTTGGCGTCATCTCCATTGTCGGGCGCGTCACCGGCTCCGACGACATCCGCGCTTACGATGGCATGAGCCGCCGCTCGCCCTACCTGGCCCTGGCGATGCTGGTCGCGTTCCTCTCGCTTTCGGGTATGCCGCCCTTTGGCGGGTTCATCGCCAAGGTGCTGGTCTTCTTTGCCGCCGTCGAAGCCGGGTGGACCTGGCTGGTTGTCATCGGCATTATCACGTCCGTTGTCAGTGTGTATTATTACCTGACCGTGATGAAATACGTCTACCTGTATCGTATGGAAGGCGAAGACGAAGAAGCCAACCCCATCCTGGTTACTCGTCCGCACATGATCGCTCTCAGCCTGTTGACCATCGGCATTGTTTTGGTTGGCACGATTTTCGCCCCCTGGTACGCCCTGTCTGCTGACGCAGCGACCAGCCTGCTGAGTTTCATGCCTTAATAAAAATACCCAAAACTGCATATCAGGACGGCTTATGCCGTCCTGATATGCAGTTTTGGGCTTACCTCCCACCCTGAAGGGTGATAAAATAATCGCCCTTTTTCGCTCAATTTTGTCACTTCCATACTGGACTTGACAAAAGTCCCTGTGATATAATCCCAACCGCATGAGCCAGCCGACCAATCAGAAAAATACGACCTTTAATATGGCCCTGGCAACTGTTGTTGGTCAGGTTGGATGTCTGACACCAGTTATTCTTATTGGTGCGTTGTTTGCGGGGTTGTGGTTGGACTCATTTTTTGAAACCAGACCATTGTTTACAATTATTTTTATTGTTGTAAGTGCCCCAATTGCGGTTATCGCGCTGGTTTTCATCGTGCGTAAAGCAACCAATCAATTAAAGCCTGTTACCGAAAATAAAGCCAAATCTGTTGAGGAGGAAGTGAATCGTGAGTGAAAAACCCAAGAAACGAGTGTGGGCGCGCTGGGTCGTGCTTGCGGCGATAATTTTGGGCCTGTTTCTATTTACCGGTTTCTTTGGAATCGGTTTGGGAATTCAACCCATCATGCCGCATGTTTATCTGCCTGGTGAAAAACTGAGCGAAACGCCATTTTTGGGCATTGCCGGTTTTTACCCGACCAATACCCTGGTTGGAATGCTTGTCGCGGACTTGATTGTGATTTTGCTGGCTGTTGGCGTCTCTGGCGGCGTTCGCAGCGGTAAAATGATACTGACAGGCATTAGCGGCGCGGTTGAGGCCTTGCTTGAAATGCTCTACAACATTACCGAAGGCACGGCTGGCAAGTGGGCCAAACAAATCTTCCCCTGGTTTGCCACAATTACATTGCTTGTGCTGGCGGCCAACTGGTCGGGGCTTGTGCCTGGGAATGAAACGATTGGCCTGGTACATGAATATTACGCCGATAAAGGTCATCCAATTATCGAGTTGGCTGGCGAGGGCTTTGTGACCATCTGGCAGGGTGGCGCTGGCATTCCGGAATTTGACCGCGCTTCTAATACCGAAACCGTCTACGCGATTGTGCCTTTCCTGCGCCCGGTTTCTACCGATCTGAACTTTACCTTTGCCCTGGCTGTTGTGGCGGTGGTGATGATTCAGGTTTTTGGCTTCAGATCGCAAGGCATGGCTTACCTGACCAAATTCTGGAACACAAAAACGCTCTTCAGCAAGCCAATTTTTGGCGTGATTGATTTTGGCGTCGGTATTCTCGAACTGATTTCCGAATTCTCAAAAATACTCTCCTTTGCTTTTCGTCTTTTTGGAAATATGTTCGCCGGCGCGGTTTTGCTCTTTGTTATTGGCTCGCTGGTTCCTGTTTTTGCCCAGGCAATGTTCTACCTGCTTGAATTTTTCGTCGGTCTCATTCAGGCGATTGTCTTTGGTATGTTGACGATGGTCTTCATGGCCCAGGCCACCCAGGGACACGGCGAACACCACGAAGAAGAAGCGCACGCGTAAGTTTCGGGCGATTTTCGCCCGTGTAAACCATTTCACAGTGGCGCGGTTTGCAAGCGCAAACTGTACCGCCCGAAAACGATAAATACGGAGGATTATCTACTATGGAAGTTGCAGCCGCAAAATTGATTGGCGCAGGCCTGGCGATGATTGGCGCGATTGGCGCTGGCGCCGGGGTTGGTATTGTTGTTGGTGGTGCTGTTCAGGCGATGGGACGTAACCCCGATGCCACCGGCACCATTCAGACCAACATGATTTTAGGGATTGCTTTCGCTGAGGCCATTGCGATTTACTGTCTGGTCGTTGCGCTCCTGATTTTGTTCGTTTTCTAAAAGACAGGAGGATACTTTGGAAGCCCTAGGTATTAACCTACCCTTTTTTCTGGTTCAAGTGGTCAACCTGATTATCATGTACGTTGTGGTAACCAAGTGGATTGTTGGCCCTATTTCCGGGTTGCTCGAAAAACGCCGCGCAACCATTAACCAGGGCCTCGAAGATGCCCGCGAGGCTGCCGAAGCCCGCGCCAATGCCGAAAAACAAGCCGAGAAAATTTTGGCCGAAGCCCAGGCGAAAGCCGCACAGGTCGTGCGCGATGCTACTGAGCGCGCCGAAGCCGCCGGGCGCGATGTCAAAGCCGCCGCCGAAGCCGATGCCTCCAAAGCCCGCGAAAAAGCCATCTCTGAAGTTCAGGAAGAACGCAACCGCATCTTGAGCGATTTGCGTGGGCAGGTCGCCGCTCTCTCGATTGCCGCCACCCAAAAACTGGTCGGCGAAGCCCTCGATGAAAAACGTCAGCATGTCCTGATTGAAGAATTCTTCTCTGGCGTCAAGTCTGGCAAGGTGCTCGTCATGGAGGGCCAATCCATTTCCGGTCAGTCTGCCGACGTGACCAGCGCTCTGCCGCTGACCAACGCCGAACAGGAAGCCGTCAAAAAGGACGTGCTTGCCAAATCTGGCGCTGAGTCCGTCGCTTTCCATGTTGACCCGTCCATCCTGGGCGGTCTCGTCATCCGCCTTGGTGATAAAGTGTTGGATGGCTCGGTTGCAGGAAAACTCGAAGGCCTGCGCGCCAGCCTGCGCTAATTAAAGAATCCGAAAAAATGGCTGTTTGGGCGGCTTTATGCCGCCCAAACAGCCATTTTTTCGTTAGTCTATGGTAAAACATCCTCTATGACCACGCAAAAACTTCTTTCAGACCTTTTCGCAGAATTTCCCTTCCCTCATAGCGGCGACTTCGGCAGCAACCCGCCCATCGCCAACATCGTGATTGACTCGCGCAAAGTTCAGCCGGGCGACCTGTTTATTGCCATGCCCGGCGGCAGCGCCGACGGGCACAAATTTATCCCGTCTGCCATCGACAAAGGCGCGGCGGCAATCGTCAGCGAGCAGGACATTCCTGGCTTGCCTGTGCCTTACCTGCGCGTCGAAAACGCCCGCCGGGCTGTCACCTACCTGGCTTCGGCTTTCTACGATTACCCCGGCAGGAAATTGACTGTCATTGGCATCACTGGCACCGACGGCAAGACCACAACCAGCAACTTGCTTTACAAAATCTTGATAGCCGCTGGCATACGCGCCGGCATGATTTCAACCGTCAACGCCGTTATTGGAGACGAAGAACTGGACACCGGCTTCCACGTCACCACCCCCGACGCGCCAGACGTGCAACTGTATCTCGCCAAAATGGTCGCCGCCGGGCTGACGCATGTTGTCCTTGAAACCACTTCGCATGGTCTCGCCCAATTTCGCGCCGACGCCGCGCTGTATGACATTGGCATCATCACCAATATCACCCATGAACACCTTAACGACCACGGCTCGCTGGATGCCTATCGCGCCGCCAAAGCGCGCCTCTTCCAACTGCTGGCCGAAACTTCGCCCAAGAGCGGCAAACTCTATCGCCTGGCCATCCTTAATCGGGACGATTGGTCGCACGAATATCTCTCAAGTATTATTCGCGTAGTCAACTCAGAATTAGCATCAACCAGCCCATCGGCCCAAATCTCCCAACGCATCTACGGCATCGGCGGCCAGGCCGACATCCGTGCTGAAAACGTGCGCTTCCTGCCCTCCGGCCTGACCTTCGATGCGGTGGGCGAGAATTTCTCTATCCCGATTCACAGCCCGCTGGTGGGCGATTTCAATATATCGAACATTCTTGCCGCCCTGACGGCTGCCATCCTTGGCTTGGGCATTCATCCGCAGGACGCCGCGCGCGGGGTTGCCAACCTGACCGGTATTCCGGGTCGCATGGAGCGCATCGACTACGGCCAGTCCTTCACCGCAATTGTCGATTTCGCCCATACCCCCAACGCGCTCAAGAACGCCATCGAAACCGCCCGCCGCCTGACCGATAAACGCGTGATTGTCGCTTTTGGTTCCGCTGGCCTGCGCGACAAACTCAAACGCCGCATGATGGCCGAAATCTCCGCCGATCTGGCCGATATCACCATTCTGACCGCCGAAGATCCGCGCACCGAGCCGTTGGATGGTATTCTCGAAGAAATGGCCGCTGGCGCGCGCGAAAAAGGCGGTCTGGAAGGCCAAACCTTCTGGCGCGTGCCTGACCGGGGCGAAGCCATCCGTTTCATGCTCAAACTGGCCCAACCTGGCGATATCGTCATGGCCTGCGGCAAGGGACACGAACAATCAATGTGTTTCGAGACCACCGAGTACCCCTGGGACGACCGTACCGCCATGCGCGCCGCCCTGACTGAGTTTATGGGCGTTGAGGGGCCGGATATGCCGTACCTGCCGACGCAGGAAACGAATACCCGATAAACAAAAAATGCTTGTGCTGAGTGTTGCGCTTGGCCCGGGGTCAATGCTCAGTGAAAACTCATCACAGTCGTTTGGTTCTCGTTTAATTGTAGTCAGTTGAAAATCTGCCTTTGTCGGTGACAACTTTTAGATGCTTGTTTCGCTTCGCCAGGCCTTTGCCCCCAGTTTGGGATCTGTGGTTTCCGCGCTAATCCGTTTGATGGCGTCTGTCGTTGCCCTTCATTGCGTTTAACAAAGAATCCAACTTCTCGGCCATCGCTTCGCGGCTGAAATGCGCTTCAAGATAGGCTCGCCCGGCCAACCCCATTTGCAAAGATAGGCTGGGATCAGCGGCCAGTTTTCGCGCCGCCTCGGCCAGCGCCGCCGGGTCGCCGGGTTGCGCAAACAAGCCGCAGCCCGCTGCCTCAACCACCTCGCGGATGACACCGTCAATTGCCAGCAGCACGGGGCGGCCAGCGGCCATATAATCAAAAACCTTGTTCGGGTAAGTGGTTTTGTATTCATCAAGCGGCTTCAGAATCGCGAGGCAGGCATCGGCTCCGGCCAGGGCGGCAGCCATCTCATTTTTTGGCACGGGCGGCAGAAATATTACATTTTTTATGCTCATTCTTTTCGCGTAGTCAATAAGATTGTCCTTCTCTTTGCCATCTCCCAGCAAGACAAATTGAATCTTCTGATTTGCTTCCAGCAGTCTGGCGGTTTGCAGAACCACTGTCAGGTCATTTGAGATGCCGTGCGCGCCGGCGTATAGCACCACAAATTTATTTTTGAGCGCATGTTTTTGGCGAAACACCTGCCCGTTGTCAAGCGGGGTGAACATTTCGGGGTCTGCGCCGTTGGGAATTAGTTCAACCCGCCGCGCTCCGCGTTTGCCAACGTGGTCGACGTATGCAGGGCTATTAACCATCATCTGGTCGGCGCGCCGGTAGAGGAATTTTTCGAGCCAGTATGAGAGTTTAATCAGGATTGGGTTTTTCAATACCCCAACCGCGATGGCGAAATCGGGCCATAAATCGCGCACCTCAAACAGGAATCTTGCGCCTTTTAGCCGCGCTAACAACCAGGCTGTTACCCCCTGAAAAATTGGCGGCGAAGTTCCCCAGACCACATCCACATTTTTTACGCCCAGACCGATAAAAAAAGAAGAGACCATGAACGAGAAAAAAGCCAGGACACGATGCGCAAACGATTTGTGCAAAGCCTGGTAGGTGTAGGCGCGCCGGATGCTGATGCCTTCAGCCCCCATCTGGCTTCCCCCATCTTCTACGGAGATAGGGGAAGCGTTTTTACCCGTTAAGTAACTAACCGGCGAGGCAATCACCGTCACTTTATGGCCTTTGGAAACCAGAAAACGCGCCAGTTCGTGGTGGCGCGTTCCGCCGGGTTCGTTGAGGGCCGCGAAAGCCTGGTGAATAAGTAGAATGTGCATGAGAGCGAGTTACTCGCTTACAACCGTATCCAACAGCATACTTTCCTGGCAATCCATGCACTGGGCTTCGCGTTTATTGGCGATTACCAGCGTTCCTCCGCAAGCCGGGCAGGGTTGCGCCAGCGGACGTTTCCAGGATGTGAAATCACATTCCGGGTAGGTGTTGCAGCCATAAAAAGTGCGCCCTTTGCGGGTTTTTCGCTCAACCAATTGACCATTGGCGCATTTTGGACAGGCCACGCCAATTGGTTCCAGCCAGGGTTCGGTGTAGCGGCAATCCGGGAAACCGGAGCAAGAGATGAATTTTCCAAACCGCCCATAGCGGATGACCAATTCCTTGCCGCAGGTTGGACAATCGCGCCCAATGGGCTCGGGCCCGCTCTTGGTTTGCGGCATTTCGGCCTGGGCCTTTTTTACCGATTCTGCAAATGGCCCGTAGAACTCGCCCATGACTTTTACCCAATCGGCGTGGCCTTCGGCAATTTTATCCAGATCTTCTTCCATGCGGGCGGTGAAGTCGGTGTTGACGATATCGGGGAAGTATTGAGTCATCAGGTCGTTGACCAGCACCCCGGTTTGGGTTGGTTCGAGACGCTTGTCGATGCGGTTGACGTATCCGCGATCTTGAATGGTGGAAAGGGTGGGGGCGTAGGTTGAAGGGCGGCCAATGCCAAAAGATTCGAGTGTTTGCACCAGCGAGGCCTCGGAGTAGCGCGGCGGCGGCTGGGTAAAATGCTGTTCGGGCAGCAACCGGATCAGGGTCTGAGCCTGACCTTCGGCAATATCCGCCGGAATGCGCACGTTGTCGTCGTCTTCGTCCCGAATATCTTCGTTTTTGGCTTCTTCGTAGACCACCATAAAACCGGGGAACTTCACCGCCGAGCCGCCCGCCCGCAGCAAATAGCGGTGGGCGCTCGCGCCGTTTATTTCAACCGAGAGCGTATCATATAGCGCGGCTTCCATCTGCGAGGCCACAAAACGCTGCCAGATCAGGCGATATAGTTTGAACATGGCCGGGTCGAGATACTGCTTCATTTTCTCCGGGTCACGCATCACGGCACTTGGGCGGATGGCCTCGTGAGCCTCCTGCGCGCCCGCAGCGCGGGTTTTATATTGTGGCGCGCTTTCGGGCAGGAAGTTGCCGCCATAGCGATTTTCGATGTATGCCCGGGCTTCATTTTGGGCCACCTGTGAGACATTGGTCGAATCGGTGCGCATGTAGGTAATCAAGCCCGTGTTGCCGCCTTCGCCCACATCCTGGCCTTCATAAAGTCGTTGGGCCAGGGCCATGGTGCGTTTGGCGGTAAAGCCGAGTTTGCGCGAGGCTTCCTGTTGCAAGGTAGACGTGGTAAACGGCGCAGACGGCTTGCGGCGGCGCTCGCCGCGTTTGATTTTGCTGATTTCGTAGGCGGCCTTTTCCATATCTATCAGGATGGGGCGGACTTGTGACTCGTTGCCGAATTCGGCTTCTTTCTCGTCTATTTTGCTTAGTTTGGCGATGAAAGACTGCTTTCCACGCTCAGGCTTGAGTTCCGCTTCGACAGTCCAATATTCCTGCGGAATGAAATCTTCGATTTCGCGCTCGCGCTCGACGATGACGCGTAACGCCACCGATTGCACTCGCCCGGCTGAAAGACGACTGCGCACTTTTTCCCATAAAATCGGGCTGATGGAATAGCCAACCAGCCTGTCCAGCACGCGGCGGGCCTGCTGGGCGTTGACGAGGTCCATGTCAATTTGCCGGGCATGGCCGAAGGCCTCGGCAATGGCCGGGGCGGTGATTTCGTGAAATGTCACCCGTTTGGCGCGTTGCGGGTCAATTTCGGCGGCTTCCAGTAAGTGCCACGAGATGGCCTCGCCTTCGCGGTCGGGGTCGGTGGCCAGGTAGATTTCAGAAGCGTTTTGGGCCAGTTTTTTGAGTTCTTTGACAGTTTCGCGTTTTTCGTTTGGCACGCGGTACTTGGGGGTAAAGTGATTGTCTACATCGACTGAGAGTTGCGAGCGCAACAGGTCGCGCACATGCCCAATCGAGGCGCGAACGGTGTAGCCTTTGCCGAGGAAGCGTCCCACTGTTTTTGCCTTGGCCGGCGATTCGACGATGACCAGTTTGCCGGTGGGTTTGCCTTCTTTTTTGGCCGGCTTTTTTCTGGTTCTGGGTTGTTTTTCGGGTGGGGTTAACCCCTCGTGAGATTCAGTTTTGCCAGTGCGGTACATGGCTGTGCCGCATACCGGGCAGGTGCCGCGTGTTACCGGCGCGCCAGCCGCGTTAAAGGTTGCCTGGGCGTCATTAATATCGCGTTTGTCTTTACATTTCATGCAATAGGCTTGCATTTACTTCTCCTGATAACTGCAAGACCTGACAGGTTTTTACGTGACCTTGATATAAAAATCTTCCATCCTTCGCAAGACGCTTTGATGATTAAGCATCTGATAAAACCTGTCAGGTCTCTGGGTTAAGTATATTTTTCTCTACCTTCACGTCTCAACTGCTCAACCACCAGGCGCACTTCCTGGGCGCGGTCGCGGTGACAGGCCAACAGCACATCGCCAGTATCAACCAGGATGACGTTATCCAGTCCGATGGTGACGAAGAGTCGTCCGTCACCGTTGCCGTAGAGCAACGAGCCGTGCGTCTCCAGCGCGAGCAACTCGCCGCTGACGATGACATTGCCGTCTTGATCGGGCAAGATGACATCGAAAAGCGCGTCCCATGAGCCGATGTCGCTCCATTCCAGCCCGGCGGCGGGGATGACGGCCACCCGCTCGGCGTGTTCCATGATGCCGTAATCGATGGTTTCGTTTTTCAGGCCCATCCAGTGCGCTTGCAGTGTTTCGGCGCGGGCGGGCGTGTCCCATGCTGCGGCTATCTCGTCGAGCGCGGTTTTGAGTTTTGGCATTTGAGCGCCAAATTCAGCCAAAATGCGCTCGGTTTTCCAAATGAACATGCCTGAGTTCCAGGAGTAATCGCCTGAGAGCAACATTTGGCGGGCTGCCGCTTCGTCTGGTTTTTCCTGAAAGCGCGAAACATTATAAACCGGATAACTGAAGTTTTCAGGCAGGGGCGCGCCGCGTTGAATGTAGCCATAGCCGGTGGCGGCGAAAGTGGGCGCGATGCCAAGCGTTACCAGATAATCTTTTTCGGCCACATCTGCCGCTACGCGCAGCATGTAATGGAACAGGTCGCGATCACGGATGTAATGGTCGGAGGGCAAAATTGCCATGCTTGCCAGCGGGTCGCGTTGGTGCAGGATGGCGGCGGCCAGCCCAACCACCGAGGCTGTGCCACGGGGGGCCGGTTCGAGCAGAAAATTCTCAAAAGGTAGTTCAGGGGCCTGCTGGCGCAATTCAGCGGCTTGTTCGGCTACGGTGACGACAAAAATGCGTTCAGGCGGAATCAGTTCATCGAGGCGGCGGACGGTGGTTTGGAACAGACTTTCAGCGCTGATGAGCGGAATGGATTGTTTGGGCCGATCACGCCGCGAGACGGGCCAAAGCCGCGTTCCGCCGCCGCCAGCCATGATGACTGCGTAAAAATGTTCGTTTGATTTCATAGTTATTGGGTTTCATACGGCGCGGATTCTTCGCGCACGGCTACATACTGCATTCCGCCCACCTGACGCACCAGGCCTTTGAGTTCCATCATCGTCAGGGTGGCTGAAACCTGGGCGATGGGCATACCGCTTTGGGCGCGGATTTCGTCCACGTGCAGGGGTTCCGCGCCAATGAGTTGGAAGAGGGCCGCTTCGGTGGGGTCGGAGGGCAGGGTTTTGCGGATTTCGCGCCGTTCCAGATTACGAGTCAGGTCGAGGGCGTCGAGAATGTCTTTGACGGCCAGCAGCGGCCTGGCGCCGTTGGCTATCAGGCGGTTGGTGCCTTTGCTCTGCGGGGCGAAGATGTTGCCCGGCACAGCGAAGACATCCCGGCCCTGGTCGGCGGCGAAGGATGCGGTGATGAGCGAACCGCTGGTTTCGGCGGCTTCGATAACCACCACCGTCAGCGAAAGGCCGCTGATGATGCGGTTGCGAGGTGGAAAATTGGCGCTTTCGGGTGGGGTTGAAGGGGCGTAATCGCTGAGCACCGCGCCTTGCTCACTAATTTTCTCAGCCAGCCCACGATGTTCGGGCGGGTAGATGCGGTCGATACCGGAGCCAAGCACGGCCAGGGTGCGTCCGCCGGCTTTCAGGGCGGCGCTGTGGGCAATTGCATCGACTCCGCGCGCCAGCCCGCTGACAATGGTGATGCCGTTGCGCGCCAGGGTTGCGGCGAGTTCTTCAGTTACCTGGCGGCCATAGGCCGTGACGGCGCGCGTACCTACGATGCCCACTGCCCAAACATCTTCTGAGGTGATTTCACCTTTCAGGTATAACACTGGCGGCGGCTGGTCAATTTGTTTGAGGTGGGGCGGGTAGGTTGGCGAATCCCAGGTCAAAATTTGAATGCCCTGACGCTCGGCATCCTGGATGAGTTTGTCTACATCCAGCGAGGCGCGCGCCTGTACGACGCGTTCGGCCAGTTTGGGGCTTAGTCCGGCGGCTACCAGGTCGAGTGGGGAGGCTTTCCAGGCGTTTTCGGCAGTGCCAAAGGCATCGAGCAAGGCTTGCAAGCGCACGGCGCCAATGCCCTTGACGGTGGTAAACGCAACCCAAAATTTGGTGTCTGCCATGGCCTGGGGCGGGGTTAGTCGTCCAATCCGGGCAGCAGGCGCACGCGCACCAGGCCGGCTTGCGGGTCAATGTGCAGGATGACCTCTTCGATGGCGGGCAGAAGCAGGTCGCTTTTTTCAGGGCGTTGGACGATGTAGACCTCATTGGCCCCGGTTTGCAGAATTTCAGCCAGAACGCCCAGTTCTTCATCGGCTTCGTTAACCACCCGTAAGCCGATAACTTGATGGTGATAGTATTCACCTTCTGGCAGAGGGGGGCGGTCTTCCGCGCGGACAAAGACCGTGTGACCGCGATATTTTCCGGCTTCTTCGGGGTTTTCAATGCCCTCGAAGCGTACCAGTAGCCCGTCGTTGTGTCCGCGCACGGAGGCCAGGCGCATGCTTTTGTGCTGTGGGCCAACCAACAGCGTTACGCGGGGCTTCAATCGCTGGGGGAAATCGGTCAGAACTTCCATCAACATTTCGCCGCGCAGCCCATGTGGGCGGCGGAGAACGCCAACGCTCAAATACACAGGCTCGCCAGATGCGGGCGAGCCTGTCTGGTCAGCGTGGACTGACTGTTTTTTTGTGGTCATCAGGGGTCTACCACGTCGAGGGTTACTTGCTGGCCGTCGCGTTCTGCGGCAACGCGCAGCAGAATGCGAATGGCGTTGGCAACGCGACCATTTTTGCCGATAACTCGTCCCATGTCATCTTTGGCGACATGCAGTTGCAGGCGCACCCGGTTGCCATGTTTGGTTTGGGTGACTTCAACTTCGTCGGGTTTTTCGACCAGAGAGCGGGCGAGGTGTTCTGTCAGGGCTTTCATGGGGAAGCCTTTCTAGTCGTCAGACGTTTTTACTCCAGCGCCGCGTTTGGCCTGGGCTTGGTCGGCTTCTGTGATGAGGGTTTCAAGCGCTTCGCCTTTTTTCAAGCGGGCAAAACGGTCGAGGGTGCCGGTGGTTTTTAGAATCTGGGCGACAGATTCGGTAGGCTGGGCGCCTTTGCTCATCCAATCAAAAACTTTGGCTTCGTCGATGTTCATGGTGGCGGGCCTGGTGCGGGGGTTGTAGAAGCCAACAATTTCGATAAAGCGACCATCGCGAGGTGATTCCTGGTTGGCAATCACAATACGGTAGGAAGGTTGGCCTTTGAGACCAATACGGCGAAGACGAATACGAACCATTTGAACTTACTCCTTGAATTATGCGTTTTGGTTATTTTTCTATGCAAAACTTGGCAGGTTGCATAAATTAACGATTGAAGAAGGTCGTATTTTGGGTATGAAAGCGCATGCGCGCTTTCATACCCAAAATGCTGAGATTTAGCCGCGAACTCTTAAAGAGCCAAATCATCCAAACAAATTTGACAAACCCTTCATACCGCCTTTTTGGAAGGTTTTCATCAGTTTTTGGGTTTGGCGGTATTGTTTGATGAGTTTATTGACATCCTGTACTTCCATGCCGCATCCGGCGGCAATGCGGCGGCGGCGCGAAGCGTTGAGAATATCGGGGTCGCGGCGTTCCTTGCGTGTCATTGAGTTGATGATGGCTTCAATGGTTTTGAAGTTTTTTTCAACGTCGCGCGGGTCTACCTGGCGGGCTACTTGTCCCATTTGGCCGGGGAGCATTTCGAGCAATTGTGAAAGCGGGCCCATTTTGCGCATTTGGCGCATTTGATCCAGCCAATCTTCCAGGTCGAACTGGCCTTTCATCATTTTGCCCATTTGCTTTTCGGCGCTTTCGGCGTCGAAGGCGGCTTCGGCTTTTTCGATCAGACCAATCATATCGCCCATGCCGAGGATGCGCGAGGCCAGGCGCGAGGGGTCGTAGATTTCGAGGGCATCCAGTTTTTCGCCGGTGCCGAGGAATTTGAGCGGCACGCCGGTTACGCTGCGGATGGAGATGGCCGCGCCACCGCGTGAGTCGCCGTCCATTTTGGTCAGAATCAGGCCGGTGATGGAGACGGTATCGCGGAAGCCTTCGGCAACATGCAGGGCTTCCTGACCGATCATCGAATCGACTACCAACAGGGTTTCAACGGGCGGGACGCGGCGTGTGATGGCTCGTAATTCGTCCATCAGGGCGTTGTCCAATTGCGAGCGGCCGGCGGTGTCGATAATCATAATCGTGTAGCCGCCTTTTTGGGCCTGGTCGAAGGCTTTTGCGGCCAGGTCGGGCGGTTTGACGCCGTTTTCGGCCACGACAGGCACATCGACGCGCTCGCCCAGGTTTTGCAGTTGTTGAACCGCTGCCGGGCGGTAGGGATCGCCAGCGACGAGCATGACGCGCTCGCCTTTGCTGCGCAGAAGTTTTGCCAGTTTGCCGGCGGCGGTGGTTTTACCGGAGCCTTGCAAGCCGACCAGCATGAGCACGCGCGGTTTGGGGCCGCTCAGGTTAATGGGGGCTGGTTCGCCCAGCGTGCCAATTAATTCTTCGTGAACGATTTTTATAACCTGCTGGCCGGGATTGAGGGCTTTTGAGACTTCGGCCCCCACAGCCCGGGCGCGCACGCGAGCGACAAAGTCTTTGACCACGCTGTAGTGGACATCGGCTTCGAGCAAGGCCAGGCGCACTTCGCGCATGGCGGCATCTACGTCGGCTTCGGAAAGTCTTCCGCGGCGGCGCAGTCCGTCAAATACTTGATTTAGTCGGTTGGTGAGAGTCTCAAACATGGTTGGTGTTAAAAATGAAATTTTCGCTTCGGGTCGGAGCCTCCACCTGGGAGACTGGGGCGCGAAGTGAAATGGTTAAGAACAGCCGCGAGTATAGCCGATAAAGCAAGGATGGTCAAGATGAGATTTTGGTTGCGTCAGGCGCGGGTTAGCCTTGGGCCTTCGGGGGTGTCGGTGACGAGCCAGCCGGCGGCCTGGATTTGCTGGCGCAGGGCGTCGGCGCGGGGCCAGTCTTTGGCTTTTCGGGCGGCTTCACGCTGCTCGGCGAGCGAGACAAGTTGCGGGTCGGGGGTGTCGGGCGGCGGTTCGGGGAGCGGGGGCAGGCTGGTCGCGGCCTCCCAGGCGTCAGCGCGGATGTCGTCGCGGGGCGGGCCGCCGATTCCCAATTCATCGAAGGTGAAAGATGCGCCGGATGGGTAGATTTGGGGGTTGCAGGCGCGCAGCAGGGTGACGGAACTGACGCCGCCGACGCGGCATTGGCGGTTGGCGAAGTCGAAGATGAGGCCGGTGTGTTCGTCGAGGCCGAGGATGGTGTGTTCGGGGGGCAGGTGGCTGCACCATTCGGCGAAGCGTTCCATGCCGAGGAAGCAGCGCGAGGTGTCGACATCGGCGCCGCCGTCGGTGTTGTTCCAGTGTGGGACGCAGGAGAGCGGCAGGCCGAAGGGGCCGAACAGGTTCAGGCCGGGCACGGCGTGAACCTCCTGCCCGACTTTGTAGATTTCGTAAACGGGGATGCCCCAGGCGCCGACGGCGATGGTGGCAGCCGAAGCAAAAACCAGGGCCGCGCCGAGGCGCTGGCGGGCGCGGATGAGTTCCCAGGCCAGGCTGTCTTGCAGTTGACGGATGGCGTAGGTGGGCGAGCCGGGGCCCATGAAGATCAGGTTGGCGCGCAAGAGCGGGGCCAGGATTTCGGCGTGGTCGGGGCTGAAAGGCGTGCCTTTTTTGCGGGCGGGGATGATATCGATGCTGGGTTTGTAGTTGCCGAGGCGGGTTTGGAGGTAATCGGCAACGCGCCCGGCGACTTGTGGGGCGTTGAGTTCGAAGCCTGCCGGGGTTTCGAGGATGGATATCCGCAGGGGGGCGGGGAGTTGGCTGGCGAGACTCTCGAAGATGCGTCCACCCGCGAGGGAGGTTTCGCCGGAGCCGAGCAGGGCGATGGGGCCGGGGGTCATTTTAGGTTCCAGTGGTTAGGGGTAGATGCGTAGCGGTAGGGGCGTAGTAGGGGCGTAGCACTGCTACGCCCCTACATTTTGGTTGATTTTATCGAGCATATCCAGAATCAGGCCGTTTTCGGGAATATCCTTCATCGAACTGCTGTAATGCTGATAGCGAATCTGTCCGTTTTTATCGACCAGCAACAGGGCCGGGACGCGGCCCAACTTGAAGAGGTTCCATTCCTGACCATACAGGTCGGCGATTTTGTGTTTGGGGTCGGGCAGGCCGATGTAGGGGATGTGATTCTCAGCCCAGAAGCGCCGGTAGGTTTTGGGGCTGTCTGGGCCGATGCACAGGATTTCCGCGTCACGCGCGGTGAAGGCTGCATAATCATCTCGCAAGCGTTCGAGATGGGCGCGGCAGAAAGGTCACATAAATCCGCGCAGGAAGACCAGGACGAGGTTTTTCTTGCCTTTGAAATCGGAAAGGCGCACGGAGTGGCCGTCAAAATCGGGCAGTTCAAAATTGGGGGCGAGTTTGAATTTTTTCATGGGCGAATTCCTTTTAAAAAATCGCGCACGGCTTGCATGAATTCATCCGGGGTTTCTTCGTGGGGCAGGTGGCCGGAATTCGGGATGACGACGAGCATTGCCCCGGGAATTTCACCGCCGAGGCGAATCGATTCTTCGGTGGGGACGATGCGGTCGTCATCACCCGTCAGCACGAGGACCGGCAAATTGAGTTCGGTCAACCTTTCGGCGAGACCGAGCGGGCGGCTGGCGGCGGTTAGTTCCCACAGGGCGCGGTCCCAGTTGTGGGCGTTGAGCGGTTTGCGGTAGCCAGCCAGAATTTCCTCGCTGACGATGGATGGGTCATGGAAGGCGGTGCGGATGAAGTCATCGCCGCTGGTGGCAATCTGACGCGCCAACAAAGGGCCGATGTGACGGATTTGCGGCGTGCCGAGCAGCGGACGCGCCCAGGCTGGCGAACCGCCGCCGGTGTAGATGGCGGCATCGACCAGAATCAGCCCGGCCACACGTTCAGGGTAGGTCAAGGCAGTATACATCGAAACTGTGCCACCTGCAGAGTTGCCGACCAGGTAAGCCTTCTCGATGCCGAGTGCGTCCATCAGGCCGATGGCGATTGCGGCCTGGGATTCGGGGCTGTAGGGGTTATCGCCTGTCCACTCGCCGGGCATCGGGCGCGCAGTCAGGCCAAAGGCAGGGCGGTCATAGGCGATGACACGGCCCAATTCGCTGAACGGTTGCATCACTTCGCGCCAGGAGTAGGTCGAAGCGCCAAATCCATGCAGGAGGATAAAAGCGGGTTCGCCCTGGCCC
>DAOUML010000135.1:0-4903 GCA_034411635.1 Anaerolineales bacterium
AAACTGATGTTAACAATAAAGTAACAAGTAGTAAACTTAATTTTTTCATTTTTGAAAAATTAAAAATATAAATTAAAGTAAATCTATAATAATTACAAACCACGCCATGCTCGGCCTGAGTCTCGGCCCCGGCACCGGGCAGGTGGTCGCCGAACTGGCAAACGGCAAAAGCCCGGAATTTGACCTGAGCGCCTTCAGGCCGGGAAGGTTTTAAGAAAAATAAGGAAACCCCATGTCGCACATCCAAAACTTTTATGATGAAAATGTCCAGAGTGAGTGGGAACGGTTGGGAATCCGCCATCGCACCGAATTTGCTGTCACAATTCGGGCGCTGAAAGAATTCCTGCCCCCTGCCCCGGCGCGGATACTCGACATCGGCGGCGGGCCGGGGCGTTACACCTTTCATTTGACGGAATCCGGCTACCGGGTCACGCTGGCTGACCTTTCGCCGGGCAACCTGGCCTTTGCGCGGCAAAAGGCCGAAGCGTTGAACCTGCATCCTGAAGACATCCTGCAAGCCAACGCGCTGAACCTTTCGGCTTTTCCCTCGGAAAGTTTCGACGCCACGCTCTTGATGGGGCCACTCTATCATCTGTGGGCTTATGAAGAACGATTGCAAGCCCTGCGTGAAGCCATGCGGCTGCTCAAACCAGGCGGAATCATCTTCGCCGCTTTCATCTCCCGTTTTAGCGCTTTTCGTGATGCCGCCGCCAAAGGATTGCTCTGGCCGCTCGAAGAACCTGATACCAATGAGAAAATCCTGACCACCGGCATCAACGTCGGCGCGGACGATGGCTTCACCGACGCCTATTTTGCCCACCCCGACGAGGTCATCCCGCTTGGGGAAGCCGCCGGGTTCGAGACCATTGCCCAAATCGGCTGTGAAGGCGTCGCCGCCGGGCATGAGGCTTTCATTAATTCGCTGAACGGCAAAGATTTCGAGACCTGGGCCAATCTCAATTACCGCCTCGGCAAAGACCCGGCAGCGATTGGCGCATCAGACCATATTCTGTATGTTGGCCGAAAACCGTAGCGCGGCATTCATTGTCTCGACATTGCTCGATAACCGTCCGCAACCCAAAAAGGCGACATAAATGTCGTGCTACAACATTTGCGCGTTCAATGCCAATGTTCAACAGTAATACCACAGCAAATCAAGCAAAAAAACAATGACAAACCCCCGCATCGACCTGATCAAACTGCTCGCCCCGCGCCTCGAACGGCTCAACGTCGATTCGATTTGGGCCCGGCGCGCCAGCGGATTGCGGCGTTCGCTGGTTAAAACCCTCGAAGCCGCCGAGGGGAACCGTCCGCTCGACCCGGCCCATCTCGATTTGCTGATCGAACGCACCTTTGAAATTCTGGCAAAATCGGCCCGCGAAATCCCCGACCCCGCCCGCCAACTGTGGCGCGATATTCAAGGAAGGTAAAAATCATGTCCCGCGACTACCAAAACGCCGCCCCAACCGACCATCAACGCCTGCCCGAACATACCCGCGACGAAGCCTGGATACGCGCCCTGTTACATCGCGCCGAAATCGGTCATCTCGGCCACGCGCGCGGCGAACAGCCCTTTGTCACCCCGCTCAACTTCTGGTTCGACGAACCCAACCAGCGCATCCTCTTCCACACCGGCCAGGCCGGGCGCATGCGCGATAACCTGTCCCACAACCCGCGCGTCTGTTTTGAAGTGATGGAATATGGACGCTTCCTGCCCGCCAATAGCGCGCTCGAATTTGGGATTCAATACCGCTCGGCAATGGTCTTCGGACAAGTCGAAATCCTGCGCGACCCCGAAGAACAGCGCCGCGCCCTTTACGCGCTGATTGCCAAACACTTCCCCGAAATGACCCCCGGCAAAGAATACCGCCCGATTACCGACCAGGAACTCGCCCGCACCATCGTCTACGCCCTGCGCATCGAATCCTGGAGCGGCAAAGAAAACTGGCACGAACAGGCAGAAGTCTGCGCAGACTGGCCGCCTTTAGCATTCTCGTCCAATCCCTGAAACCAGCGTATTGCAAAATGTCGATTCAATCCATCCTTCTGGCCCACCTCGCCCGCTACCCGCTCATGGCCGCCCAGGATATTTACAAACTCATTCATCAGGCCGCGCTGGGGAGCGAACACGCCATCCCCAACCCGCAAATCGCCCAAACCCGGCTGGAGCAAGAACTGCGCGAAATCTCCAACCCTTATACCGAACCAGCCATCGACCCCATCAGCCCAGATGGGGCCATTGCGCGCGTTCACCTGTCCGCATTTATGGCGCAGGGCGGAAAGATGACCCAACTGTGCCAGGCTTTCCTGCGCACCGGGCGCGAATATCACGGCGCGCCAGCGTTGCTCGAAACATATCTTCAGGCCGCCTTACCGCTTGCGCCCGATTTACAAAACATCCTGCCAGCCCTGCAAGAACAGGGATACCCGGCCCTGCATCATTCGGCGGCTTACCGAAAACACTACCGCCCGGCGTATCGGGTTGTTTTGCGAGAATTTCTGTAAGCCTGTTTTGGAACGCAAGAATACCCCTGCAACTTTATTTTTCAAAAAATCACATCCAGCCACGCGGATAATGATTCTTCACCACGCCCTGCACCCGCTTGCCCCAGCCCAACGGCCAGCCGTTGGCAGTCACCAGCAACCAGCCCGGCAGCCCACCCGATTCAAGCGGCTCGCCGCGCAGGTAGGCACTCAGTTCGGCGCTATCGGCGGGCAAATCAAGCGTATTTTTGGCCTCGCCACGCTTGAGGAAAAGCGCCAGCGGATGAGCCGGTTCAAAGCGTCCCTTTTTGAAGGTGCCCAGCCAGACGCCAGAATGGACAACGCGCAAGCGCGAGAAATCGGCCAGGGTATCGGGGACAAAATACAGACGCTCGCCAAAGACCCTCAACCGGTCTTCCGCTAAATTGACGTTTAACGTCGCCCCGGCAAACTCGCGCCAAAAGCGCAGGTCGGGCATTTCGCGCTTACGAGCGGCCTGCTCCCGCTCTCGCTGCCGAGTCCCCCCGCCCTCGGCCCGCCGCAGCAGGCAGACAAAATGTCCCTCGCCCGAAAGCAGATGCGGAAAGAGCCGCACCGCGCCCTTCAGCGTGGGGTCGGCCTGTTGGCCGGTCAACTGCCCCAGCCAGCCAGGCTGGCCGGGGGTGAATCCATCCAAAAGCGGCAGGGGCGCAACGCTGAAATCAGGGAACGAATCCAAAACCGATTGGGCCGCGCCTTCATCTTCTTCAGGGGCAAACGTACAGGTGGAATAAAGCAAAGATCCGCCAGGCCGCACCAGCCGGGCCGCAACGCGCAAAATATTCTGCTGACGGATGGCGCAGCCGGCCACCATCTCTGGCGACCAATCGGCGCGCGCGCCCATGTCTTTGCGGAACATGCCTTCGCCCGAACAGGGCGCATCGACCAGCACCCGGTCGAAAATCGGGCCGAGGTGGTCGGCCAGTCGTTCGGGCGTTTCGTTGGTGACGACGATATTGCCCGCGCCCCAACGCTCAACATTTTGGGCCAAATGCCCAACCCGTTTGTCTTTAATTTCGTTGGCAACCAGCAGCCCGCGCCCCTGCATCAGGGCGGCCAGGTGGGTGGTTTTGCCCCCCGGCGCGGCAGATAAATCGAGCACCCGTTCGCCCGGCTGCGGCGCGAGCAATTCAGCCGGCGACATGGCAGATGGGTCTTGCAGGTAATACAGCCCGGCGCGATGGAAGGGATGCGCCCCGGCTGAAATTTGGCCCGGCGGCAGAAGGAAGGCTGAATCGCACCAGGGAATTTTTTCGCCCAGGGCAACAGGCGCAAGGGCGGCAAAATCTTTAACGGAACATTTCAGGGTATTGACGCGCAGCCCGCTAACGGGAGCCAGTTCGAGCGCGGCAGCGAGCGCGTCCACATTCAGGCCGGGCAGGGCTGTCATTCGGTCGAGAAAAAGCGGAGGGATGGGAAACCGTTTCAAGTCAGACATTTCTCCTGATTATATCCGCCTGCGGGCTAATTTTTGCAAAAATGGAAGGTTCTTGCAATCACCGAAAGCGCGATTTCAAGTAAAATTACAATATGAGCGAATTTTTCCTGAGGCAATTATGAATCAATTTGAATTTCCTGAAGAACTTGACCTGGCGGCCTTCATCTCTGAAGAAGCCCACGATCTAAAATCTCCTTTTAATCGCATTTTGGGGTTTACCAAAATGATGATGAAGGGCATGTCTGGCCCCATTACGGATATGCAGCGTGACGACCTGACGACGATTTTCCAGAACAGCAGCCAGGCCATGACGATGATGAGCAATCTGGTCGATATGGCCCGTTTGAGTCGCGGCGAGAAATCGTTTGCGCCGATAGAGAGCGAAGCCGCGCGGCTGCTCAGCCAGGTGGTGGCCTACTGGCAACAAAACAAAGCCGAGAAAAGCGTCACCTTTGAAATTAAGACAGCCGAACCTGAAATGCCTTTCAAGGCCGACGAGCCGTTGCTACGCCAGGGCATTTTGAACTTATGCCTTTATCTTGCCGAATACACGAAATTACCGGCAACTATCAGTTTGCAAGTTCAAGATGACCCGGCCGGCCTGCTCTTCAGCCTGCGCAGCCAGGGCGAGAAAAACCCAATTCCAGTGGAAATTGACCTGACCATGAGCGCCTACATCGGCCAGGCAATTGTCAAATTGCATGGCGGACAGTTCCGCAAAACCGAAGGGGACGACAAAGGCGGGTTGATTGAATTCGTTTTGCCAAAATAAACCAAAAGACATAATGCCCGTGGGGATAAAAGCCCACACCAGTCTTTATTTTTCGCGCAAAGTCGCAAAGATCGCAAAGAAACATAAAAAATCTTGGCGGTCTTTGCGACTTTGCGTGATAATTTCTCAATAAAACTATGATGAGTGTGGTAAATTACCCAATAACCTAA
>DAOUML010000136.1:0-13496 GCA_034411635.1 Anaerolineales bacterium
AGGACTCGATATGGCCCTCGGCGGCAACCCGCTCGGCCTGGCCGGCTGGATTCCAATGGCCCTGATCATTCTCATCCTGATCGCCATCAAGCAGTTGCCAACAGAAAAAAAAGAAATTGCGGAATAAACAATTGGGGTGTTTCATTTGAGTTGAAAGTAGCGTCGAGGGTCGAGTAGCCCTGAGCGTTTTACGCGAAGGGCGTATCGAGACCCGGCACTGGTTGTTTCGATTGGTTGTCGAGTTCATCGAGACACGGCGACTGAAGAACGTCGCCTGGTCTCGATAAACTCGACCTGCAACTCAACCACCTGCTCTAACTGAAATGAAACGCCCCTTTTGCTTTACGCCAAAATTAGAACATTTTTTCTATTTATTCCCGGCCCAATTTGCGCTACACTTAACCCATGATAAAAACTCCCCCCAGCCTGGAAGCCAAACAACTCGCCCGTCTGATGGACATCAGCCTGACGTTGAACTCCACCCTCAACCTCGACGAAATCCTCAACCACCTCATCGACGCGGCCACCGATATGCTCGACTGTGAAGCCGCATCCATCCTGCTTTACGACGAAAAACGCAATCGACTGTTTTTTGCCGCCTCCAGCGGCTCTGATCCGGCAAAACTTGCCAAAATCCCCGTCCCCATCGATGGCAGCCTGGCCGGAACCATCTTCCGCGAAGAGAAAACCATTGTCATCAACGATGTCGAGCAAGACCCGCGCCACTTCGCCACCGCCGCCCAGCAGGTCGAATTCAAGACAAAATCCCTGCTCGGCGTCCCCATGCGCATTCGCGACAAAGGCGTCGGCGTCATCGAAGCCCTCAACAAACGCAAAGGCCAATTCACCCCCGCCGACGAACGCCTGCTCGCGGCCCTGGCCTCCCAGGCCGCTTCCGCCATCCACAACGCCCGCCTCATTCAGGCCCTGCAAAACGCCTACGAAAACATCTCAGAAACCGACAGGCTCAAAAGCAACTTCCTGGCCCTGGCCTCCCACGAACTGCGCACCCCGCTCGGCATCATCATCGGCTACGCATCTTTCCTGCAAGAAGAAGCCGGCGAAGTCTCCGAACACGCCGAACGCGTGCTGGCCGCCGCCAGCCAAATGCGCTCCGTCATCGAAGCCATGACCAGCCTGCACCTGCTGCAAGCCAAAGGGCTCACCTTCAAACCGCGCGTCGTGCCGGTTCAACAAGTGCTCAATGCCGCCTACGCTGAAATGCGTCAAATCGCCGAAGAAATGCGCCACCTCGTCACCTTCGACCTGCCCGCCCAATCCCTGCTCGTCACCGCCGACCCCGATAAACTCGCCCCGGCTTTCGTCAACATCCTTAACAACGCCGTGCGTTTCACGCCCCCAGGCGGGCAAATCACCATCAGCGCCCACCAGCAACGTGGCAACATTCAAGTCTCCATCAGCGACACCGGAATCGGCATCGCCCCGGCCCAACTCAGCAAAATATTCAACGAGTTCTACCAGGTCGAACCGCACAACACCCGCAAATTTGGCGGCCTCGGCATCGGCCTGACCATCGCCAAAGGCCTGATCGAAACCCAGGGCGGACGCATCTGGGCCGAAAGCGAAGGGCTGGGCAAAGGCGCCACCATCCAAATCCTGCTGCCGCCCGCCGGAACCTCTACGCTCTCCCTTCCTTGATTAAAATTCTGATGACACATACTTCTCAAATAAAAATCCGCGAAAATGGCTATTGCGGCGGCATAAAGCCGCCGCAATAGCCATTTTCGCGTTTACATCTCCTCATCACCCATGAAAAAAGACATCCTCGCCATCGCCCTCATCATGCTCATTGCCAGCGTGATGAGCGTCTCACGCTACAGCACCGGCCAATTCTGGTGGGACGATTTCGCCTCCTACCTCCTGCAAGCCGGGGCCATCCTCAATGGCAGCATGGCTGAATTCACCGCCGAAAACGGACGCGCCATCGCCCAATCTACCTACCCTGTCGGCCCCGCCGCTTACCCCTGGGGCTTCCCACTGCTCATCGCCCCGCTTTACGCCCTGGCCGGCCTGTCCATCAGCGCCTACAAACTCGTCAACACCCTGGCCTTCGCCGCCTTCCTGGGCATCTTCTACGCCTACGCCCGCCGCCGCTTCAACCTGCCGCTCAGCGCCGCCCTGGTCGCCGTGCTGGCCTTCAACCCCATCCTGCTCAAAGCCACCGACCTGATCCAGGCCGACTTCGTCTTCCTGCTTCTCACCACCGCCGCCCTGCTACTCCTCGATTTACCCAAATTAAACGTCCCCGGCAAAATCATATTGGGTGGATTAATCTTTTCGGCCTTTTTCGTGCGCACCAACGGGATTCTGCTCCTCGGCCCGCTCCTGCTCCTCGACCTGCTCCGGTGGCGCACGACGCCCAAGCCTGACCTCCGCTTAACCAGCCTGCCCTACCTGACGTTTTTCGTCCTCTTCCTCCTCAGCCTGCTCCTCTTCCCCGGCGGACAATCCTCCTACTTCAACCACTACGAACTGTTCTTCAGCCCCGCCCGTTTCATCGACAACTTTCTCTTCTACCTGGCCCTGCCCGGCTGGCTCTTCAACGGACTGCCCTTCCAACAAATTCTCTTCGCCCTGACAGGTTTTGCCTGCATCTGGGGCATCCTCCAAAAAGCCCGCGCCGAACTGCCCGCCCTGGCCTTCTGCCTGCTGACGCTGGGCATCTTCATCACCTGGCCCGAACGCCAGGGACTGCGCTTCATCTACCCGATCCTGCCCTTCTACCTCATCTTCGCCGCCCATGGCCTGAGCGACCTGCTCAGGCGTATTCGCCCGCAAAAAACTGAAAACCGCCCTTCGACTACGCCGCCAAGAGCAGGCGGCTCCGGTCTCGATACGGCTACGCCACTCGACCCAGCGGCTCAGGACTTGAAACTGAATACTGGATACTGGACACTGAATACTAGTATCTTTACCACCCTCGCCCTGCTCTCCCTGCTCATCACCCTCCAGCAAGCCAACTGGCGACTCTTCACCCGTGAAGAAATCAACGGCCCGTTTGACCCCGTCAGCGCCGAAATGTTCGCCTACATCCGCGAAAACACCGAACCAGAAAGCACCCTGATCTTCTTCAAACCGCGCCTGATGAAACTGATGACCGAGCGCTACACCATCCTGATCGAAGACTGCGCCCGCATCGACGAAGCCGATTACATCATCATCCACGAAAAACAGGAACGCAACGGACAAATCCACCCCGACGAAATAAAAACCTGCAACCCGGAAGTTGGGTTACAGGTGGTTTTCAAAAACCAACGGTTTACGGTTTATAAAGTAAATCCGTAACGCGGGCTAAAGCCGGTGGTACATCACACTACGGCCTTTCCGACTCCAAATACCCCACCGCCCGATTCTCATCATCATCCATCACCAGATTCAGGTGATAACTGGCACGGAAATCCTGCACCGCTACCAGGCGCAGGCAATTTTCCAGCGCCGAATCGGCGGAGGGAAGCCAGTCAGCCAGTCGGTTGGGGGTGTCGTAGAAAAAATCGCGGTTAAAGACAGCATCCTTATCGTCCAGAAAAACCGCCAGGAGGAAGATGTGCGCCTCCATCAAATCCTGGAAAAAGTGCGTGCCAAACGAAGGCTCCGGCGACGAACCAATCCCTTGCCCGGAGATTTCCACCAGCGCGCGCGTGTTGTAAATATCCCCATAGGTCACATGCACGCCCAAATCGGGGGTGGAAGTGCCCCAACGCCCCGGCCCAACGCAGATGAAGGTCTCGTCTTTGAGGGCCTTGTTCAGTTCGCCGATGGCGCGTTCGAGCCGCACCCGCTCGGTGGGCGATGAAATCGAGAAGTAGCCCTCCGCCGGGACAAAAAGGACGTAGCGTATGCCCATGACCGCTCCACGCGGCACCATGCGCCGGGTCGAGAAGATGACATTCTTTTCGTCTAAATCCTCGGGAACGTGGGCGTCCTCTTCCTCGATGGCGCTCTGCGGACGGCATTGCAGCAGGGTAATCTTGACCTTGGGCTGCATCGACATCGGTTCATCAATTTGCAGGGTAAACTCGGTATCGACCGGGCCGCGATAATACTCTTCGAGCAGTTGCAAGGCTGAACGCATGGTAGCGGCAAAGGGGGTGCGGCGCAGTAATTCGTCGAAGGTAATCACCACTTTATCCGGTTCGACTGAACTGGAACGAATGGGGGTGAGATAATCGCCCTCGTCCAGTTGGCCGATGTAGCGCAGAATTGGGTAGCGTCGGTCGATCAACGCGGAAACAGGCAGGGTCTTGAAGGCGTTTTCTTCCAAATCAACCACATCGACAAATTGCTGTGAGTAGCGACGAATCATCTTGGTAGCCGCCGCCGGGTGCAAAAGCGGATGACTGAGCGCCACCAGACGCGGGTGGTCGTTCGCCACCGTATCCACCGCGCGGGTTCCCATGCCCCAAACCAGGCGCAGAAAACCGTCATCGCGCTTGATTTGCGGCGACCAGCGATACAGGTTGCGGCTGAAAGCCACCCCGGCCCCGTGCGGGAAGAAATAGCGTCCGTACTGCTCGCCCTCCACAAACTGAATCAGCACGGCAATACGCTCATCGTAATCGACCAGCCCTTTGTGGTGGCGATAGAGCAGGGCGTTCGGGTTTAGGCCGCTGGCATAGACGCGGGCAACGGCGGTGGTCAGGGCTTCCAGATTTTCGTCCAGCGTGCCCTGGTTGGGGCAAAAATAACTATCGTATTTGCCAGCGAACGAGGTGCCGAAATTATCTTCCAACTGGCTCGAGGAGCGCACAATCAGCGGACGCCCTTCAGAGTCTTCAACAATTCGCGCCAATCGCTCAACAATATCGCGCGGAAATTTGCCGCGCACAAATTCATCGACCAGTTGCGGGTATTCTTCGTGGATCTGTTCTTCGGTCTTGTACTTTTGGTCAGACCAGTGAATCAGGCCATTTTTGGAAAGAAAGGAATAGAAAACATCTGAAGCCAGAAAGTAGGAATGGGGAATGCGAAAGGCCTCGCGCACTTCAGGCGAGGCGGCTTCCTGCAAAATACGATAAGCGAGCATCATGCCGGCAGATTTGCCGCCAATTTTACCGTAGCCAATTTTTCGACGGCGAATATCTTTCAGATCTTCAATGGTGAACCACTGGCGCGCAATTTTGATATAGGCCAACTGGTCGCTAATCATGGTGCGAATCAGCACGACCTTGATTTCCTGTAAACGGGCTTCGAGCGATTTTCGCTTTTCAGGCGGAAGTTGCTCAATAATTTCGGCCTGTTCAAAGAGCATATCCTGCGGGGCCAGTTCAGGGTTAAAGGTAATCAGGTCTGGCGTTTCGCCGCGCTCGCCAATCGTATCGCGCACGATTCCTTCAAAATCACGGTAAGGCAGGTTGTAAGCGAAATAATAATCGGTGAGCGTTTCGCGAATACGTTCGCGGCGTCTTTCCCAAATCTCGTATGATTCTTCGGTGTAAGGATCGTGCAAGCCCTCGCGCAATTGGGATTGAATCGCCTTCTCGCGCACTTCGGCTTCAAACACATCCGGCAAAATGATGCCGCGTGAAAACAATTCCGCCCGCATTCTGGCGCGAATACGCGAAGCCAGAATGGGGTACTGGGTAAGGGCCAGGTAGATATTGAGAACGCGGTCTGCCGATGGGTAGGGGAGAGTCATAAGGTTAAGGATGAATGCAGAATGCAGAATGAAACTTATCACTCATTCTGCATTCTGCATTCATGGTTCTACAGGCTGTCATTAGCCCAAATGCATCGGCATAATGACATGCAGGAAATGGTCATCGCCCACAGGCCGGACGACGCCGGGGGCGTTGGGGGCCGAAGTCTCAATGGCGACATTCGGCGATTTAATCACTTCCAACACCTCGCGCAGGTATTTCACGTTGAACGCAATCAAGAGCGGAATGCCGTCTACCGTCGCTTCGACCAGAGTCTCATTCGAGCCGGTCTCTTCGCTGTTGGCCGAAATCTCCACCTCGCCGGGCTGCAATTCGCCACTGGTCTTGATGTTGAGGCGCACCACATTCGAGCCTTCGCGGGCAAAAATTTCGGCCTGGCGGCAGGCCTTGAGCAGCGAAGCCGTCGAAACCAGGGTGCGCGATTTGTGCGAACGGGGGATAATCTGCTGATAATCGGGGAAAGTGCCGTCAATCAACTGCGAAACCAACTCGGCATCCTTAACGCGGAAAACCACCTGACCGCGTCCTTTGGGAATGACCATCTGGACGGCCTGCTCGCCATCTGAAGCAATGCGCGCCAATTCGCTCAAAGCCCGCGCCGGAATAATGGCGCTCACCGGCGCGGCCACCGCCGAAGCAAGCGATGCAGAGCGCACAGAAAGCCGGAAGCCATCCGCAGCGGCCATCGTCACCTTTTCGCCTTCCACCACCACCAGCACGCCCATCAACACCGGGCGGGCCTCGTCGGTTGAGGCGGCAAAGGCCACCTGGTGAATCATTTCCTTGAACTCAGCCACATTAATCAGAATGGCATCGTCAAAATCGGGAACAGGCAAGGGCGGAAACTCCTGAGCATCGATGCCTTTAATATCGTTGGTAGAAGAGCCAGAACGCACATTCAAGGTTTGGGTTTGAGCGTTTAGCGTAAGGCTCACCTGCGGATCGGGCATGGTGCCAACCAGATCGGCAAGCGTACGGGCCGGGACGGTGGTCGAGCCATCTTCCTCGATTTTTGCGCCAATCCAACAGGTTATGCCCATTTCCAGATTGGTGGCCGAAAGGCGCAAACGGCCTTCGTCGGTAGCAATTAATACATTTGCCAGCACGGGCAGGGTGCTGCGCGGCGAAACCGCGCGCGAGACGGTACTTAACCCACGAGCCAGGTTTTCTTGAAGGACGGTAACTTTCATTGGCTGTTCTCCTGATTTTGATGCAAAAAGTATATCATGATTGCCTAAAAACCGAAAATCAAAGAAATACCGAGACTGAGCAAAATAAACAAAAATTGCAAGGCAAACAGAGCCGCAAAAACATACGCCACCACCGTCCAGGCCGGGGTGGAAGAACCCTGAGCCGGAACCTGCCCATCGGCCAGTTGGCGGATGATGTGGGCCGCCTGCTTCTGCGGGTTGGATGCCGCGCCCCCAACCCACCACCAACCCTGGGCCGTAACCGGAACCACCACCCTTTGGCCCTGGTAGCCATTCAGCCATAGCCGCAACGCTTCGGGCGGATTCAACGCCAAATCAGCCGGCAAAATGACGACGCGAGCCGCATCTGCCCCCTCCGGGATGGGTTGCTCCACCGCCTGAACCGCAACCGGCAAATCGGTAGACTGACGGGCAATCGCTTCCGTCAAACGTTGGCCGAATCCGCTTTCGGCGCGTTCAAAAACCAGCACGGCAAATTCGCGGTAGCGTTCAACAATCTGGCGGGCAGCGCGGCCACCATCCCGGCGCAGGGTGACGATGTGATACCACAACAGCCCCGCAAAAACCAGCAATACCTGCAAAGAATTAAGCGCGGAGGCCACAAAATCGGTGTCAATTTCGCCGCCCAGCAAGGCGTTCAAAAGTTGGAAAGCCAGCGCCACCGCCGAAATCATGCCGCCGATCACCGCCGCAAAAATGACCAGGTACAGGTAAATGCGGCGCACCAAAGACTGCCGGGCGGCATCGCCTGGCTCGCCTTCGCGCAGGGCTTCGGCCTGCATTTTGCGCCAGGCCGTTAGCCAAAGCGGCAGGCCAACGAAGAGGGTTGCCAGCGCGCCACTCAAACGCGAGCGCAGCGCATCGCCCCAAACGGTGTTCGGGAGCAGTAAAAGGTCTATCAGGAAGGAAAGCAACAGGGTGAGTCCGATGACGGTGGCGACCAGTCCGATGGGCGCGAGAACGTAATAGTACAGGCGTTTGATTCCGGAGCGGCGGCCAGGTTGTTGATGAGAATCGGCTTCGCGGCGGAACCAGCCGCCATAGTAAGCCCACACCAGGGCCAGCGGAATGCCAATCGAAACAAAGCCGCTGATTTGGCGCAAAAAACCTGCCAGGGTGAAACGCTCGCCAAGCATAAAGTTAAGCAAGGTATTAAGCACGTTGCCCGCAGCAATAAGCACCACCACCACCCCGGCGAGAGAAAGCAGGTAAAGCACGCCCAGGCGCAGGACAGAACCCTGTTCAAGTGAATCTGAAAGCGCTTCCTGGCAGGCTTTCCAGGCATACAACCAGATAGGCGTGCCAACCAGCAAGAGACTGATTCCATTGACGACCAGATCGGCTCCGGCTGGGCCGAGCAGGGCGGTTTCTGGCAGGAAGAACAGGTAGCGCAGCACAAATTGGATGCCAAAAATGACCATCAGCAAGCCATAGGCCAGCCAAATGTAGCGATACAGGCGGCGCGCATCGGCGAAGTTTTCGCGTTCGGGCAGAGTCGGCCAGATGCCGCGCAACAGGTTCCAGAAGTAGGCGGCGGCGATGCCATTCATGAGGATGGCGATCAGGTTGTCGACCCAGGTTTGAGCGCTGCCAAACAGGGCGCTGGCTCTATCGAGGCGCGCGGTTTCGAGGAAGGTTCGGTCGATGAGGGCGAGCAGGTTTTGAACCACCGGCACAAGCGTAAAAAGCAAAACGAGATAGAAAAAAATAGCCCGCGCGCTGGCGGTTTGCTCTTCAGGGTCCGATGCGGCGGCGCGCTGGGCCCACAGCCAGTGGAAGAGGAAAATCGGTACGCCAACGAGGATGAGGGCCAGGGCCTGCGCCAGGGTGGAAGCGGTGGGAAAGATGGCGTCTTGGGCGAAGATGGTGCGCAGCAAGGCGATAAGGCCCCACAAGACCACTTCAAGGCTGATGAGGGCGACGGCGTAGAAATAAATGCGTCGGATGGTTTGCATGGTTAACTCCGGGAACAGGCAAAAGGCCAGGGGTGAGGGGACAGGTTCGAGCGTGGAGCGTTCCGGCTGGATTCGGTTTGCAGGCCCAGGCGGCACGGGTTACGGTTTCGATTCTTCGTACGGTTTTTCGTACCAATCGTAATACCAAAAAGGATAGGGAAGTTGGCGAATTTTCCATTGGCCGGATTGCTGAAGCAGGCTGACCTGGTCGCTGTTGCGGTAGGAGGAGGCGAAGGGGTCGCTGTTGCTGTAGAGGATGCTGACCTGGACCGAGGCTTTTTGTCCGCTAATATTAGCGCCAAGAATTTCGATGCCCGAATCGGCGGGGCTGATGTAGTTGAGCAGGAAGGGTTCGGTGAATTTTTCGAGGCTGGGTTTGTAATCGTCTTCGGCGAGGTAGGTGTAGGCTTTTTCGTAGTCTTTGTTGTGAATGGCGACGATGAAGTTGCGCGTGACGCCTTCGGGGGTGTCTTCAGGGCCGTAGGTGAGGTTGTTGGGGCGCAGGAAGAAAACAACCAGAGATGCGAGGATGAGGACGGCGATGCCAATCAGGATGCCAAGCAGGAAGCGGTCTTGTTTCATGGGGTTTTTCCTTGTTGCGGATGGGTGGGTTTGCGCGGTTTGAGCGGGGGCAGGCCGGGGCGGGCGGCGATGACCACGAAGGGTCCAAAAACGGGCACGAAGACGGCCACCAATCCCCAGAAAAACCATTCGCCGGGGGTAAGGCGGCGGCGCAGGAGGTAGGCGGCGGACAGGGCCAGGGACAAGAGCAGGTAAAAGATGAAGATGATGAGCATGAGTTGGGGTGTCATGGCTGGGGTTGGCCTCCGATGATTTTACTCAAACCAGTGTTCCTGCCCGTTGCGCTCAAAAAAGACCCGGTAGGCGGCGGGAATGGCTTCCCACAAGCGGCGCGACCACAGGTCTTGACCGGAGGATTGGCATTCGGTCTGGTAGATGACGGCGGGTAAAAGGGGTGATTGGCAGATGGCGGGCAGGTTGCGCTCGCCACGCAAGATGACTTCGGCCAGTTTGTTGAGCAGGCCGGGGGTGGGTTCGCAGCCGAAGGTCCAATCCATGGAGCCATCGGGCAGGCGGCACCAGGACTGGTTACGGGCGGGGACGGTGGTGTAGGTGAAGGCATCAGAGATGGCGCCGTTGGATTTTAAGATGCGCACGCTATCGGTGCGGTTGCTGAGCAGGATGCCGGTTTCGCTGGCAAAGAAGACAACGCGCGCGCCGGGGGCCAGGCTGACTGCGCCGATGGTGTAGGGGGAGGAGTCGCCGGCCTGGTCGTCGAGCCGCCAGCCTTGCAGGTTGGCGCTGGCATTGCCGACGTTCATCAGTTCGATGAATTCATCGCCGCTGTCGATTTTGCCGTCGTTGTTCCAATCTGCGCCGGGGAAGGGCAGGAATTCGTTGATGATGACCTGACTGATGGGCGAGGCGGGAATGGCGGTGCGGGTGGGCGTGAGGGTGCGGGTGGGCGTGAAAAGTGGTTTTGGCGTAGGGGTAACGATATTGGCCCAGTTGGCATTGCGCGGCGTGCCGCAAATATCGTTGCCAGCCTGGTCTTTGCCATTTTTTAATGTTCCAGAATTGGTGATCCAGTACTCGGCTGAATCGGGATATTGCGGGCCGGGGCGGCGTTCCATGCTGCAACGTTTGCTTTTGTCTCCAGCCCACCAGCTCGTGCTGGTACTGTTGGCCGTATCGATGGCTTGACCATCGGGCGTTCTCAGTTCAATCTTCATACCTGGTGTATCGGTTAGTCCGCCGGTGTAAATCTGGTCGGCAGTGATGTTGCTGATCGCATCATCGGTACTTCGTTCCAAAAGAAAGTAGCCACCAGCGCTGATTTGACCCGAAAGAGTAATGGTTGTCGTGGGCGTAGTAGCGCCGGGCGCGGAGAATGTTAACCGCCAGCCGCTGAGATTTATGGTAGATGAGCCAGGGTTATAGAGTTCAATCCACTCATGGTTTTCATTGGCTGTTGTTCCCATCCAGGCGATTTCGTTGATGACGACCGAGCGCAAGGGGGCGGGCGTGGGAGACAAGGTGGGGGTAGGAGTGACGTAGGTATAAGCCCAGTTCACATTGCGGGGCGTGCCGCAAATGGGGTTGCCGTTGACATCGAGACCATTAGTTTGGGTTCCATTGTTGGTGACCCAGGCAGAGGCGGTATCGGGCAGGTTGGGCCGCAGGCGTTCCATGCTGCAACGCGAGGTACTGTTGCCCGCCGGCCAAACTCCGCCGGCCTGATTCGCGGAGTCAATCAGCAGACCGGTGGCGCTGCGCAACTCAAGGCTCATGCCACCGTTGAGCAAATTACCACTAAAAATCTGGTCGGCGGGGATGTCGCTGACGGCGCTTTCGTTCCGTTCGAGCAGGAAGTAGCCACCAGGGGGAATAACCCCGCTGAGGGAGATGGCAAAAGTGCTATCAACAGCAGTGATGCTCCACCCGGCCAGATTGACGGCAATGCTGCCGGGATTGTGCAGTTCGATCCATTCGTGGTTGGCGTTGGCGCTGGTGCCCATCCAGGCGACTTCGTTGATGAGCAGGGTGCGCGGCGGGGCGGGGGTGAAGGTACGGGTGGCGGTGAAGGTGGCGGTGGGGGTAAAGGTTGCGGTGGGGGTACGCGTCAGAGTTAATGTGGGGGATAAAGTTGGGGTTGGCGTCAGATAGCCATACGCCCAGTTCACATTGCGGGGTGTGCCGCAAATGGGGTTGCCGTTGGCATCGAGACCATTTTTTTGGATTCCGTTGTTGGTGACCCAGGCGGAGGCGGTATCGGGCAGGTTGGGCCGCAGGCGTTCCATGCTGCAACGCGAGGTACTGTTGCCCGCCGGCCAAGCCCCACCAGTCAGGTTAGCCGAGTCAATCAGCAGACCGGTGGCGCTGCGCAACTCAAGGCTCATGCCACCGTTGAGCAAATTACCACTAAAAATCTGGTCAGCGGGGATATCGCTGACGGCGCTCTCGTTCCGTTCGAGCAGGAAGTAGCCACCAGGGGGAATGACTCCGCTGAGGGAGATGGCAAAAGTGCTATCAACGGCGGTGATGCTCCACCCGGCCAGATTGACGGCAATGCTGCCGGGATTGTGCAGTTCGATCCATTCGTGGTTGGCGTTGGCGCCGGTGCCCATCCAGGCGATTTCGTTGATGAGCAGGGTGCGCGGCGGGGCGGGGGTGAAGGTATGGGTGGCGGTGAAGGTGGCCGTGGGCGTGAAAGTGGCGGTGGGGGTAGCGGTCTGCGTGCGAGTGGCGGTCGGCGTGGCGGTTGCCGTGGCGGTGCGCGTCTGGGTTGGGGTGTGGGTTGCGGTGGCGGTGGATGAGGCGGTAAACGTAACCGTGAACGTGGGCGTATTGGTGCCCGTTGGCGTCGGAGAAGGCGTTTGCGTCATGCCCCAAGACCAGTTGGATTGGCCCGGAGAACCATTAACAGGGTTATTCATTCGGTCATACGCCGAAATTGGCCCCGCGAACGTTATCCACGAGGCATTGCCCTCTGGCGCGTTGGCGTTACGCTCCATGCTGGCGTAATTTGGGAAGCCTCGCCCCGCCGGCCAAGGGCCACCACTGCTATTGGCAGTATCGACAAGTTGCCCAAAATTGTTGTAAAGTCGCAGGGTTTCACCCGTAGATTGAAGCGGGTCAAAAAAAACTTGATTCACTGGAATAGCAGAAAAAACATCACTGCGGCGGGCCAGAAGAAAGTAACCATTGGCCGGAATAGTGCCGGTTAGGACGATAACCGGCACGCCATCATCGGCGGCCAGCGTCCAGCCGGTAACGGTTTCTGCCGGGCCAGGGTTGTACAGTTCTATCCATTGCCCCATTGAGCCATCCGCTGTTGTGCCGCCCCAGGCGATTTCGTTGATGAGGATACGGCGTTCAAAGGGAAGGGTTGGGGATGGCGTAATCGTGGGAGTAGGCGTGATAAATTGCGAATTTTGCGCCCTTGGTGAGCCACAGATAGGGTTGCCATTTACGTCATGCCCAACATTCGTGATTGTGGATGTCATCCAATTGGCAGCAACATCCAACACCGGGCCAATACGTTCCATGCTACATTTGGTTGTATTGCTCCCGGCCGGCCAGGATGTGCCTCCAAAATTGGCTGTATCAATCAAAATATCATTGTCCAGCAACTCAAGAGTGGCTGTTCCGTTATTCAAAGCCCCCGTATAGCGTTGGTCGGTCAGAATATCACTAAACACAACAACATCTGACGCGCCTCGTGTCAGTAAAAAATATCCGTTGGCAGGAATGATACCATTCAAGGCAATGTTAATAGCCGGTGATGCTTCCGTCGTTCGCAATCGCCATCCCGCAAGAGAAACATCGACAGATGAAGGATTGTAAAGTTCTATCCATTCGTGGTTTGCGTTGGCCACAGTTCCCATCCAGGCCACTTCGTTAATGATGATTCGCTCGGTTCCCAATAAATTAGGGCGCGCATCCTGCCTCGCCTCGGCCCGCAGCATATCAGCGGCGAAAAGAGAAAAGAGCAGGCTGGCGAGGGCGGCCAGGGCGAAAAAACGGCGCAGCCAGGCGGGTGAGGGAGATTGTCGGGATGGCTTGGGGAGATGAGATGCAGTCATAGCGCGGGAATCAACAACGATAAACTGGCAGAGCAGGCTTGCGCC
>DAOUML010000137.1:0-17550 GCA_034411635.1 Anaerolineales bacterium
CCGATCATGAACATCTGGGACTGCGGCCCCTTCCCGGTCATCTTCAAGGAAGCCGGCGGCTACTTCGGCAGTTGGGATGGCCGCGAAGGCCACACCCACGACGAAGCCCTGGCCTGTAATGCCGCTATCAAAGATGAAATTTTGCGATTGATAAATGGGTAGGGGCGACGCAATGCGTCGCCCCTGTATTGCCCCTCCCCCAAATTCCCGAAACCGGGGAATTTGGGGGAGGTTGGGAGGGGGCCTATTTGTAATGCCTCGCCAACTCCGAGGCATACACCGCCCCAACCGTCTCGCGGTTCTCTGCCAGCCAATCGCCGAGATGGGTTTTACAGCGCGGCGGCTCAGATGAGACCAACAGATTCGCCATCAGCCCGTCCACTTCTTCAGGGGTCAGCACCACATCGCCGACAAACAGGCTGATGAACTGGGCCGCCTTCAGCGCCACTTGCGGCGGCAGGTGCAGGATCGGCTTCGGGTGGCCGATTTTCTCCCCGATTAAGCGCACCAACGCGTCAAACGTGAAAATATCCGGCCCAACCGCGTCCCAGGTGAAGTTGTCACTCCGCGCCCCGGCCTCCACCGCCAGCGCCGCCAGGTCATCCACATACACCGGTTGGATGCCATACTGCCCATCCCCAATCTGCCCGAAGAACGGAAAACGCCGCAGCAGCCAGGCGATGTTGTTGATCAGCACATCCTCCTTGCCAAACAACACCGTCGGGCGCAGGATGGCATAACTCATCCCGCTTTCCACCACCGCTTTTTCATTGGCGGCCTTGCCCCAGTAATACGGCAAATGCGATTCCGCCGAAGGGTTGGCGATGCTGATATGCACGATGCGCCGCACCCCGGCCCGCGCCGCCGCCCGCACCAACCTGCGCGTATTTTCCACGGCCCGTGGCTGGGTGTTGCCGCCCTTGTCGAAGCGCACCCAGTAGGTATTGTAGAGCGTATCCACCCCTTTCAGGCTGGCCGCCATGCCTGCCTCGTCGAAATCGAGCGGATAAGCCTTCACCGCGCCGCCAAACGGGTCGGGGCGGTTGGGGTGTCCCGTCAGGGTGATGACCTCATGGCCCTCCGCCAGCAGACGATGGGTAATATATTTTCCAGAATACGAAAAAGCACCGGTAACAGCAGTTTTCATCTTGAACTCCTTTTTTTGTGAACAGACAACATTAAAGACACCGATGGCGAATGCCCCGGTTTTCGTGGCGCAAAATGCTATTTTGCGTTACTTGAGTATTTTCAAAACCGTCTGGACTGTGCCAATCCCCAATCCATCCAGGCGGGAGATGGCGGAAGTCAGGGAATCGAGCGCGTTAAAGAAGTCGCTCAACGCCCGCACCCGTTCCATTAAAAAAGCGCGTTCCGCCGGATCAAACGACCCCTGGCCTGATTCCAGTTTCGAGAGCGTTTCACGCACCGAGGCGACTGCCCGCTCGAACTCGCTATTCTGGCGTTCTTTCAGAATGGCGCGAATCGACTTGTAGAAATCCGTTTCAGATTCGTAATAGTCTTTTCGGTCGCCGAGCCGGGTCACGGGGCGGATGAGTCCCATCCGGGCCAGGGAACGCACATTGGTGCTGATCGCCCCTTTGGTCAGGCCGGTCTGTTCGACCAGTTCATCCAACGAAAGCGGAGCAGGAGAGAGATAAAGAACGGCGAAAATCGCGCCCATCCCTTTTGGAAAACCCCAAAACCCGCTGATGCCGCTCAGGCCTTCGATGAAGTTTTGCTTGATTTGTGTTTTTTCGTCTGTCATAATTCTCTCGTTTAGAACGTTTAGTTACTACTAAACAAAGTATACATTTGTTTTTTCAAATAGTCAAGAATCAAAAATCCCTGCTGGCAACAGGGATTTTTAATTTGGCCGATCTAAAAAACGCAATTTTGATCGGCACAGAATAATCAGGAAAGCCAGTTCATGCCAACCAGTTTCCAGATTAGCCAGATTTGCAATAGATGAAAAATATTATCGATCAAAATAATGCTCCAGGGCGATAGCGCGCCGGTTGCAAATTTTTCCTGTCCAACCATACGCATCCAGTAGCGGATAAAATTTGAGCGATCCTGGGCAAAATGAAAGCCAAACAGAATCAAAAAAGGTAGCCAGCCCCAACCTGTAAAAAATATCACCGAGCCTGACCATATTACGCTATGGGCCATGCAAGCCAATGTGTTCGTTTTTTTGTGCTGAGCCATCCAGTCATTTTGCAATAAGTAATCGCCAACCAAATGCCCCAAAAAAGCGAGAGACAAAGTTTCCATTTATTTTTACCTTATATATCCCATTTTACCGGTATTGTCATCATTTTTCCATTAATTTGAGGCCAAAAACATATTCTTAGCGAACAAAAACCCAGGCCTATTCAGCCCAGGCAATTTTCAAGACTGGAAAAGAAAACAGGCGCATACACAACTTATGTATGCGCCTCGCTGATCAAACATGGGAAAGCAATACAATCAGGCGTCGGCAGAAATTTCAACATCGCCGTCTTTTTTGGCGGCTTTGCTGACAACTTTCTTGGCAGATTCGGCCAGTTCTTTGCCTTTTTCCTGGGCCTTGAGGGTAATTTCTTCGCCCTTTTCAATGGCCTGGTGAGCAACTTCATCAACTTTTTCGTAAGCCTCTTTTGCCAGTTTTTCGGCCTTTTCGCGGGCTTCTTTGGCAACCGCTTCAGCACGATGCCAGGCTTCTTCGGCTTCAGCAGCGGCGCGATCACGCAGTTCAATCGAGCGTTCTTTGATTACGGCGCGAGTCTCTTCGCCAGATTGGGGAGCCAGCAACAGGGCGGTCACGGCGCCAGCCAGACCCCCAACGATAAAGCCTACCAGGAATGCGCCAAATTCATCACGTTCAGACATAGTATTTCTCCTTTCAGAACTTTGCATTAATTGATAATTTTGCCTGTATTCAGACAAGTTTGCCTTATTTATTATTTCTGTTTCAAACCGACCATATCAAGCAAACGCCGCAGACCGGCCAAATAACTATTCAGTTTGATTACAGGCTCAACCAAATTTTCGCCCAAAAACTCGCTGGTGCCGCGCAAATTGTTAATGGTCTCGTTGGTGGCTTCGAGCATGGGCTGAATTTCATTTTGCAGCAAATTAACCAGGCGCGAAATTTGCGCAATCAGCACAATGAGCGCCACGCCAATGAGTAGCGATTCGAGCGCCATGAAGATAATAAATATATCCCGAATTTTACCGGTGGTTTCACCGCTGGTATTGAGCAAAAACACAATTGCCAGGATAATCAACGTCAGAAACAAGACGCCAAAAACAGAGGCGACGATGACCGTCTTGCGGCGTTCGCGCTCAATGGCCGGGTCTATCTCCTGGGTTTCGGGAGGGGCAGATGGGTTGTTTTTATCTTCCATGTTTTTATTATAGCATAACCTGCTACACGATGAATCGCTCAATCTCTCTACAAATTTTCTTCTTCCACAACGCGGATGTGCAGTTCGCGCAGTTGGCGTTCGCTGGCAGGTGAGGGCGCATCGGCCATCACGTCGCGTCCGGCCTGGTTTTTGGGGAAGGCAATCACTTCGCGGATGTTGGGTTCGTCGGCAAAAATCATTACCAGACGGTCGATGCCGGGGGCCATGCCGCCATGCGGCGGGGCGCCATATTCAAAGGCTTCTATCAAATGTCCAAATTTGGCCTGAATTTCTTCGTCGCTCAATCCCAGCAGTTCAAAGACCTTGTGCTGAATGTCGCTGCGATGAATACGGATCGAGCCGGAGGCGGCCTCGTAGCCGTTTAGCACCATATCGTAGGCGTCTGAAAGAATCTGGCTGGGGTCGGTTTCGAACTTGGGTAAATCTTCCATCTTGGGCATGGTGAAGGGGTGATGGGCGGCATCCCATTTTTTTTCTTCTTCATTCCAGTCAAACATGGGGAAGTCAATCACCCAGGCAAAAGCCAGCACGTTGGGGTCGGCCAGGTTGAGTTTATCGCGGAAGTGCAAACGCAATGCCGCCAAAGTTTTGTTAGCGACGCCATTGGAATCGGCCACAAAAAGAACCAGATCGCCGGTCTTCGCTCCGGTGCGGGTCTGAATGGCGGCCACTTCTTCAGGTTTAATAAATTTCTGGGCCGTGCCGCGCACGCCTTCAGGACTGAGGGCCAGGGTAGCCAAACCTTTCGCGCCGTGAATTTTGGCAAACTCAGTCAGGGCATCTACTTCTTTACGGGTATATTCTGAGCAGCCCGGGGCAACAACGCACTTAATCACGCCGCCGCTTTCGAGCGCCATCTGGAATACCCGGAACTCAGATTCGGCGAAGATGTCGCTCAGGTTGTAAACCTCCATGCCAAAGCGCATATCGGGCTTGTCTGTGCCGTAGCGTTCAAGAGATTCAGCATGGGTCAATCGAGGCCAGGGGGATGCGAGCAGTCGTTTTTCGGGCAAGAGATTCTTGACCATATCGGTAAACAGGCCCTCCACCAGGTCGAGCACTTCATCCCGTTCAACGAAGGACATCTCGAGGTCGAGCTGGGTAAATTCGAGTTGGCGATCGCCGCGCAGGTCTTCATCGCGCATACAGCGCGCAATCTGAAAATAACGATCCATCCCGGCCACCATCAGCAATTGTTTGAGTTGCTGGGGCGATTGCGGCAAAGCATAGAAGGTGCCAGGCTGCAGGCGCGAAGGAACCAGAAAGTCACGGGCCCCTTCAGGGGTGGTTTTGAACAGGAAGGGGGTTTCGACTTCGATGAATTCGCGCTCACTCAGGTAGTCGCGAATGAATTTGATGACTTTGTGACGCAGAATAAGGTTTTTTTGCATTCGCTCGCGGCGCAGATCGAGGTAGCGATATTTCAGGCGTACCGATTCGTCCACATCTTCATCTTTATTAATAAGAAAGGGCAGGGGCTTTGACGGGTTGAGGGCCTGGCAATGCGTCACCTCGACTTCGATTTCTCCGGTTGCCAGGTTGGGGTTTTCGGCCCCCTGCGGACGATGGCGAACGAGGCCGGTCACTTGCAAAACCCATTCCTGGCGGGCATCTTGCACCGTTTCCAGGCCAGGCAAAGCCGGGTCGCCAACCGTTTGAACAATTCCATAGCGATCACGCAAGTCAATAAAGGTAACGCCGCCGTGATCGCGCTGGCGATGAACCCAGCCCGATAGAGTGACCGTCTGCCCGATATGGCTGGCGCGCAATTCACCGCAAGTATGAGTTTTATACATAACTGACCTCCTGAACCATGAGTTCTTACAAAAAATATCGCCCAGCGCGATTGCGTTTGGGCGACTGGGTGCGAGATTGGGAAAAAGACTCAGACGAACAGAGTCACCCCGCTGGCGCGAAACCAGTCGGCAGACGGGGGATTATTATTAGCGTCTTGGGGCAACTTACACATAGTGCAATAATTATAGCACAAACTATCTTGGTGTATAATACATTTGTCGTGGTTTTTATGGTTGTTTTTCAAAAAATAACAACCCAAACGCGACAAATTTATAGCCCGGAAGAGTTTCTATGTCTAATCCCCAATTAAAGCTTGCAGCCGATTACTGGCTCAATTTTGTCGTCACCTCGCAAGATATCGAATTCCTGCAAACCCATCTATTTGAAACCGAAATGCCGCTGGCCGAACGTGACCTGATGCGCGTTCTCGTAGAAGAGCGTATTCGCGCTGAAAAGGAATCGCTTTCCAAAAAACAAAAGGGGGATGGCGAAATTTTTCTACCCAAAGGAACTTATAGCAAAGGCCAAAAACTTGTTTTTCCAGCCCTGAATTGGCGCAAAGGGGAAGTCCTTGCTGTTCGCGCTGGTAACAATCCGCAAATTGGCGCGTTTGATGTGCTTGAAGTTGCCATTGAAGACAGCACCCGCCTGTTTGCCGCCTCACTGCCCGAACATAAGTTAAACAACCCCATCGAAGAAACACCCGGCCCCGATGCCGATGCGCAACTTGTTATCGAAAAATACGGCGAGGAACTCTCGAAAAAACTTGAAAACGCCCTGTTGGATGACGATGGTCTGATTCGCAGTGCCGGACAGTGGTTCCCGCGTGCTTTGATTGTTGACATGAACGAAGGCCACCTGAACCTGGCCGAAGCGGTTATCGAAATGGCCGCCGGCGAACCGCTCTCCATCTCTACGCTGATGGAACAAATTGACGCGCCCGATGGGGTAAGCCGCCATCTGCTGGAGTTCTCACTCAACTACGCCCTGCAAGAAGATGGGCGTTTTGATGAAGTTGGCCCGGCCGGGCAAGTTTTGTGGTGTCTGAAACGGCTTGAACCGGCAGAGGTTCAAGAAATTCCGGCGGTTCTAAAGTACAAACCAATTGATTATGAACGCGCTGTACTCACAGAGCAAATGCTGCACCTCGAGCACGAACTCGATGATGAATTTTCAGAAAGCAATCAGATCACAGAAAAAGCCGACAAAGTCAAAATTATTCTGAGTTACCCGCATTGGCGCGCCGGAACCCTGCCAGTTTCGCCGCGCATCAGCCACTTCTTCCCAACCGCATACGAATCGCCGCGCGTGCGCTTTATTCTGGTAGATGCCAACGATAATGAAGAAATTCCGGCCTGGGTGGTTCGCGAGCATGGATACGTTTTCGGCCTGAAAAACTGGTTTGAAAAAAACAAACTCATTCCGGGCGCGCAGGTGGTCATCCGCCGCTCAAAAACAGCGGGCAAAGTGATCATTGAGGCCAAAACCCGCAAATCGTCTAAAGACTGGGTGCGAACTGTATTGGCCGGCTCAGATGGCGGGATTGTTTTCGCCCTGCTGCGTCAGGAAGTCTCATGCGAATATGATGACCGCATGGTAACCGTCGTTCCAGACGTAAATAGCATCGACCAGGCGGTAGCCCAAATCGCAAAAAACCGCTTACCGCTCGAAAAAATTATCAAAAACGTCTTGCGCGAATTGTCCAAACTAACCCCGCAAGGACACGTTCACGCTGAAGAATTGTATTCAGCCGTTAATATTCTGCGCCGCATTCCACCCGGCCCCCTGCTGGCCCTGCTGACAACGAGCAAAGAATTCAACCACATCGGAGATTTATATTTCCGCCAGGCAGAAGCCAATCTGGACGAGGAATAATCTATGAGTCTTGTAAAACCAACCCTCAACACCCGCTATCATATCGATTTTGATTGGTGGCGTCAGAGCGAAAACGACTGGCACGTTCACCTGCGCGGCTTGTTGTGTGAAGAACATCAAGAAATGTTTGCTGATTACAGCGTCGGTGACATGCTTGACTTTATCGACCCCGACACCGCCGAAGTGCGCCCCATGAACGGCCTGCAGCAGGCCATCCTTGCCCACTGCGCCCGCCAGCCAGAATTTCTTACCGTAAAAACGGCCATGGTGGAAGCCGTTTTCCGCGTCTTTCTCGCAAACGGAAACAGTCCACTGTCCATCAACGAACTGGCCGAAAAACTGGAACGCCCTGCCAGCATTATCCTGGCGACCCTCTCTGCCGGGCGGGTTTACAAAGGGATTCGACCTGTGCAAGAATAACCCAAACAGGGGTATAATCGCTCTTTACACCAGCCACTGGCTGGTATTTTTTTGGACGGAGTAGAAAATTATGCTCAAAAATTTATGGATTCGGCTGGCAGTCATCCTGCTCATAGCCGCGCTGGCAATCTGGATTGACGTCAGCGACAATATTATGCTGACCAGCCCTGTTGACGGCAGCATTCTCTTTCAACGTGATGTCAGCCCACGCCTCGGCCTCGACCTGCAAGGCGGCCTGCAAGTGTTACTCGAAGCCGACTTGCCCGAAGACACCCCCATCAGCGCCGAAGATATGGAAGTCGCCCGCACCATCATGGAAAACCGTACCAACGCCCTGGGCGTTTCGGAAAATCTGATGCAAGTGGCCGGCAATCGCCGCATTGTAGGTGAATTTCCGGGCGTCAAAGACGTTGACTCGGTGCTTGCCACCATTCAACAAACCGGCTTGCTCGAATTTGTCGATACCGGCGATTATGCCCCCCCCGAAGGCGTTGAAATTCGCACCAGCCTGGCAACCGAAAGCCAGACATCTGAAAGCAGCGAAGACCCAACCGTCTTCAATACCATTATGACCGGGCGCGAACTACGCAGCGCCCAGGTAAGTCGCGGCGATCTGGGCGAAATCTTCATTGAATTCACCCTAACCCCTGAAGGGGCCGATACCTTTGCCCAACACACCGCCGCCAACGTCGGCAAATACCTGACCATTGTGCTGGATAAGAAAGTAATCTCCTCACCCGTTATCAACAGCGCGATTACTGATGGGTCTGGCCTGATTACCGGGCAATTCACAATTGAAGAAGCCAACGCCTTTGCCGTGCAACTTCGCTATGGTTCGCTGCCCATCCCGCTCAAAATTGTTGAAACCCGCATCATCGGCCCAACCCTGGGCGAAGATTCGCTCAACAAATCGCTGCAAGCCGGGCTTATTGGCATGATTATTGTCATGCTCTTCATGGCAATTTACTACCGCCTACCCGGATTTGTGGCAATCATTGCCTTGCTCTTCTACGCGGCGGTTGCGCTGGCCTTGTTCAAATATATCCCGGTTACGCTTACCCTGGCAGGCATTGCCGGCTTCCTGCTTTCCACCGGTTCCGCGCTGGATGCCAATATCCTGATTTTTGAACGCATCAAAGAAGAACTGCGCAATGGCAAAACAGTTACCCAGGCGATTGACATGGGTTGGATTCGCGCCCGATCTTCCATTCTTGACTCAAACGTCGCAACCCTGATTACCTCCGCCATTCTATGGTGGTTCGGCTCAACCTTTGGCGCAACCATTGTCAAAGGATTTTCGCTCACCCTGGCGCTGGGCGTAGGCATTTCACTCTTCACCGCCATCTTTGTCACCCGCAGCCTGCTGGCCTTAATCATCAAATACTTTGAACCAAAAGACCTTGATACCTGGTTCGGCATTTAGGAGCGCAAAAATGATTGATATTCTTGGAAAACGCTACTGGCTGTTTGGCCTTTCATTGATCATTATCCTGCCGGGGCTACTCATCCTTGCCATTAATGGGATGCCCCTCGCCATCGACTTTACCGGCGGATCGTTGCTTGAAGTCCACTTTACCACCCCGCCAGCCCCGGCCCAGGTTCTGGCTGTCTACGAAGACCTTGGCGTTCGCGATGCCACCGTGCAAACCACCGACAGCAACCTCTTCATCATTCGCTCCTCCTTTCTCAGCGATGACATCCGCGAACAGGTGCTTACCGGCCTGAGAAATGCCTTCGGCGAAACAGAACTTCTCCGCTATGACTCAGTCGGCCCATCGATTGGCGAACAAGTGACCCAACGCGCCGCCATGGCCGTCGGCGTCGCCGCGCTGGCCGTCATCGTCTACATCATCTTCGCCTTTCGCGGCATTCAACATGCCGAACGCTACGGACTGATGGCCATTCTCGCCATGCTGCACGATGTCGCAGTCGTCTTTTCAGTCGCCGCCATTGGCTCCCTGCTGCTCGGCTGGGAAATGGACGCCCTCTTCCTCACCGCCCTGCTCACCGTCATCGGCTTCTCCGTGCAAGATAAAATCGTCGTCTTCGACCGCATCCGCGAAAATGCGGCTGTCTTGCGTCGCCTGCCTTACGAAACCCTGGTCAACCACTCCATCGTTCAAACCCTGCAACGCTCCATCAACACCCAATTAATGACCGTTGAATTCCTGCTCCTGGCCCTGGCCCTGTTTGGCGGCGTCACCTTGCAGCAAATGTCGGTCATCCTGCTGGTTGGCCTGTTGAGTGGAACATACTCCTCCATCTTCATCGCCGCGCCCCTGCTCGTCGTCTGGGAAACCCGCGAATGGGAAACCTGGTTCGGACGCAAACCCCGCGCCGCCTGAAAAACAAAACACGCCAAAAACTGCCCCAAAACATAGGGGCAGTTTTTTTATATAATGCCCGTTCATATCAGGTAAAATACCCTAATGGACATCTCCGCAACCATTCACCTGCTCGGCGACCTGCTCGGCAACGTCATCAGCCAACTCGAATCAAACCAAATCTTCGATACCGAAGAACACATCCGCGCCCAGGCCAAAGCCCGACGCAACGGCGACCCCGCAGCCGACCAGCAACTGCGCCAGGCCGTTGCCGCCATTCAAGACAACGAAGCCCGCGCCGTTGCAGCCGCCTTCGCCACCTACTTCGACCTCGTCAACCTGGCCGAAGAAAACTCACGCGTCCACAACCTGCGCGAACGTGAGCGCAAAATCCACCCGCACCCCGAACACGACTCCATCGGCGAAGCCATCGCCAGCCTCAAACAAAAAGGCGTCAGCCCGCAACAAATGAGCGAACTGCTCGAAAACCTGTCCATCGAACTCGTTCTCACCGCCCACCCCACCGAAGCCCGCCGCCGCACCATCCTCTCCAAACTCCAACGCATGGCTGAATCGCTGGCGCGCCTGAGCAACGCCAACCCCACCCCGCGCGAAATCGAAAACATCACCAACGCCATCCACGCCGAAATCGCCGCCCTCTGGCTGAGCGAACGCGCCCGCACCAGCAAACCCGCCGTCACCGACGAAGTCCGCACCGGCCTATACTTCATCGAATCCGCCTTCTGGAACACCCTGCCCCAACTCTACGAAGACCTCGACCTCGCCCTGGCCCAACACTACCCCGGGCTCAAAACAGAACGCGCCTGGCTGCGCCTGGCATCCTGGATCGGCGGCGACCGCGACGGCAACCCCAACGTCACCGCCGAAGTCACCGCTGAAACCCTGCGCCTGCATCGTGGCCTAGCCGTCGAAAGCCACCGTCGCGAAATCAGCGAAACCGCCCGCCGCCTGAGCCTCAGCGCCCGCCGCCTGCCCCTGCCCGGCGAACTACAAGCCTGGCTCAAAAACCGCAACCCACTCCCCAAACACATCCAATACATACAAGAACGCTACGCCCACGAACCCTACCGCCTCCTCCTCGCCCTGCTCGCCAACGACCTGGCCGAAGCCTCGCAAGAGGACATGAAAACCAACCTCAAACTCAGCCAACCCCGCCCGGCCCGCATCCAAAGTCAAACCCTCAAACGCCCGCTCGAACTCATTGCCCCGATCATCCCAGCCCCCCTGCAACGCCAAAACCTCAACCGCCTGCGCCGCCAAATCGAAATCTTTGGCCTGCACGCCGCCCGCCTCGACATCCGCGAAGATTCAAGCATGTTAAATGGCGCGTTATCTGAAGTTTTACGCGCGCTACAAATTTGCCCCACTTACGAACATTTGCCCGAACCCGAACGGCTCGACCTTCTCACCCGATTGCTTGCCTCGCCGTTACCCGAACTGGCCCCCCGCCCCGGCGTTACCAGCGACACCGAAAAAACCTGGGCCCTCTTTCACCTGATCGCTCGCGCCCGCCGCACCTACGGCGAAGACCTGCTCGGCCCCTTCATCATCTCCATGACCCACTCCATCACCGACGTGCTGACCGTTCTCCTGCTCGCCCGTTGGACAGGCTGCGACGTGGGCCTGCAAATCTGCCCGCTCTTTGAATCAGTAGCAGACCTCAAAAATGCCCGCCAAATGCTCGACGACCTGCTCAGCCTGCCCATCTACCGCCAGCATCTCAAAACCTGCAACGACGACCAAATGGTTATGATTGGCTACTCCGACAGCAACAAAGATGGCGGATTCCTGATGGCAAACTGGGCCCTCTACCAGGCCCAGGAAAAAATCACCCAGGTCGCCCGCGAACATGGCATTCGCCTGACCATCTTCCACGGGCGCGGCGGAACAGTCGCCCGCGGCGGCGGCCCGGCCAACCGCGCCATCCAGGCCCAGCCGGCGGGCAGCATCAACGGACGCTTCCGCGTCACCGAACAGGGCGAAGTCATCGCCGCCCGCTACGCCAACCCGGCCCTGGCCCATCGCCACCTGGAGCAAATCGTCCACGCCGTGCTGTTAGCCTCCGCCCCTGGCGCGCCAACCGAACTGACCCCAGCCTGGCGCGAAGCCATGAACCAGATGTCGGCCACCGCCCACCGCGCCTATCGTCAACTCGTCTACGAAACCCCCGGCTTCCTCGATTTCTGGCAAGCCGCCACCCCGCTCGACGAAATAAAACGACTGCAAATCGGCTCGCGTCCCTCGGCCCGCGCCAAAAGCGGCGCCGTTACCAGCATTCGCGCCATCCCCTGGGTCTTTTCGTGGATGCAAAGCCGCTACAATCTGCCCGGCTGGTATGGCCTGGGAACCGGCCTGGCCTCGCACCCCAACCTGAGCCTGCTGCGCGAAATGTATTCCGGCTGGCCCTTCTTCCACGCCCTGCTCAACAACACCGAAAACTCCCTCGTCAAAGCCGACATGGACATCGCCGCCCTGTATGTCGAACTCGTCCCCGACCAGGAGTTGGCGAAAAAACTATTTGGCCTCATCCGCGCCGAATACGAGCGCACCCGCGAACTGGTGCTAAAAATCAGCGGCCACACCGAACTTTTGCAGGAAGAACCCCTCACCCAAAACGCCGTGCGCCTGCGCAACCCCTACATCGACCCGCTCAACTACCTGCAAGTGGAGATGCTGCGCCGCCTGCGCGCCCTGCCCAACCCCGAAAGCCCCGCCGCCGAACCGCTCCACGAAGTCATCGTATTAACGATTAACGGCATCGCCGCCGGGTTGAGAAATACCGGGTGAAATCCAATGACCAGTTGCCAGTGACCATTAATCAGTGAACGGTTATCAGCGACCAATTACTAATCACCAATCACCAATCATCAATCACCAATCACCAGGAGCCCCCATGAACTTCCTCGCCCTGCTCATCATTTTGCTTATCATCGTCATCTACGCCATCGACCTGGCCCTCACGCTGCTCAATCATCGCCACAGCAAAGGCCCCATCCCGGCCAATGCCAGGGATATTTACGACCAGGAAAAATACAATCAGTGGCTCAACTACACTCTCGAAACCACGCGCCACGGCGTTATCGTCAAAACCGTGATGACCGGCCTCCTGTTGGCCTTGCTCGCGTTCGGATTCTTTGGCTGGCTTGAAACCCTTACCAACGCCTGGTTCTCTCACCCAATGCTGCAAACGCTGGCCTTTCTGGGTGTCTTCACACTCTTCAGCACCCTCATCAGCCTGCCATTTGACTACTACGCCACCTTCGTCATTGAAGAAAAATTTGGCTTCAACAAAACCAGCCACAAAACCTTTCTCATCGATAACCTCAAAAGCCTGCTATTAACCGCCATTCTCGGCAGCGGCATCGTATCACTCCTGCACTGGTTCTATCTGATGTTCAAAGAACAACTGGGGCTGTTCATCCTTTCAGCCTGGGGCGCGCTCTCAGTCATCATGGTCATTGTCTTCATTCTCAACACCAAAGTTTTCGTCAAAATCTTCAACAAACTGACCCCGCTTGAAGACGGCCCGCTCAAAGAGAAAATCGCGGCAATGGCCGGGCAGGTTGGATTCAACGTGCAGGCCATTTCGATTATGGACGCCTCGAAACGCTCGACCAAACTAAACGCCTTTTTCAGCGGCCTGGGCAAAACCCGCGAAGTGGTTCTCTTCGATACCCTGATGGAAAAACTCAAAGAAGACGAAATTCTCTCCGTGTTGGCGCACGAACTCGGCCACGCCGTCAATAAAGACGTGCCGCGCCTGCTGGCCGTGCAAATAGCCGTCTTCGGACTATACGCCGCCATCATCGCCGCCCTGCTCGAAAGCCCCCAACTGGCCCAGGCCTTTGGGCTTTCAGGCGTTCACTTTGGCTTTAGCCTGCTCCTGTTTGGAATTCTGGCCGAACCGCTCTCGCTCCTGCTCGGCTTCCCGATGAACTATATCAGCCGCAAGGCCGAATACGCCGCCGATGCCTTCGCCGCCAAACTCGCCAGCCCACAAGCCATGATGAGCGCCCTGCGCACCCTCGCCCGTGAAGACCTTGCCAACCTCAACCCCCACCCGCTCTATGTGCGCATTCATTACAGCCATCCCCCCATTCCTGAGCGATTACGAGCCATCGAAAAAGAAAGCATATAATGCCCTGGTCACAAATTTCGCGCTCATATTCTTATAAAAAGGTAACTGCCTACCCACCCTCACCCCCCAACCCCTCTCCCGGTGGGGGAGGGGAGAAATCTCGGACGAAATTGTCGTTTTCGGCACAAAAATCCGCTTTTTGTATCCGTTTCCCTCTCCCTTGGGGAGAGGGGCAGGGTGAGGGTAGGCAGTAACCTAAAAAGCGCGCTATGTCACCGAGGCAGGCATGGTAAAATAAGACACATAAAGTCTGAATTGGAGATTCACATGGACATCAATTTTTACGCCACCCTGCGCCTGATTACCGGCAAAAAAACCGTCCCGCTCAACCTGCCCGATGGCGTAACCGTGCGCGAAATGCTGGAATCTTGCTTTGAACTTTACCCGGCCCTGCGCAAAGAACTGATGTGCGGCGAAGAATTGCACGGCCACGTGCATGTCTTTGTCAATGGGCGTGATGTGCCTTACCTTGAAAAAACCATGGAAACGCAAATCTCGAAAAGCGACAAACTCGACATCTTCCCGGCAGTTGGAGGCGGATAGTTGAGAGAATCACCATTAGAAAAAAAGATTGGAGATGCCCCCGATGACAACCATCCAGGCCGAACATTTCACAAAAGCCCTGTATATCCTGCTCGATGAAACTTTCGACAACGTTCACGGCGCGTATCTCGACAAGAATACCTCCCTGTTCGAGACCCTGGCCGGTATCAGCGCTGAACAGGCTTCCATTCCGGTAGGCGGGAAATGCGCCACCCTGGCGGCCCAGGTCAAACATGTTGCCTTTTACCTCGATGTGGTTGAGAATTCAGTCCGCAACCCAGGCGCGCCGGGTGCTGACTGGGGCGAGATTTGGCGCACTGTCTCCACGGTTACAGCCGAAGAGTGGCAATCCATCCAAGATGAATTACGCGCCAGTTATAACCGGTTCAAGATGTTAATTCAATCAACCCCATCCTGGTCGAGCGAACGGGAAATCGGCGGCGCCATCGCTGTTATTGCTCACACGGCCTATCATTTAGGCGAAATTCGACAAGCCCTGTGCATCCTGGGAAAATGAAAATCGTCGAGCGCGAAATGCGCGGAATCCCCTATTTCCTGCTGAAAGAATACCTGCAAGAACTGGGCGGGACGCTCGCGGCTGAGGACGAAGTGCAAGGCGAGGGCTGGGCGGTGCGGCTGGAGAAGATGGAACCCTTTCGGCTTGGCTCGCTCTCCGTCGGCCAAACCCGGCTGACAATGGAAATCCGCGAGGATGTGTTTGATGATTTCATGGCACGATTTTCGCTGAAGACACTACGGGCAGGGGCGTAAAAAGGATGAATTCAGAAGGATGAAGGATGAAAAGACGCGCCCGATTGGGCGCGTCTTTGTTGCGACATGAATGCCGCGCTACACATCGACAGCAGACTGGCTACACGATACCAAGTTCCTTGAGTTTGGCTTCCGGCACAACGCCGTTTTGCCAACCGCGAACGTTGTAGTATTCTTCCAACATCAGGTCAAGTTCGCAAACGTGTCCTTCGGAGCCAGGCATGGTGGAGGCTTCTTCGGTGAAACGCTTGGGAAGATAGTCAGAACCTTCCTTAAAGCCATTCAGGTTGTTGTAATAGCGCTCCAGATTATAGATGCGCTCGCCGGTCTTCAGCACATCCGCGCCAGTGAACGGGACGCCGACCATTGCCGAATACGAGGCGGCATACTCATCCACCCCCATAGCAAAGGCGCTAAACTTACAAATATCCATGCTATCTGAGAAGGCATGCACGTCCTGGAAGATTTTCACCAGTTCGCCTTTGCCCTTCCACTCAATCGGGTCCACCTTGAGCGAACCAAACGGCATAACGCCCAACTCCGCCGCCGGGGTATAAGCGCGTAAGTGACACGCGCCGCGATTGCTGGTAGCGTAAGCAACGCCCATGCCCTTGAGCCCGCGCGGGTCGTAGGCCGGGATGGCCTGGCCCTTCACCGTCATCGCCAGTTCGGGGTGTCCGAAATGTTCGGCAACCGCATTGGCCCCATCCGCCAAAACATTGCCAAAGCCCTCACGCTTGGCAATCATCGCGGCGGCATTGGTCATCCCATCGCCATCGCCCCAGGCCAGCGTGCCAGAGCCGTTGGTGTACCCTTTTTCGCTGGCTTCCATCCAGACCGAAAGCGGGTGGCCGATTTCAATCGCGTCCATGCCATAATCGTTGCACAGGTCAATCATTTTACCAACCAGGCGAGCATCAGGATTGCCGCAGTTGGCGCCAACCGACCAGCACGGTTCGTATTCCACCGATTCCATGCGCAGGCCAGCATAGGGGCCATCTTTAACCTCGATTTCTTTTTTGCAGGCCACCGGGCAGGCATGACAGGTTGGGTCGTTGACCAACAGATTCTCTTTGACCCACTCACCGCTGAGCGTTTCGGCGTTTTCGCCGTAGGCCGTGTATTGGCTGTTTTTGGTTGGGTAGGCGCCGATGCTGTTGGTGATGTTGGTGAGAACATTGGTACCAAAGACCGACAAACCACCCTTGCGCGGGCTGGTGATGTTTTCTTCAGCCATGATGCACTCAAGGACGCGCTTGCCAGCCGCTTTCCAGGCTTCGCGGTCTTCGGCTTTGGTGATTTTTCGCTCGGCCTTAACCACAATGGCTTTGAGATTCTTTGAACCGCCCACGCAGCCGGTGCCGCCGCGCCCGCTGGCGCGATCATCTTCGTTCATCCAACAGGCATACTTAACCAGGTTCTCGCCCGCTGGGCCGATGGCAATCACAGTCAGGTCTTTTTCGCCGTACTTATCTTTGAAAAACTTCATGGTTTCATGAACGCTTTTACCCCAAACGTCACCCGCATCCAAAATTTCGAACTCGCCATCATGGATATAGACATAGACCGGTTTTTCGGATTTGCCCTTGAAGAGCAGTCCATCGTAACCAGCCCAGCGCAAGCGGGCCGCGCTCCAGCCGCCGTGATGACTGTCGGTGATGGTTCCCGTCAGCGGAGATTTGGTGACAACGGCCATGCGGCCACTCATGTTGGCTTCTGAGCCTGTAAGCGGGCCGTTCATAAAGCAAAGCAGGTTATCGGGCGAAAGCGGGTCAACCTGTGGGCCATTCTCAAAAACGAATTTTACGCCAAGACCACGCCCACCAATATAGTCGCGCGCCCAGTCTTCAGGAACTTCCTTGAATTCAACCGTCTTGTTGGTTAAATCAACATGCGCCAGTTTGTTTGCATAACCGCCTAACATAGTGCCTCCTTTGGGGTAAGTAAAGAAATTTATTTGCAATAGGTTGGGTGTCAGAGAATATTTGTCTAACAAATTAAGGGTAGCGATAAGGCTGGCACAAGTCAATCAATTAAGGATTTTCTTAATAGGGTGATTTGATCTATGACTTTTGTCTCTGGACAAAAGGACGAATGTCTATCAAAAAAACGTCCTGAAAGTTTTGAGAACGGTCAAAACCTTCAGGACGAAAAGGTGAATAGACTTCTTGCATAAGTCCTGAGCGGAGCGTGTTTCGACAGGCTCAACAACCATCCTTCGACTACGGGCTTCGCAAAATACGCTTCGCCCTCC
>DAOUML010000138.1:0-11619 GCA_034411635.1 Anaerolineales bacterium
TATGCCCGATTCCCCCCTCCTGATGGTTGAAAACCTGGTCAAGCATTTCCCACTGACGCCCTCATTCACCGATTTATTGCGGCGGCGCGGGCCGGATGTCGTCCGCGCGGTGGACGGGGTCTCGTTCGCGCTGGCGCGTGGGGAGGTGCTGGCGATTGTGGGCGAATCGGGCTGCGGCAAGACAACCATTGCGCGCACCCTGATTGGCCTGGAACAAGAGACGGATGGCACAATCCTTTTCAACGGTCAACGAATCGGGGCAGCCAAACGCCGCGCCCGGGCTGGCCTGATACCGCTTGAATCAGGCGCAGTCGGCACGCGCGAGCAACACAGTCTTCCGCGCATGTCGCTCAAACACCTGCGCCAGCACGCCCAGATGATTTTTCAGGACCCGTATGAATCGCTCAACCCACGCGCAACCATTTTCGAGATTGTGGCCGAGCCGCTGGTTGTGCATGGGATGGCGCGCCGCCGCGATGAGCAGGTTGCGCGGGTAAAATCTGCACTTGAGGATGCCGGGTTGCGCCCGGCGGAGGATTACTTCCTGCGCTATCCGCACGAACTTTCGGGCGGGCAGCGGCAGCGGGTGGTGATTGCCGGAGCGATGGTTTTGCAGCCGGAACTCTTGATTGCCGATGAGCCGGTCTCGATGCTGGATGTATCGGTTCGGGCTGAGATTCTCAACCTGCTCAAAGAGTTGCAGAAAACGCGCGGGGTTGGGATTGTTTTCATCACCCATGACCTGGGGACAGTTTCCTACTTTGCCGACCGGCTGGCGGTCATGTACCTGGGCCGCATCGTCGAAAGCGGGCCAACCGCCGAAGTGCTGAAAAATCCGCAGCACCCGTACACCAAAGCCTTGCTGTCGGTTGTGCCGGTTCCGAATCCGCGCCTGCGGCGTGAGCGTATCATTTTGCAGGGCGAGACGCCCAACCCGCTCAACCTGCCGGGTGGCTGCCGCTTTCATCCGCGCTGCCCGGTGGCGGTGGAGGCCTGCAAACAAAGCGACCCAACTTACGTTCGGGTGACGGATGGACACGAGGCGGCTTGCCTGTTGGTTGCGGAAGGCTAAGCAATTTACCCAATGACGATGGAGAAAAGTTTATGCTAACAAACCCATACGAAACAGCCATTCACAAAGAACCTGTCCCAATGGTTAAAGTAGCCGGATCCCATTTGGAGGTCGGCAGGCAAATTGGCGAGGCTTTTCGCGGGAAAATTGCCCACAGCGTTGAAAATGCCAAAAGTCTGTTGGCTGAGGCGTATGAGCAGTTGGAACTGACCTGGGACGGGGCAAAGATTCAATCGCGAAAGTATCTTCCCTTTGCCGAGGAGCGTTTTCCAAAGTATGTCGATGAATTACGCGGCATGGCTGAAGGCGCAAATGTTGATTACCGCGATTTGGTGACGCTGAACACCATGGAGGCCATCACCACCGACGCCCTGCACCTGACGCGCTGTACCAGCATGGCGGTTAACGAAACGCGCACCGCCGATGGTCACGTGCTGGCGGCCCACAACGAGGACTGGGTTCCCGAAGACGAAGACGATGTCTATGTCGTTCACGCCTGCCCAGACGATGAGCCGCCCTTTCTGGCGATGAATTATGGCGGCCTGCTGCCCAATGTCGGTTTTAACGCGGCAGGGATTGCGCAGTTAATTGACTCGGTTTACCCCAACGACCCGCGCATCGGCATTCCGCGCCTGCTGGTTGGGCGGGCGGTGCTGGCCGCGCCGAAACTGGATGTTGCTATTCGGCGGGCAATCGTGCCGCATCGCGCGGCGGGCTACAACCACATCATCATCCATGAAAGCGGCGAGATTTATTCGGTGGAAGTTTCAGCCCAGCAATTCGACATGATCCACGCCCACGATGGATACATGACGCACACCAATCACTATCTGACCTCTAAAATGCACGCGGTAGAAAAAGACCCCGATGCGCTGGTAGGCTCGCATGTGCGCTATCACCGCGCTTCCCGTTTGCTGCGCGAGAATAGCAGACACACCATCAAATCGCTGCAAGCCATCCAGAAAGACCATGTTAACTTTTCAAATTCGATTTGCAATCATGCTGTCGACAAAAAAGACCCCCTCGATCGTGAAAAAACCATCAATGCACTGGTGATTGACCTGACCGCGCGCGAAATGCACATCGCCTGGGGCAATCCCTGCCAAAACGCGTATCATACCTATCATTTGGACGAGTAAAATGCCGCTTTCAACGCCACCCACTCGGCCCCATTCGGTGAATGGGGCCGAGTGGGTTAACATCCAACCCGCCCACCCCGCTGGCGATAATTTCACCATTCGGCATCAGAATGACTTCAGCCGGTGGAACAGCATCCAGGTCGGCCTGAGTGTAGCGATGAGTTAGAAAAATCGTCTGCTGGTTGGCGGAACTGACCAGCCCATCCTGCAAAGCCTGGGCGGAATCGTAGCGGCCGGCAATCAGAACATCGACGCAGGCGCGGATTTGGTCGATGGCCGGGAATTGTAGTATCTCCTCCCAGGCGTAGCCGCTAAAAACCAGGGCAGAAAGCGAGGTTTCAGCCCGCAGACGTTTGAGCAACGCCAAAACCGGCCCAATTTGCTGGAAAGGTTCGCCGCCGCTGAGGGTGACGCCTTCAATCGAATCCCCCAGGTTGATGATTTGCTCGAAAAAATCGTCCACGCCGACTCGTTTGCCGCCTTGCGCCGGGTGGGTTTGCGGGTTGAAGCAGTTGGGGCAGCCAAGCGTACAGCCCTGCGTCCAGACCACGGCCCGCAATCCCGGCCCGTTGGCGCGGCTTTGGGGCAGAAAGTGATGCAGGCGCAGACTCTCGTCAGCCATTCTTGAGATTCTGGCTCTGGCGCACCTGTTCCTGCACAAGGCCATCGATGGCGGTTGTCATTTCGCGTGAAATGACTTCGCCGCCCAGGGCGGCTTCCAGATCGGCGGTCAGGTCCAGGCAGGTCGTGCCATTGACACCATGCACCTGGATTTTGACTTCGCCGTTTTTGTCGATAATCACTTCGATTTCTTGAATTTCCATGCCAAACTCCTAACCCGGACAAGCCGGAACCACAAAGGCTGAAACACGAAGTACACAAAGGTCACAAAGGAAGACCCTTAAAAAACTTTGTGTACTTCGTGTCCGCTTGCCCCGCGAACTCGGCGGGGTTGTGTTTGAAAATTCTTGCTTTTTGCGCAAGGATTCAACTTTAAAGTTTCTAAAACGCTACGCCATGCGTCGCAAAACCAGGTGGATGCGTCCGTCTTTTTGGGTTTCTTCGCTCGCAAGGGCGAATCCCTGTTCTTCCAGTTTGTTGCGCGTCAGGTGGTAGAGGTAGCGTTGCGAGATATTTTGCAGAATGGCCGGGCCGTTGACGTTGCCTCGCGCCACCATCTCGTAAAATTCACCCTTTTTCTGGAATTTAATATCGGCTTCCTTCAGGCGGATTTCGTCTTTACTGCGAAAACGGTCGAAGAAACCTTCTTTGAGGGTGTAGCCTGCCTCGGCAATCGCTTGCAGGAGCAGGTTTTTGGCGTTCATTTTGGTTTTATGAACGCGAATGACAACAATTTGCGACATGGTTTTTCTCCTTATAAAACCTGTGTATCTAGGCTGGCGCAAAATTGCGCCCTTTTCCCTCATCCCTGCCCTTCTCCCGAAGGGAGAAGGGTTCAGAATCGGATGATTTCAAAAGTCCCCTCCCCCCTCGGGGGAGGGCGGAGGGTGAGGGTTGAATGTTAAGTCAACTTAATCACCGGATAATTCTCATACAGCGTCCTGCCGGTTTGCAGGTCGCGGGCGGTCAGCAACAGGCGTTTGTTGTCATCGACCGAGAAAGCAACCTCGAAGCGCGATTCGCCCGCTTTTCCGGGCGGCTCGGCTTGCAGGAAGGTGGGGGCGTGTTCGTTCATCCAAAAATAACTGCGGCGTTCTTCGTCCAGGGCCTTGACTTCGCTCAAACGGGCCGCGCCGGAGGGGTCAAAAACCAGTTCAACCGCGCCGCTGCCCAGTTTGCGGCGCAATTCGCCGATTTCGTAAATTGCCATGCCCAACTGAGTCTGACCGTCGTATGTGGCCTTGATGGAGACCCGCGTCAGCGCGTCGGCGGTCGGGTAGGGAGTCCCGCGCGGGACGATGATGCGGTAATCATACTCCCCTTTGGCCCGATTCAGATAACGCAGGCCGTAATCGTGCTGGATGTGATCGTAAAAATCCATCCCGGCGATGAAGGCTGCCGCGCCACGCGCCACCGCATCGAGCGGACGGTTGAGCATGACCCGCTCGTTGCCAAAAATGCGCCGCAAGGTTTGCTGGATGGCCGGAATCTGACTGCCGCCGCCGACCATCAGCACCGCTTTGATGTTTTCCTCGGTGTAGCCGCGCTCACGGGCGTCGTTCAGGGCGCGGCGGATGGTGCGGTCGACGGTGGTGAAGGCTTCGCGCTGGTCGAGCAGACTTTCGAAGCGGCTGCGGGTAAATTCCGAAGCCAGGGCCATGCCGGTTGTCGGGTGAACCACGCTCACGTCGGCGCGTTCGTGGAAGGAGAGTCGCTGTTTGGCGTGTTCGCACTCGGTCAGCAGGGCGTTGCTGATTTGGCGGATGTCCTCGTCGTGATCGCTGCGTCCGTGTTCGCGCAGGATGTCCTCGAACAGCCACTGGTCGAGGGTCATGCCGCCCAGTTCGGCCCCGGCCTTGCCCAGCACCCGGCAGCGTTGCCGGCTGTTCGCTTCGGGCTGCTCCTCAATCAGGATGACGGCGGCGTGCATGGTTCCGCCGCCAAAATCAAAGACCAGGTAGACATCCCCGGGCTGGATGTGGGCCCCATAGCCGAGCGCGGCGGCGGAGGGTTCGTCGATCAGCCGGAAGCGCGGCAGACCCGCCGCTTCGGCTACGCCCGCCAGCCAGGTTTCGTAATGCTCGAAGGATTCAACCGGCACCGTCAGGGCGATTTCTTCCTCGGCGGCGTTTAGTTCTGCGGCGGCAAAGAGCAGCACGCTTGACAGGAAATCCTGCCCGGCTTGCTGGGGCGAAATCTCGCGCCCATCCAGCCGTACCTTGAGCGGACTGCGATTCGAGATGTAACGTTTCATCCAGCGGAAGGTGCGCGGCGAGTGGTACAGGTTTTGGGCCAGCACCTGCTCGCCGATGAAGCGTTTTTGCGGGTCGGCGTAGTGGATCAGGGAGGGCACGACGCTGATTTGTTCGCCGCCTTGCTGGTAGGTGTGGGCGTAATCTGGCACAAAGAGCGGGATTCCCTCGCCGCGGGATTCGTCCCAGGCGGCAACGACGGTGTTGGAGGTGCCGAAATCAATCGCCAATCTGCCGCTCATGCCGCTTCCACTCCGGCTTTGCGCAAAATTCTGCCGTTCAGGCTGACGCGCGAAAAACGAACGATGACCGCCTGCCCCGGCTGGAGAGCCGCCGCGCCGGAGAGCGCTTCGTGCAGGTTCGGGTCGAAGGCGGTTTGCGCGCCGACAGTATCTTCCAGTTGCAGGCCGTAATCTTCCAGGTTGCGGGTCAGCCGCCGGGCAACGGTCAGCACATCGCGGGCCGAGACCGGGCGGCCTTCGGCTTCGAGCAAATGCGCCTGGGTGCGCAGTTGGGTCAGCGGGGCGGCCAGGTCGGTCAGCAGTCGGGTCAATTCGGCTTGCTGGCGGCTTTCGGCTTCGCAGCGTTGGCGTTCCATATCCGATTTGAGTTGGGAAATTTGCCTATCGCGCTCGGCCAGTTCGAGGCGCAGGGCTTGACTCTGGTTTTGCGAGCCTTCGAGGGGCTGTTTTTTGAATAAGGAGGTGAACCAGTTCATTTTTTCTCCAATAACGTGCCCTCACCCCTGCCCCTCTCCCGGTGGGAGAGGGGATATTGGGCTAAACCAGCCTTTGTCCCCTCTCCCTTTGGGAGAGGGCTAGGGTGAGGGAAATCTCATTCAATCTCAATATCAAACTCACCCAGCGCCAGGGTGGGGGCTTCGCCGATTTCGATGGCGTAGCGCAGGCGGTGGCGCAGGACGATTTGCATGAATTTTAACGCCCGTTTGGCGCGTTCTGAAAATTCATCGTGTTCGAGCATGGATTTAAGCAGGGCCATGATTTCAACCTGCATGGCAGAAAATGGCTGCTCGGACTGAAAATCGAGGGCTCGCAAATCCCAAAAGGTGAGTTGCGAAGCACTGCTGGCGAGCAGTTGCGAGCCGACGGCCATGAACGATTGGTCGGGCGAGATATGGACGGAAGTGGCCTGCCCGCCCGGAACCATGAGACTGCCCAGAAGTTGACGCGTGGCGATGGAAAAGAAACGAATCTCGCCGCCGCTGCCCACCGTCAACAGGACGCCGTAGCGTTTGAGGCTCTCGACGCCTTCGACGCGCTCTTTGACGGGGTAGGTGGTCAGGGGCGTTTTTTCGGAGCGTAATAGGGCCATCTCGCGGCCACCAGACCCGGTGGTTTTTCTTGCCTTTTCAAGCGGATAGACCAACACCTGCCCCGAATGCGTCCCGGCAAAGACCTGGCTGGCGTTGGGCGAAAAATCAGCGCTGCGCAAGACTGGTTTCAAACTTCCCCAGCCGATATGATTCAAATCGGACAGAGAGAGCAGCGCCAAGCCACTGCGCAGGTAGAGAATTTTTTCGTGTTCAGGCGAGACGCGCAAGCCGCGCGCCCAATCGGGCATGTTCTGGCGGCTCAAGAGGGTGCGTCGGGTTTGTAAATCCCAAAGAATCAGTTGCGAATCGCGCCCAGCGGAGAGCAGCCGTCCGCCGCCGGCCGGGGCCAGGGCGGTCACTGCGCTGTTGTGTTGACCGAGCACGAAGGCGTCTTTTTCGCGGTAATCGGGCGGGTAAACGTGGAGGTTGCAGGAAGCGCTGGTATTGGTGCGCTCGGAACAGGCCAGCCAGCCCTCGTCGCAAAAAGCGACCTGCCCAATCGAGCGGTTGAAGTTGCCCAGCACGGCGGCGCGTTGGGCGGTCTGGTAATCCCATAAAACGACCTTGCGCTGCCCGGTGCCGACGGCAATCAGCGGCGCGGATGGCGCGAAACTGACATCGTTAATCCGGCCTGGCACGCGCGCGCTGGCTTGCAGGAGCGCCAGCGGAAAGAGCGATTGCATTTCGGCGGTCTCGCTGGGCAGCCCGGCGGCAATCAGCGCGCCCAGGTCGGCGAGGATATTGCGTTCTTCGGGGTCATCCGGCTGCCAGCCGGATTGCGTCAACTGCGTGATGACCTGCACGCTGATACGGTAGGGCGCTTCGGCGGCCAGTTTCCACAGGGCGGGCCAATCGCGGTTGGCGGACAGGGTTTGGGCCAGCACTTCGGCTTCGGCGCTGTTCAGGCTGGTTTTGTGGGTCGAAACACCGTCCCCGGCCAGGATGGGCAGGAAGTCGACCCGTCCGCTGGCGCGCACTTTTTCGCGGATGCGCTCGCGCAGAGATGAATCGGCGGCGAGATAGGCGCGGTGCATGAGGGAACGGTCAAAGTCGAGGGCGTCGTAGCGCTGCCATTCTGCGCACAGGAACAGGAAAAGGGCGCGATTCCGCTCCTCTTGGGGCAAATATCCTTTTTGCAGGGCAATTTCTTGCGCAAGCGGGTTTTGCCGGGCGATGACCAGTTGACAGAGGGCTTCGCGGGCTTCTACGCTTTCAAGGGTTTCGAGCAAGCGGCGGGCAAAGGCGGCAATTTGGGCATTCTTATCGTGACCGGCCTGAACGAGCGCGGCCACCCATTCGGGCTTGAGTTTGGCGAAGCGTTTTTCGTCGGCTTGCAAGAGGGTGGTCAGTACCGTCAGTTCGGTCGGTTCGCTGGCAACCCACGCCTGGCGCGCAATCAATTTCTCCAATTCGGGATGACGCGAGGCGGCCCAAATCTGGCAGACGGCATTGACCGAGTCGCGGCTGCGGTGCGCGGCGAGCATTTGCAGGGCCAGGGCGCGGATTTCCGGTTCGGGGTGGTCGCTGACGGCCTGGGCCAACAGGGACGCGGATTCGTCAAAATCGGCCTGGCCCAGGCGGCGGACGATGGCGCGGCGGGTAAAATCACTTGTCAGCGGGGCGGTGGTGTAGAGCAGGGAACGGGCTGAATCGGTTGGAAAGCGGAATTTGCCGGTTGGGAAGCGCGCCGCCCAGGGCGGTTCGAGCAAACTGGCGAGGAAGTAGCGGAAGAAGATGTAGGCCAACCCGGTCAGGGGCAGGATGGCGAACAAGCCAAAGGCCAGGACAAGCATGGAGAGCAGGTCCCCGTTCAGGGTCAGGCTGGCGGACATCCACCCGAAAATGGAGAGAGCGGCCAGTAAAACGGAACCGGTGAACAGGAAGATGACGCGTCGGTAAAAGGTGTCGCCCGCGCCAGCCCACATCCAGAGGGCGAAAAAGCCGGGCAGGGTGATGCAGAATGAGAGGGGGAAATCATCGCCCAGCAAAACCGCGAAGAGCAGGCTGGCGGCCAGGGTGAAGAAAGTGGCGCTGAAAAGGGAAAGCCAGGCGCGCAGGGGGGCGTAGGACGGCATGGGCGGTTAGCGTTTGATTTCGAGTTGCAGGGGGACGAATTCCTGCTCGGCTTCGATGATTTCCTGGAAGGAGGCCGATTGGGCGCGGCCTTCGCGCAGCCAATCGCGCAGGGATTGGATGGTTTCGCGCTGCGAGACCGAAAGCGGCACCTGGCGTTTGAGGGCTGTGGCGATGTCGTCGCTGTTGAATTCGCGTTCCTGGTTGAAGCCGACGTACATGGCTTCGATGACGGCCTGTTCGATTTCCGCGCCGACGTATCCGGCGGCCAGTTGGGCCAGGCGCGGCAGGTCGAAATCCTGGGGCAGGCGGTTGCGTTTGCGCAGGTGGACGTTGAAGATTTCTTCGCGTTCTTTTTGGGTGGGCAGGTCGAGGAAGAAGATTTCGTCGAAGCGGCCTTTGCGCAAGAGTTCGGGGGGCAGTTTGGAGATGTCGTTGGCGGTGGCAACCACGAAGCAGGCGGCGCTTTTTTCCTGCATCCAGGTCAGGATGGTGCCGAAGACGCGCGTGCTGGTGCCGCTGTCCTGGCCGCCGTGCGAGAGTCCTTTTTCGATTTCGTCAATCCAGACCACGCAGGGGGCGACCGTTTCAGCCAGGCGCAGGGCGCGGCGGGCGCGCTCCTCCGATTCGCCGACCAGGCTGCCGAATAATGCGCCGACATCCAACCGCAGCAGGGGCAAACGCCACAGGTTGCCAATCATTTTGGCGGTCAGGCTTTTGCCGGTTCCGGGAATGCCAATCAGGGCCACGCCTTTGGGGGCGGGCAGGCCGTATTCGCGGGCTTCGTGGGTGAAGGCGCGTTCGCGCAGGCGCAGCCAGTCTTTGAGAATGCCCAGGCCGCCCACGTCGTTGGGGGTTTCGGTGACGGAATAAAACTCAAGCGCTTCGCTGGCGCGGATGATTTGCTTCTTTTCCTGCGTCACCAGGTCGATGTCTTCGTCGGTCAGTTCGCCGTCGCGGACGATGGCTTTGGCAAAGGTGCGCTGGGCCTGGGCCATCGTCAGCCCCATGGCGGCCTGGATGAGTTTGTCGCGCCCCAGCGCCGTCAGGCTGACCTTGACGCCGGGGGTTTTGGTCAGGTTTGCCAGCACGCCTTCGAGTTCGGGCGCGCCAGCGGTGGGGAAGTCCATGACGACGGTTTCGTCTTTGATTTCGTCGGGGATTTTGGCGGAGGGCAGCGTAACGAGAATTGTCTTGCGGGTGAATTTGAGCCGCTGGGCCAGGTTGCGCAGTTTGCGTTTGACGCGCGGCTCGTTCCAGAACTCGTGGAAGTCTTTGAGGACGAAAAGCGCGTTCTCTGCGGATTTCTCGACCTGCTCCAGCGCGGTCAGCGGATCGCGGGCGGTGGGCGGGGCGGCGCTGCCCGCCAGGGTGACGAAGCCGTCGGCGGCGTCCCAGGCGAAACAGTTCCGCGCCGATTGCTCGCAGACCGCCCGCACCGCTTCGATGGCGCGTTCCTCCTCGCTGGTGACGAGTCCGATCAGGGTAAAGCGAGCGCGCAGGTAAATATCGAGTTGTTCGGAAAATTTCATGGACGGGCCTCCGTTTGACTGTGGTTTGGCAATGATACCAAATTAAATGAGATTCACCGCCTGAAGGCGGCTCCACCTAATTTAACCCAATCTGAAATTGAGAATTGCGATAGGCCACGGCAATTCCTTTTCTTCCTTCCCACTTGCTGGTATCATCACCTTCATTCCCCTCTGTCACGGAACTGCTATGGATACCTCAACCAAAACTTCTTATACTCAGTCTGATACTATGCGCTGGATTTATATCTCCCCCCACTTTGATGATGCGGTGCTTTCATGCGGCGGTTTAATCTGGGAGCAAACCCGCACCGGCATTCCAGTAGAAATCTGGACAATTTTCGCCGGCACTCCGCCCGCCGGGCCCATGTCGCCGTTTACCCAGGCCATGCACGAATCCTGGAAAACCGGCACGCCCGAAGAAACGGTTGCCCTGCGGCGCATCGAAGACCAGAACGCTTGCCGAAGGGTGGGTGGGCTGGCGGTTCATTTCCCTGTGCCAGATTGTATTTACCGGCGCAGCAATACCGGTTCGCTATTATACGGACAGGGCATTTTCGGCGGGCTGAATCCACGCGATGCGGCAGTGATCGACGATGTGACCAATCTGCTTGCCAGCCGCTTGAATCAGTATGATGTGCTGGTGGGGCCGCTGGGCATTGGCGCGCATGTTGACCATATCATTGCGCGCGCCGCGCTCGAACGGCTCAACCGTCCGCTCTGGTATTATGCCGATATTCCCTACTTCTTCCGCGAACCGGAGAGCCTGCCCGAAAAGACGATTGGGCTGACAGAAAAGAATTTTTACGTTTCAAAAGAGGGGTTGCAAGCATGGCAGGAAAGCATCGCCGCGCACAAATCACAAATCAGCATGTTGTTTGAGGATGACGCCGATATGCGTCAGAAAATGCGCGATTACGCCCAGCAGTTTGACGGGTTGCGTCTGTGGGAACGAACGGGGTAATATTTTTGTGGCATGACAACCCAGATTCCCGATTGGCTCGGCCTGGCCCGCGAACTTTACACCCTTTCGCAGGCCGGGCTGGCCTACACCAAAAATGAATTCGACCTCGAACGCTACCGCCGCTTGCAGGCAATCATCGCCGAAATTATTGCCGCCCAAGCAGGGCTGAAAAAAGAAGCCATTTTGGAAAGTTTCAGTCTTCAGCATGGCTACCCGACTCCAAAAGTGGATGTGCGCGGCGCGGTGGTGCGTGATGGCAAAATCCTGCTCGTGCAGGAAGTGACCGATGGTTGCTGGTCGCTGCCCGGCGGCTGGGCCGACCTGGGCGAATCGCCGCGCGAAATGGTCGAGCGGGAAGTGTTTGAAGAAAGCGGACTAACCGTGCAGGCGGTTAAAGTAATTGGGGTTTATGATGCCTGCCGTTTTGAGCCGCTTGAATTCTGGCACGCTTACAAAATCGTCTTTCTCTGTGAAATTTTGGGCGGCGAACCAACCCCCAGCATGGAAACCCCCGCCGTCGATTTTTTCTGCCCTGAAAATTTGCCCCCACTCTCCAAAAACCGCACCACCCAGCCCATCATCGCAGAAATCTTCGCCCATCTCGCCGACCCCAATCGGCTGACATATTTCGATTAA
>DAOUML010000139.1:0-5680 GCA_034411635.1 Anaerolineales bacterium
TTTGAACGCGCCTTCGAGTTCTTCACCTTCTGAGACGAGGAAGCGCAGTTCGACGCAATCCATCTCCCCGGCATCACTCCAGCGCCCGAGACAGTTGAATTCGTCGTTAAGCAGGGCTTGCACGCCTGAAGCGCGACCCATATCTAATGACAATCCCTGCCCGGTGGGGACACCGGTATTGTGGAAATCGTTGTTGGTGAAGAGCGGCCCATTATGACACTGAATGCACTCGGCTTTGCCAATGAACAGGCGCAATCCGGCGACTTCATCTTCCGTCAGGGCGGTGTTCAGGGCGCGCCGGTCTTGATTGAGCAATGCTTCCACATATTGGTCGAACCGCGAGGGGGCAGGCAGGAGCAGGCGCTCATAGGCAGCAATCGCTTTGCCGACGTTGACAAAGACCTGCGTCACGGCGTCCTGGTCTTCGGGAGTCATCGCATCCCAGGCGGAGCGGGCGGCGGGGTCATCGACTGGCCCGGCCATCGCGGGGAAGCGGCTCCGGTCGGAGAAATCGGGCAGGGGACCGAAGATGGTTTCGTATTCAGCGCGGTAATGTTCGGCGATGAGATGAGCGTACATCGTACGCGCGCCGCCATGTTCCACTGCGCTTTCGAGCGGGCCGAGGGCTTGCGCCCACTGGCTATCTTTGCGGCCATCCCAGAACTGCCAGGGGCTGTAGGCGGTGCCGATAACGGTCATGGTTTTGCGGTCGGTGGTGCCGACGCCTTCGGCCAGCGGCAGGCCGTCGGTGAACATCAACTCTGGCTGGTGGCAGGTGGCGCAGGAGACATCGCCAGTGATGCTGAAGCGGGTATCAAAGAAGAGTTTGTGGCCAAGTTCGGCGGCGCGCGGGTCGTCGGCGTAGCGGTTGGAGGGGTCGGGCGGCAGGGGCGGCAGGGAGCCAATCCACAGCCCGCCCAGGAGTTCGGTTTCTTCCGTTGTCCACTGGCTGCGCGGCCAGAAAGCCCACAAAGCGAGGGCGGCGACGATGACGAGGGCAATACCTGTAATGAGAAGGTTTTTTTTCATGTTGGTGAACAGGACGGGATAGCATCCCGCTCCACAAGGGTTATTTCAGGGAAAGATTAAAGGTGATGGAATCGGTCTGCCCGCCCGCGCTGATGATGAATTTCACTTCCCACCAGCCGGTCATCTGGAAGCGCAGGCCCTCGACGCGGTATTCGCCGTTACCGAGGTAGGCGGTTACCTGTGGCCTGGTCGGCAGGCCGTGTCCGTGCTGGGGCATGCCGCCATCGACGATAATTTCAGCATTTTCAACGGGCGCGCCGTCGGGGGTGGTGACGGTCAGAGTCCAGGTGTGCATCTGGTTGAGCGGCACATCGCCCGTATCACTGCGCCAGGATGCGGTGAACAGACCGTTATCGGTTGGGCGGGTGGTGGCGGTGTTGAGCGCGGCGGGTGCAGATTCGCTTCCACCCATCATCATCGGGTGCATAAAGCGCGGGCCGATGACAGGCATGAGCAGGATAAAGACGACGATGACGATGATGGTAGTCACTGCGGCGGTGGTGATAACAGCAATGGTTTGTTTGTTCATGGGAAAAATCTCCTTGACGAGCAATTGCCACAATTTTAATCTGAAAAGGCGAGAATAAAATGAAAGCTGTGTAAAGGTTTAGGGGAGTTTTTGTAGAACTTGCAACAACGCCCCCACCGGCGGTCTATCGACTGGGTCGTGGCTGGGGTAAGACAGGCGCAGGATGCCGTTTTTATCGACGATGAAGTCGCCGCCAAGTTGGGATGTGTCGTCGCCGTGTGATGAATGCATTTGCTGACCGCGCAGGTGGTTGCGGGCGTATAACCAGAGCGTACGCAGGCTTAAGGAGCGCAGGCGCGAGCGTTCCAGGCCGTAGGCGTTGTAAACTGTTCGCTCGCGATCGAGTAAAACGGTGAATGTGGTACAGGTTTCGCTCATCCATTGCTGAACGGCGGGCAGGGTGCCAAAGGAGATGATAAAAACGCGCGTGTTTAGCGCGGCGATTTCGTCTTGATGGGCGCACAACTGTGCGACATGCTCGCGGCAGGGTATTCAGCCCAGATGACGGAGAAAGACCAGAAGGGTGTGATTGCCGCTTTTGAGCACTTCACCGAGTGTGATTTGCTCGCCGGATGCGGATGTCAGGGTGAAGGTGGGGGCGGGTTTTATAGGTGTCATGTGCTTAAGTGTCAGGTGTCAGGTTTTGTTTTGCCCAAACGAGCCGTTGGATGATGGTGATGAAGACCAGGGCGGAGAAAATGCCAAAGAGCGGGGCGATGTGGGCCGGGAAGAGCAGGAAGACGCAGAAGGCGGTGATCGATTCAGTTGCGCCAATTAGCCCGGATGGCATGATGATGCTGGTTTGGGTGGATGCGTCGCGGGCGGCGCGTTTTTCAAGCAGGGCGGAGAGGTACATCCACGAGGCAGCATTGATATAGAACGAGGAGAGCATGACCGCCAGCGCGATGAAGTTGATCGTGGTCGGCTGGAAAATGGTCAGGCCAATCGGCACGGCGGCGTAGACGGTAAAGTCGCAAACGATGTCGAGGTAGCCGCCGAAGTCGCTTTGCTTGTTGAATCGGCGGGCAACCAGGCCATCGAGACCGTCAAAGATTCGGCTGAGCAGCCAGACCAACAGCGAGGGCACTACGCTTCCGATAGCGGCGAGCCAGGCGGCGGTGAGTCCGGTCAGCAGGCCCAGGAGGGTGAGGAATGCCGGGGAAACGGAGCCGAGCGGGGCAGCGAGCGGCTCGATTAATCGGTCTTTCCAGCGGCGAAGATAGGAATCGAACATCAGGTCAATGTCCTACCGTTGAGAGCGTCGAATAGGGCGCGTTTCATCACCCGCTCAGCCAGGGATGGGAACCATAGCCCGACCATGCCCATCAGCCAGGCGGCGGGGTTGGGAAAGAGTTTTTCACGCCGGCGCTGAACGGCTTGAAAGACCTGGGCGGCCAGGGTTTCAGGAGACATTCGTTTGGACTCGCGGGCGTTATCGGGGCTGTAGCGGTGGGCATGGGTGGTGCGCGTCGGGCCGGGGAAGACAACCAGGACGTGGTTTTGCATTTTGAGCGATATGCGCAGGTTGCGGGCGTAGGTTGCCAGGCCGTCTTTACTGGCGGCATAGATTACCGCGCCGGGGTAACCGACGTAATGCGAGAGTGATGAAATAAAAACCAGCGAGCCGCCTGGCTTCAGTAGTTTGTTTTTCAGAATGGCGTTGGTCAGTTGAATCGGCGCGCGCAGGTTGACATCCAACACGCGCTGTTGGCGCGGCCAGTCGAGAGCGGCAAATGCGCCCACTGCGCTAATCCCGGCGTTGTTAACCAGTACGTCGCAGGGCGGGAGTTGCGGCAAAAGTTCGGCGAGAAAATCGGGCTGGCTCAAGTCCGTCTGGATGAAGCGGGACGAAAAGCCTTGGGCGGTCAGGTCGGTTTCGGTCTGGCGCGAGCGTTCGAGGTCGAAGTCGAGGCCGATGCCATCGGTTGCGCCGGTGAGGAGGATGTTCATGGCAGTTTTGCCTGAACCTGCCAGGCCAGGCGGGCTTTGGTTTTGCGCTGGCGCTTGACTCCACCGATGGAGTATTTCCACTCGTCTTTGGCAGCTAAAACGAGCAAACGGAGCATGGATTCATCGCCGAAGAAGTGCTGGCGGTACGCGCCGCTGCCCATGAAGCCTACGCGTTTATCGAGCAGGTTCAGGCGCAGTTTGTTATCGGGCAGGTGGTTTTTGCCATATAGCAGGGCGCGGATGGTGGTGGGCATCCAGGGGAAGACGTCGAACAGGCGGCGGATTTCGGCGACGGTACGGTCTACGTCGGATTCGTCGTCGGGGTTGACGGCATCCATCAGGGCGTCGATTTGTTCCTGGATTTCAAAGAACTTGTCGAAGCCGCCGCCGGCCAGCTTGTGGGGCTTCATTAGCTCGAGGTATTTAGCGCGGTCGCCAGCGGCGCGGAAGCGGTTCATCACCAGGCGCAGGTATTCGAGGTACGCGCCTTGCAGCCAGACCACCGAGTAGACCTGCCAGAGTTTGTAATTGTGCCAGGATTTGAACGAACTGGCTACCAGCCGGTCGTGCATGTTGATGTAGTTGAGGGTCATGGTTTCGAGCGGGGCAAAGGCGGCGGCGGAATAATCGCCGGTTTGTTTGGCTTTTATGAGCAGGTCGGCCATCAGGAAGATGCTGGCGTGGGTGACGTAGAGACCTTTGGAGTAGAGCGGGTCGATGAACCCGGCGGCGTGCGCCAGCAGGGCGTAGCGGTCAGCAACGATGTGATGGGCGGAGTATTGCAGCCGGTCGATACGCATGAAATCGCGCACGGGTTTGGCGCGTTCAAGTTGGGCGGCCAGGTCGGGGAAGCGCTGGATGAAATCGCGAAATTCCTGTTCGGGGGTCAAATCGTCGCGCTGGGGGTACAGACGCGGGTCGAGTTGCAGGCCGACACTGCATAGCGGATTGGTCGAGTCCGGGTGGTTGTTAAAGGGAATCACCCACAGCCAGCCGCCTTTGAAAATGTGGTGCAGCGTGCCTTCGGAGAGCCGGTAGGGGTGGTGGAATTGCTCGCGGTTGGGGCCGACTTCGTTGAAACACGGCACGTCAATCATGTGGGTGAAGATGGTTCGTGAATGGGTCATGCAATCGCGGTGCCGCCAGTTTTGCTTTTGCGCCAGGATGGATTTCATGCCGCCCGCGTCGATGACGTATTCGGCGTGATAGACCACGTCTTTGGCGGTGATGATTTCCACGCCCTCCGCGCCGACGTTGATATCCTTGATGAAAGTGTTTTGCATGATAGTCGCGCCATAGGAAACGGCGACGGAAGTCAGAAAATAGTCCGAGTCCTGGCGGGTGATGTGGATTTCGTGTCCGTAGGGCAGGCGCGGGATGACAGCTTGCAGGCTTTTCTCGACATCAACCTGTTCCCCGACAGTGTGGTGAACAAAACTAAAGTGGCGCTTGACCCCGTGCTGGGTGCCGATGACCGGATAGTAGTTTTCGGATGAGTAATAGGCCAGTTCGGGCACATCGTAGAATTCGGCCAGGGCGCGCATGGCTTCGGAAGTTTCCAGGATCATTGACTCGCCGATGGTGAAGCGCGGGTGCTGTCCGCCTTCGAAGACGATGACGGACAAGCCCTGGCGGGCAAGAATGCTGGCCAGGGTCGATCCGCCAATGCCAGAGCCAATGATAGCAACATCGTATTTGGGTTGAGATGCCATAAAAGCGTTCTATTCGATAACAGACAGGCTGATGACGCCTTCGGGGGTTTCAAAGTTGACCCGCTTGTGCGAGCCATCGCAAAAAGGTTTATTCGCAGATTGCCCGCAACGACACAGGGCAAACATTTTGCCATCCGTTTGTTTCACTTTGCCTTCGGCATCGGTGAAAGTCGCGGTTCCTGCAATGAGATAAGGTCCATTTTTACTGGCTTTGATTTCGATTCTTTCAGACATGGTAAACACTCCTTGCTTAGTGAGATATGAATGTTTGTTAGGGTTTGATGTTTTTCGCAAAACTTGCCAAGAAATAGCTGCAAATTTAGTTGAGGAGTATATCCACTTTGGCCTTGATTACTTGAGCAGGTACTGCGCCAACTATCCGGTCTTTAATCTGACCATTGCCAATAAAAAGTAAAGTGGGAATTCCCTGAACGCCGTACTTCATGGCCCACTCAGGATT